>CAKUJN010000039.1 GCA_934661735.1 uncultured Oscillospiraceae bacterium
TGGCTTGCGGTACAATCCGATCCGTTTCCAGCGCCTCTTTTTGCCCACTTTTTCTGGCAAGACAGAAAAAGTGGGTCTGCGAAGCAACGGTTGCGGCGTTGCCGCATCAACGGCACCTGCGGTGTTTCCCGCATTCAACCGCCGTTCCGGTGAAACCGGAAAAAAACACCAGCCATCCGTCTGGAATGGCTGGTGTTTGTTTTGTGTATTACGCTTCCTCGTCGGGCGTCTGCGCGTTCTTGTAGCGGCTGTAGGCCACGACAATGCGGCGGTTCGGCTCGGTACCGGTGGAGAACGTGGTCACGTCGGGATGATCCTGAAGCGCGGCATGGATGACATGGCGCTCATAGGCGTTCATCGGCTCGAGGGTGATGTTGCGGCGATAGCGCGAAACCTTGCCGGCGACCTTCTGTGCCAGACGGCGCAGGGATTCCTCGCGCTTGAGACGGTAGTTCTCCGCATCGACATTGATGCGCACGCGCTTGCTTGCGCCGCGGTTGACGGCGTAGTTGGTCAGGTGCTGGATTGCGTCGAGCGTTTCGCCGCGGCGTCCGATCAGAATGCCGAGATTTTCGCCGACCAGATCGACCATGTAGGTGTCGTCCGCATTTTTGACGGCGTGCGGCACCGCGTCAGAGCCCATATGCTCAAGCAGGCCCTTGATGAAAATCTCAATGCGCTCCTCCGTCGAACCGGGCTCTGCCGACGCGTAGACCTTCGGCTCGGCAGGAGCCGCAGGCGCGGCAGGCTGCTCACGGCGGGGCTGTTCGCTGCGCTGGCGGCGCGGCTGGTCGTTCCGACGCTCATTGCGGGGTCTGCGCTCGGGACGTGCTGCGCGCTCAGCCGTGTCCAGCGGGGGCATCGGCTGCGGCCGCGGAGCCGCGGGCGCGGCGGGTGCGATCACGCGGGGCGCGTCCTCCTGTGCCTGAACGGTCTTTTTCGGCTTGCTTCTGGAGGCGGAGGACAGCGCGGGTCTGGGTGCCTCCTCTACATCCGGAACCTCATAGGTGACCTTGACCTTTGCCGGCTGTGCACCGAAGCCCAGAAAGCCGGACTTCGGATTGTCGAGCACCTCAACGGAAACGCTGTCGCGATCCATGCCCAGCTGCTCCAGCGCGTTTGCAATCGCCAGATCAATGGTCTTTCCGGTCGCTGTGATAAACTTTTCCATAGCTTACTCCTTGTTTTCTTCTGCCGCGCCGGCCTTTTTCGTGTAGCGGTCGGCCTGATAGGCACGGCCTCTGGCGTACGGGCGGTTGGGGTCGCCGGACAGAGGCTTCTGCGCGTCGCCGTTTTCCTGCGCGGGCGCTTTTTGGGCCTCATATTCTCTGGCAGCTGCCGCAGCGGCTTCCTTTTCCTGCTGCTTCAGCTTTTTCTTGCTGACGTTATCGGTGATGCCGTCGGGATTCTGTTCGCGGCGCAGCGCACGCTGGCGCTCCTTTTCCTCCTCCTCGGCACGGCGCAGGGCGGCGCGGGCCTGACGCTCGGCGTCCTCCGCGTCATAGACCTTGCGGTAATGCACGGTCAGGAAGTAGTCCTGAATGCCGCCGAACAGCGCCTGCGCGATCCAGTAGATCGAGATTGCGGCCGGCATGGAATAGCCGATCCACAGCGACATGAGCGGCATCATCAGCATCATGGTGGTATTGGTCTGGTTTGCGGCCTTTGCGGCCTCGTCGTCCTGCTCGCCGTCGGCGTTGGTGGCGACCTTGTTGTTCATCTTCTGGCTGACCAGCATCGAAAGCATCTGAATCGCGCCGGAAATCAGCGGGATCAGGAACAGGCCGATCTGCGCCCAGTTCGGGTTCTCCCACGTCCAGAACTTGAACGACGGGATCGCGGCCAGATTGATGCCGAGGAAGCCGAAGTCAATCTCACGCAGGTTGGCAGCGGCCGTGACGGCCAGCTCCTTCAGTTCGGCGGCATATTCGTGCAGATGGCTGGTGGCCATCAGCTGCGCATAGTAGGAATTGGTGCCCAGATCCACGCCGCGCGCCTGAATATAGGCGACGATGGCCGCGGAGACCGAGCGGGAATTGTGCAGCATGTACGTCAGCGGCTCACGGATGACATAGTACAGCGGCAGCAGAATCAGCAGCGGGATGAACGACCACAGACAGCCGCCGCCCATGGAGACGCCTTCCTCCTTGTACAGCTGCTGTACGGCCATCTGGTACTTCTGCTTGTCGTCGCCGTATTTGGCCTCCAGCGCCTTTGTCAGCGGCGCCAGACGGCTCATCTTCAGCATGCTCTTCTTGCTCTTGATGCTCAGCGGGAACAGGACCAGCTTGACGATCAGCGAGAACAGCAGCAGCGCGACGCCGTAGTTCCTTGAGAAGTTGTACAGCCAGTCAAGCAGATATCCGAACGGAACGCGGATGATGTCGGAAATGCTTGTGTTGTCCTTGGTTGCTTCCGCCGCGGCCTCGGCGGCCTCGGCCGGCTCCATGCCCTCATAGGCGTTCTGCTGTGCGGACTGCACGGCGCAGGCGCTCAGGCTCAGAACCAGAAGCAGGACGAGAAACAGTGCCAGAAATCGTTTCTTCATTTGTTTTCCTCCAATGTGGGGATGCCGGAACGCGGGCCCCGCCCGCGGCCCTTACGGCACCGGATCAAAGTAGTCTCCCTTGTAGAAAGGGTTGCACCGCAAAAGCCGCCGGAACGCCATCCATCCGCCTTTCCATGCCCCATATCTGCCGATGGCCTCCAGCGCGTACTGTGAGCACGTCGGAGAAAAGCGGCATCTGGGGGGAAACGCGGGTGAAATGTGCCTCTGGTAAAAACGGATCATCGCAAGCATCAGAGTTTTCATGCTTCATCGTCGTCGCGCAGGAGCGAAAGCTTCTGCGCAAGGGAAAGATATGCCTTTTCCAGCTCATGGTAGGGCGCGTCCATGGCGCGCAGACGAGCCACGACTACGATATCGCAGCCGCGGCGAAACTGCGCCTCATGCAGCCGGTAGATCTCACGCAGGCGGCGGCGGACGGCGTTGCGCTGGACGGCATGTCCAAGCTTCACGCTGACCGTCAGTCCCACACGGTTTTCTGCCGTGCCGTTTTTCCGGCAGTAAACTGCCAGATACCGGTTTGCGCTGCTGGCGCCCTTGTGGTACAGCCGGCGGAACACATGGCTGTATTTCAGGGATTTGGAAAACTGCATACGCCTCTCCCCGATGGAATTCTCTGATAAACGGATGGGGCGAACAGAACTGCGTCCATTCACCCCTGTCATTGCCTGGCGGTATATGCGGTCATGGCCGATCGATCAGGCGGAGAGCTTTGCTCTGCCCTTGGCACGGCGGCGGGCAAGAACCTTGCGGCCGTTGGCGGTAGCCATTCTCTTTCTGAAACCATGGACTTTGGATCTGTGGCGCTTCTTGGGCTGATAGGTACGAACAGTTGCCATTTTTCTACACCTCCTGTAGTGGAACCTCTGCCTCAGCCGCCTGCGGCTCCGCCGGATTCGCCCTCCCGATTCCGCGGCCTGAACGGCTTGAAATACACGCGGTATTCCATGCCCTCACGCCCTGGCTCGGAGAAAAGCCTCCCGCCGAATGCGCCTGCCGGCTGCTTCAAAGCCTCCTGATAATATGCTCAACAGCTGCGATTTGCAGCCGCAGCGAGTCAATTGAGCGCGCATCCGTGCCGAGCGGTACAGATGCGCAGCAAGATGCGGATACTATTATACCGGATAGATATACAAGGTGTCAAATGTTTTTTTCACCTTTTTCCACTTTGGCCGATGTAGTGGCCCCTTTCGCGGCGTATATCTATATCTGGTGCTGCAAAGCGCCTATCGCTTCTGCGCAAGGGGCTTGCTCTTCTGCTGGACGTCCAGCAGATCGATCAGAATGGAGTTGGACAGCATGAAGCCCTTTGGCGTCAGGTGCCAGCGCCCGTGCTCCAGCACGGCAAAGCCCTGCTTTTCCAGCTCCTGAAGCCGCGCTTCAATCGGCTCGAACGGCAGCAGGAACGAACGTGTATACTCGCCCGCCTCCACGCCGTCCACCGTCCGCAGGCGGAGCATCAGGTATTCGCCCGCGCGCTCACGCAGCGGCACGGACTCGCATTCGGACAGCACAACGCCCTTTGTCGCGATGCCCTTGATGTATTTCTCAAGATTTGCCTCGATGGTAAAGCGCTTGCCGGCAAAGTCGGACGCAGCGCACGGGCCGAAGCCCAGATACTCGTCGCCGACCCAGTATTTCATGTTGTGGCGGCAGACATAGCCGTCGCGCGCAAAATTGGAGATTTCATACTGGTGATAGCCAAACGATTCAAGCGTATCGACCGCGTAGAAATACATATCCGCCTGCGCGTCGTCGTCGGGCAGATTCGCGCAGTCCTTGTAATCGTACAGCGGCGTGCCCGCCTCGACCTTCAGTCCGTAGCAGGAGATGTGGTCGGCCTTGAGATCGATGACATTGCGAAGCGTCTGCATCCACTGCTCGCGGCTCTGATTCGGCAGGCCGAACATCAGATCGACCGACACATTGTCAAAGCCCGCGCGGCGCGCCAGCGACACGGCCTGCTGCGCCTGCTTATAGTTGTGCGGGCGGCCGATGGCCTTGAGCTGCTCGTCCACGTCGGACTGCACGCCGATGGAAATCCGGTTGAAGCCCGAGCGCCGCAGCCGCATCAGCATCGGCAGCGCCACGGAATCGGGATTTGCCTCCAGCGTGACCTCGGCCTCGCGGCTGACGTCAAAGCGGCGGTCGATTTCCGCAAAAATCCGGCTCAGCCCGCCCGCGCCGAAGAACGACGGCGTGCCGCCGCCGAAGTAGACGGTGTCTACCTCATAGCCCGCCGCGCTTGGCCCCGCCTCGCGGATATGCGCCAGGATGGCCGTGAGATACCGGTCCATCAGATCGCTGTTGCGCGCGCCGGCCAGCGAATAGAAGTCGCAGTATTCGCACTTGCTGCGGCAGAACGGCACATGGACATAGATGCCGAGCGGCTTTTTCTTTTTGGTTGGTTCAGTGTGATTCAGAAGCATTGCCTTGCTCCCCTCAAGAAATTATGATCGATTGTCGTTCCGGTCTGCACCGGATTGCTATTGCATGCGGCAGCGCCGCGGCTGCTCCGCAGGCGATTTTCTGTCGCACCCTGTAGGGGCCGACGACTCTGTCGGCCCTTTTCCGGTATTCACCGGACGGTCGTTGATGCGGTAACGCCGCAGATGTGCCTCCGGCGGCCTACTTTTTCTGGCTTGTCAGAAAAAGTAGGCAAAAAGATCCGCTTGGACGCGTTTTATATTGCGCGCTCACGCGCGCGATTTTTTGGCCGCTCCGCGGCCTGAACGCCCTGACGTGCGCAGAATTGCAACCATTCCGATGGCTTTCGGTTCCGCTAAATGTACTACACACAGTTGCGGGCAGACTGTATCAATTTCGGTTCTGCTCATTTCCGGAATACTCGGCCGGTTACGATTCTGCACCATCGGCGTATACGTAGATGGCCTGCCATTTCCACGGCAGCGTGTTTTGCCATCCCATTGCGTGGCAACGATTCTCGATGAGAGCGTTGTCACCAAGCAGGCGGCGCTGTAGTGTAGCTTTGCAGAAAGATTCTCGTGTGCTGGCCACAGCGTTCTTTGACGGGGTAATTCTGTGGCATCGCGGTACAATCCGATTCGCATCCAGCGCCTCTTTTTGCCCACTTTTTCTGGCGCAGCAGAAAAAGTGGGTCTGCGAAGCAACAGTTGCGGTCTTGCCGCATGCACAGCAATCCGGTGAATCCGGACACAACCTCTACAGGCTGCGCCGCGAAATCACTCATCCAGCTTGAGGACCGCCATGAACGCCTCCGACGGTACGGACACCGTGCCGAACGTGCGCATGCGCTTTTTGCCCTCCTTCTGCTTTTCCAGCAGCTTCTTCTTCCGCGTGATATCGCCGCCGTAGCACTTGGCCAGCACGTCCTTGCGCAGGGCCTTGATCGTCTCGCGCGCAATGACCTTGCCGCCGATGGCGGCCTGCACGGGAATTTCAAACATCTGGCGCGGAATGTTCTCCTTGAGCTTTTCACAGATACGCCGCGCCCGCGCATAGGCGTTGTCGGCGAAGAGAATAAAGCTCAGTGCGTCGACAATTTCGCCGTTGAGCAGGATATCCAGCTTGACCAGCTTGGACGGCCGGTAGCCCTCCAGCTCATAGTCCAGCGAGCCATAGCCGCGCGTGCGGCTCTTGAGCGCGTCGAAGAAATCGTAGATAATCTCGTTCAGCGGCATGGAATAGTGCAGCTCCACGCGGCTGACGTCCAGATACTTCATATCCTTGTACTCGCCGCGGCGGCTGGTGCACAGGTCCATGATCGCGCCGACGTATTCCGGCGGCGTGAGGATGTTGACCTTTGCATACGGTTCCTCGGCCGAGGCGATTTCGGCAGGGTCCGGATAGTTGAGCGGCGTGTACACATTCAGCACTGTCCCGTCGGTTTTCGTGACGCGGTAGACGACGTTCGGCGCGGTCGTGATCAGATCCAGATTGTATTCCCGCTCCAGCCGTTCCAGAATGATTTCCATGTGCAGCAGACCCAGGAAGCCGCACCGGAAGCCGAAGCCCAGCGCGATGGAGCTTTCCTGCGTATAGCTCATCGACGCGTCGTTGAGCTTCAGCTTTTCCAGCGCGTCGCGCAGATCGCCGTATTTTGAGCCGTCGGCGGGATAGACACCCGAAAAGACCATCGGCTGCGCCTGCTTATAGCCTGGGAGCGCCTCGGCCGCGGGATTCTCCGCGCCGGTGATCGTGTCGCCCACGCGCGTGTCGGAGACGGTCTTGATCGACGCTGTCAGATAGCCGACCTCACCCGCACCCAGCGCCTCGGCCGGACGCATCCCGAACGGATGCAGATAGCCGACCTCGACGACCTTGTACACCGCGCCGGTGGCCATCATTTTGATATCCATGCCGGCCCTTACCGTGCCGTTGACGACGCGCATGTAGACAATCGCGCCGCGATAGGAATCATACTGGCTGTCAAAAATCAGGCATTGCAGCGGCGCGTCACGGTCGCCCTTCGGCGCGGGCACGCCGTTTACGATCATTTCCAGCACGCTGTGGATATTGATGCCGTTTTTCGCGGAAATCTCCGGCGCGTCCATCGCCGGAATGCCGATGACGTCCTCAATTTCGTGCTTGACCTCCTCCGGACGGGCGGCAGGCAGGTCGATTTTGTTGACGACTGGCAGCACCTCAAGGTCGTTGTCGATGGCAAGATATGTGTTTGCCAGCGTCTGGGCCTCAATGCCCTGCGACGCGTCGACGACCAGCACCGCGCCCTCGCACGCCGACAGACTGCGGGAGACTTCATAGTTGAAGTCCACATGGCCCGGGGTGTCGATCAGGTTCAGCACGTAGTCCTCACCGTCGTCGGCGTGATAGTCCAGCCGGACGGCGCGCGCCTTGATGGTGATGCCGCGCTCGCGCTCAAGCTCCATTGAGTCAAGCACCTGCTCGGCCATTTCGCGCTTTTCCACGGTGTGGCACGCCTCCAGCAGACGGTCGGCCAGCGTGGATTTGCCGTGGTCGATGTGCGCCACAATCGAAAAGTTTCGGATTTTGGAAAGATCGGTCATAAACTGACGCTCCTATCGGTATTTCAGTGCTTATTGCGCCGTATTTTCTCTGGCAGCGGTTTCATACTTGGTGCTGGTGGAGAAATACGCGTCCAGAATGGGGATGCAGACGTTTGCCAGATTGCCGCCCTGCGCGCCCTTTTCCACATAGACGGCAATGGCGATTTCGGGGTTGTCGGCCGGCGCGTACAGAACGAACGACGCGTGGTCCGAGCCGCTGTACTCGTTGCCCCACTGCGCGGTGCCGGTCTTACAGGCAAGCTTGATCGGGTAATCCGCCAGATACTGCGCGGCGGTGCCGACGCTTGCGGCCAGCTCCATGCCGGTGGAGACGCAGTCGATGGCCTCGTCGGACATGTCCAGCTCGCTTGCCACGGTGGGCGTGTGCTCCAGAATCAGGTCCTGATAGTCCCACGACACAACGCGCGAAAGGAACGTCGCCTTGTACCGCACGCCGTGATTGGCCAGTGCCGAGGTGTAGCACACCATCTGCATCGGGGTGAACTTGTTGTCCGACTGGCCGATGGCGGCCTGAATGATATCCGCGCCGTACCAGCCGGCCTGATCGCCGGTGTACATCGCGGCCTTTGTCTCGGCGTTGGCGCGCGTGCCGGTGTGCTCGGGGAGCTCCACGCCGGTCGCCTCGCCCAGACCCAGTGCCTTTGCAACCTCGTCCATCGGGTTCTTCTTCGTCACGGGGTAGTAATTGTTATAGGTCAGACGGCCGATTTCATAGAAATAATAGTTGCACGATTCCTGAAGCGCCTGCTGCATGTTGACCGTGCCGTGCGTCGTCTGGGTGCTTGTCCAGACATAGCACTTCGGCATATAGCCATAGTCCTTGTAATAGTCGTATACGCCCTTGTCGGTGATTTCATAGTATTCGCTGAAGCCGCCCAGATCGATTGCGGCGATGGACGTGACCATCTTGTAAATGGAGCCCGGCCAGTATTCGGCGTCCAGCGCGCGGTTGTACATCGGCGCGTATTTGTCGGCCGCCAGCTCCTGATAGTTTTCATTGAACGTGGACAGATCATACGTCGGATAGCTGGCGCAGGCGAGAATCTCGCCGGTTCTGACCTGCTGGACGACGACCGCGCCGCCCTCGGCGTCCTTGCCCTCGTGCTTGCGGCCGACGCCGTTCTCGCGCAGATTCAGAATCATGCTTTCCAGCGACTGCTCGGCCACCGCCTGAAGCGAAATGTCAATTGTCAGCTCCACATTGTTGCCCGGCTCGGGACGGGATTCAAAATACTCCTCCAGAACCTCGCCGCTGGACGAAACGGTGGTGTATTTCGAGCCGCTCTGACCGTGCAGATACTCCTCAAAGGCGTACTCAATGCCGGTCTGGCCGACCAGCGCGTTCATGGCGTAGTCCTGATCCTTGTATTTCTGATACTGCTCGGCGGTCATCTGGCCGATATAGCCCAGCAGATGCGCGGCGTATTTGGTGTGATACTCGCGCACGGTGCCGGTCTCGACGATGACGCCCGGAATGCCCAGCTCCATTACGGCGGCAAGGTCCTCGGCCTTGACGTCGCTGGCCAGCGTGTAGTTTTCCAGTCCGATGCCTGGGATGCTTCGCAGCTCAAGCTCATATCGGACGGAGATTACGCGGTACGCCTGATCGGCGCTCCATTCCTCGGGAATCCGGTACTCGCCGCGGAGATTTTTCATCAGCGTCTGCGCGGAGATGTCCAGATCATAGTCGCGGTTGGCCAGGAACATGCGGAAATAGTTCTGCCACGAGTTGTTCAGACTGTCCATATTATAGTCGTACGGCCGCTCGGCCGTGACAGGGAAGTGGCTTTCGTATGCAATTCCAAGCCTGTCGCACAGCTCCAGCAGCGAAAGCAGCTTTTCGTTCGGCGATTTGCTGTTGAACAGGACAAAGTTGATGATCGTCAGGTTATAGCTGGCGCGGTTTGAGACCAGCACATTGCCGTTGCGGTCAAGGATATTGCCGCGTGACGCCTCGACCACGGTCCGGTAGGGGATGGAGTTTGCGCCGGCGGCGACAGCCTCCTCGGATGTGACCAGCTTGTACAGCCGCAGCGTAAACAGCGACAGCAGCGCGGCCACCATCACAATAAAGGTAATGGTTCGGATTCGGATTCTTCGGTTCATAGATCAGGCCCCCGCCTTTCGGATTGCCCATGCGGCCAGCGTAACCGGCGGGCATGCCGTCATGGACAGCAGAATCTGGCGCAGCAGCGGCAGCCATCCGTCGGCCCCGCTCTGTCCCAGATAGCATTTCAGCGCGAACAGCGTCAGCTGACACGCGGTCAGCGCCATCAGGCTCATCATCAGCGCGGAAACCAGGTTGCGGTTGAATACCCGCTCGCACAGATAGCCCGCGCATACGGCGCACAGCGTGCACAGCACGATCAGCATTCCGCCGCCGTCCGCGCCGCTGAGGCACCAGAACGTTCCGGCCGCAAGGCCGAACACACCGCCGCTTTCCGCGCCGGTATACATGGCCACGCACACGACCGCAACCGGAATCAGGCAGAGCTTGGTGTCCCAGAAGCGCGCGCGCCCGAACACCACGGTCTGCACAACCATGACCAGCAGAAACAGCAGCGCATAGAGCGCCCACATCAGTACGTTTTTATATCTTGCCTGCATAGCGGGCGCTCCTTTCCTGAAAACTATCCGGTTTCAATATTGCGCGCTGCCGCGCGCGATTTTTTGGCCGCTCCGCGGCCGATTCTGCGCCCCACCCTGTAGGGGCCGACGACTCTGTCGGCCCGCTTGTCCGGATTCACCGGAGTGCCGTTGAATGCGGTGACACCGCAACCGCTGCTTCGCAGACCTACTTTTTCTGTTGCGCCAGAAAAAGTAGGCAAAAAGAAGCGCTTGGGACGCATTATATTGCGCGCTGACGCGCGCGTTTTTTTTGACGCCCTGACGGGCGCAGATTTGTTACTTCCCCGATAGCTTTCAATTCCGGCAAATGTACTACACGCATTTGCGGGCAGACTGCATCAATTTCGGTTCTGCTCATTTCCGGAATACTCGATGGGCCGTGCTCATGCACTGCACCTTGTAGGGGCCGATGTGGGCATCGGCCCCTACAAACATGTACAGTAGAACGCAAATATTGTGCACTACCGGCGAATACGTAGATGCATTCTGAATTGCATGGCAGGGTGTTTTACCATCTCCTGGCGTGGCAACTTTTTCCGATGGAGCGTTGTCCCCACGCAGGCGGCGCTGTAGTTCAGCTTTGCAGAGAGTCTATCGTGTGTTGGCCGCAGCGTTCTTCTACGGGGTGATTCTGTGGCACTGCGGTACAATCCGATCCGCATCCAGCGTCTCTTTTTGCCCACTTTTTCTGGCGCAACAGAAAAAGTGGGTCTGCGAAGCAATGGTTGCGGCTTCGCCGCATTCGGCGGCACCTCCGGTGAAAACGGAGCGGTCAAACCGCCGCACCGGTGAGGCTCCACGTCGTGCAGCCTGTGATGTGTGCCTGTGCAAACTGGCCGATCAGGCTCTCCGGTCCCGTCATGCGCACAAGGCGGCCGCCCTCGGTGCGGGCGGTGAGCAGCTCGCCGTCCCTGCCGTCGACCAGCACGCGCATGGTTCTGCCGACATACGCCTGATGAATCTCCTGCGAAATGCGGTTCTGTACGTCGCACAGGCGGTCAAAGCGGCGGTTTTTCTCCGCCTTCGGCGTTGGATCATCCATTTTTGCCGCCGGCGTGCCAGGGCGCGGCGAGAAGATAAAGGTGAACAGCGCGTCATAGCGCACCCGCTCAATCAGCCGGATTGTATCCTCAAATTCCGCCTCGGTCTCGCCGGGGAAGCCGACGATCACGTCGCTGGTCAGCACCAGCTCCGGCATGACCGACCGGCCGTAGTCGACCAGCGACAGATACTGCGCCGAGTCGTAATGGCGGTTCATCGCCCTGAGCACGCGGTCGTTTCCGGACTGGAACGGGAGATGGAACTGCTTTGCGATTTTCTCATGCGAGGCAATGGTGTCAAACAGCTTTTTTGTCGCGTCCTTCGGGTGGCTGGTCATGAAGCGCAGCCAGAAATCGCCGTCCAGCTCCGCCAGCGTCCCGATGAGATCGGCGAAATCCACGCCGAGGCCGAGATCCTTTCCATAGGAATTGACGTTCTGGCCGAGCAGCGTGATATCCTTATAGCCCGCCGCGATCAGCTCCCTGACTTCGGCGATAATCTCCTCCGGACGGCGCGAGCGCTCGCGCCCGCGGACATAGGGGACGATGCAGTATGAGCAGAAATTGTTGCAGCCGTACATGATCGACACCCACGCCTTGAGGTTGTTCGACCGCACGACGGGAATGCCCTCGGCGATGGAGCCGGCGGAGTCCTCGGTGGCAAAAACGCGTTTGCCCGTCGTCAGGACGGCATATAAAAGCTCGGGAAAGCGCCACAAGTGGTGCGGATTGAAAATGCCGTCCACATGGCGGTAGCTGCCCTTGATGCGCGCGGCGACCTCGGGCCTGCCCATCATGCAGCCGCACAGGAAAATCTTCTGCCGCGGATGGCGGTTTTTCGTGTGCGTCAGCGCGCCGACGTTGCCATAGACGCGGTCCTCGGCGTGCTCGCGGATGGCGCAGGTGTTGATGACGATGCAGTCTGCGCCCTCCTCCTCGTCGACGATGCCGTAGCCGCACGCCTCCAGCATGCCGCGGATGCGCTCGGAGTCGGCCTCGTTCTGCTGACAGCCGTAGGTATCGACAAACGCGCGCGGCGTAATGCCCTGCGCGTGCCAGTATTCTCTGATTTTCTGGCAGAGCTCCTGCTGTGTGCGGAGCTGTTCGGGTGTGATCTGGGTGGTTCTGGTTTCCAAGGCGATACCTCCGGATGAATGATCGGCGGGGTGCCGATAGATTATAGTATTATAGCAGAGAATCCGCTTTTTTTCAACTTCCGGATTCGTTCATGCGCCCGAAATCCGGCTGTTCACAAATTTTTCAAAGATGAAGCGCGGCGCAGAGATTGCAAATATATGCCGCGTGTGGTACACTGTGATGGATATACCGGTAATTCCGGTACCGTAAGCAGCGGCCCAGCGGCCGCGGAAAGACGAGGAGTTATCATGGATCTGGAAAACAACGGCGCCGCGATGGACGCCGGACAGACCGGCGCGCAGGCGCAGGCTGACGCTGCCGCGGAGGCAGCGGCCGAGACTGCCGCAGAGGACGCGGCCGGTATCGGGGCGGCGGAAGAATCCGGCGCTGTGGACGCGGCGGAGCCTGCCGCCGAGACGGACGCTCCGGACGACGCGGAGCCGGACGTTGCGGCCGGCACGGACGACGGCGCGGAGCATTTTGAGATTATCGAGGAGGACGGCGAGCCGTCCGCCGAGGGCGCGGACGCCGCGGAGGACGCCGAGGCGCAGCCGCCGAAGAAGAAAAGCCCCGTTCTGGGCATCTGTCTGGCCTTTGCTGTGGCGCTTCTGGCCGTGGCCGCGATCTTTATCGCGAAAAGCGTCAAGGGCGGCGCGGTAATCGCGCACGAAAACGAGGCGGGCTACACCTCCTACACCATGACCGAGGAACAGGTCAACGACCGCATTCTGGGCAATTCCGTCGCAAAGTGCGGCAAGCGCGAGCTGACAAACCGGCAGCTGCCGTTCTACTACTGGCAGGGCTATTATTCCTTTATCAGCAGCTACGGACAGTACGCGTCGTTCCTGCTGGATTCCACAAAGGGACTGGACGAGCAGGAATATGCCGACGGCATCACCTGGCAGCAGCAGTTCCTTGATTCCGCCGTCCAGATGTTCAGCAGCGTTTCCTCCCTGTGTCAGGAGGCGGAGGCCAACGGCTTCACGCTTGGCGAGGAGGAGCAGCAGTATCTGGATTCGCTGTCGGAGAGTCTGGACTCCGCGGCGGTGTACTACGGCTTTGAAAACGGCGAAAGCTATCTGCGGCAGGCGTTCGGCAGCACCGTCACCGCCGCCGACTACCGCCAGTTTGTCACGGAAAACATGATTGCCAGCATGTATCTGTCCCAGCTGGTGGAAAACGCCAGCTATACCGACGAGGACATCGAGGCGTATTACGACGAGAACGCCGAGCGCTTTGAGGCCAACCGCGTTATGAAGGTGGACAGCCCCATGGTCAACATCCGCCACATTCTGATTCAGCCCGCCGAGACGGACGAAAACGGCGAATACACCGACGAGGCATGGGCCGAGGCCGAGCAGAAGATCAACGAAATCTATGACGAGTGGAAGTCCGGCGAGCAGACCGAGGATTCCTTTGCCGCGCTGGCGCAGGAATACTCTGCCGACGGCAGCGCCGCGAACGGCGGCCTGATTGAAAACGTCTATCCCGGACAGATGGTGGACAACTTCAACGACTGGTGCTTTGCCGACGGACGCATGGTCGGCGACACCGGCATTGTAAAGACGGAGTTCGGCTATCACATCATCTATCTCTCCGCGATTCTGGACGAGATCTACTGGCGCACCACCGCCGCCAGCGACTATGTGAACAATCTGTCCTCGCAGCTGTCCGACGATATTCTGGCGAAGTATGAGACAAAGACGACGCTGGAAAACGCGGCGCTTCTGGACGTGCTTGCCGCACAGCGCGTACAGACCGAGGCCGAGACGCAGACCGGCGAATAATTTTTCAATTCAAATACCGGAGGGCTACGGATGGGCGCTGTGCGCCCATCGGAGCTTTCCTGCGCCCTGTGAAATAATTGATGCCTGCTTGAGGTGTTTTTCTATGAAAAGGCTTCTGTTTTTCATCAATCCCAACGCCGGACACGCGGAGATCCGAAATCATCTGGTCGATGTGCTTCAGATTTTCTCCGCCGGCGGCTATGAGATTACAGTCCATCCAACCGCCGCGCCGAAGGATCTGACGCGGAAAATTGCCGCGGACGGCGCGGATTATGACCTGCTGGTCTGCACCGGCGGCGACGGCACGCTCAACGAGGCCGTGTCGGGTCTGATGCAGCTGCCGGAGGACCGCCGCCCGCCGCTGGGCTATATTCCGGGCGGAACGGTCAACGACGTGGCCTCCACGCTGGGCCTGTCCAGAAATCCGGTCGCGGCCGCGCGCGATATCATGACGGGAAGGCCGTTTGCCATGGACGTGGGCCAGTTCTGCGAAAGCCGCTGGTTTGTGTATGTGGCGGCGTTCGGTCTGTTTACCGACGTGGCGTATGAGACACCGCAGGAGGATAAGCGCGCGCTGGGCCGGCTTGCGTATCTGCTGGCGGGCGTGCGGGCGCTGAGCGACGTGCGCGCCGTGCCCGTCTGCATCGAGTGCAACGGAAAAACCGAGCGCGCCGAGGTGCTGGACGGTCTGGTGTGCAGCACCACCAGCGTCGGCGGCTTTCAGCCGCGCAGCGATCTGAGTGATCTGGAGGTGCGTCTGGACGACGGCCGCGCGGAGGTCGTCCTGGTCAAAGACATCAAGAATCTGATCGATTTCGGAAATGTGGCCGGCCGGCTTCTGCGGATGGAGCTGCAAAACGAGAGCTTTATCACGCACCAGTCCGACCGCGTGCGCTTCACCTTTGAGCATCCCGTGCCGTGGACGCTGGACGGCGAGTACGGCGGAGACCGTCGGCAGGTGGATATTCAGATTCACCGTCAGGCCGTGCGGATCATCGTTCCGGCGGATAAAGCGGATAAATAAGCTGAAACGGGCCTCCGGAGCAATCCGGAGGCCCGTTTTCTGCATGTTATACCATGTGGCACGCGGCGCAGTTTTCACAGTCGGGGAATTTGCTGTGATCGTATTCGATGCCGTTTTTGTCATAATAATCCCTGACGGCAGACTTGATGGACTCCTCGGCCAGCACCGAGCAGTGCAGCTTGTGCGCGGGCAGGCCGCCAAGCGCCTCGACCACCTGCTTATTCGTGACGGCCAGCGCCTCGTCGATCGTCTTGCCCTTGATCATCTCCGTCGCCATGGAGCTGGAAGCGATGGCGCTGCCGCAGCCGAACGTCTCAAACTTCACATTGTCGATTCTGTTGTCCTTTACCTTGATATACATCTTCATGATGTCGCCGCATTTTGCGTTGCCGACCTCGCCCACGCCGTCTGCGTCGGGGATTTCGCCCACATTGCGCGGGTTCATGAAGTGGTCCATTACCGTATCCGTATAAAGTGCCATGATTGCATCCTCCTTACAGCATGAATTTGCGCTGACCGCTCAAAAGCTCTTTCCACACGGGGGACATATTGCGCAGATACTGCACAATGCCGGGGATTTCAGCCAGCATATAGTCGATTTCCTCCTCGGTGTTCCACTCGCACAGGCTCAGCCGCAGCGAGCCGTGCGCCACCTCGTGCGGCCGTCCGATGGCCAGCAGCACATGGCTCGGGTCCAGCGAGCCGGACGTGCACGCCGAGCCGGACGAGGCGCAGATGCCCTTCGCGTCCAGAAGCAGCAGAAGGCTTTCGCCCTCAATGCCCTCAAAGCAGAAATTCACGTTGCCGGGCAGGCGCTTTTCGCCGTGATCCTCGCCGTTGAGGGCGCTGTGCGGAATTTTGGAAAGTCCCGCGATCAGCTTGTCCCGCAGTGCGGAAACCTTTGCGGCGTTTTCATCGATTCTGCCGCACGCCTCCTTCAGTGCAGCGGCCATGCCCATGATGGCGGGAATGTTCTCCGTGCCCGCGCGTTTGCCGCGCTCCTGCGCGCCGCCCTCGATCAGATTCGTCAGAACGATGCCGCGCCGCGCGTACAGCACGCCCACGCCCTTGGGGCCGTGGAACTTGTGTGCCGAAAGCGACAGCATGTCAATGTTCTGCGCCTTCACGTCGATGTGCAGATGGCCTGCGGCCTGTACCGCGTCGGTGTGGAACAGGACGCCCTTTTCACGGCACAGCGCGCCGATTTCGGCAACCGGCTCGATTGTGCCGATCTCGTTGTTGGCGTACATGACCGACACCAGACAGGTGTCGGGGCGGATGGCCGCCGCCACCTGCTCTACGGTGACGCAGCCCTTTTCATCGACCGGAAGCAGCGTCACCTCAAAGCCCAGCTTTTCCAGCCGCCGCAGCGAGTGGAGAATGGCATGGTGCTCGATATTTGTGGAAATGATGTGCTTTTTTCCCTTTTTTTCGCCCAGCATGGCCGCGGACAAAAGCGCCTGATTGTCGGCCTCGCTGCCGCCGGAGGTAAAGGTGATCTCCCGCAGCTCACAGCCCAGACATGCCGCGACGGCCTGCCGCGCCTCGGCCAGCGCCTGCGCGGCCTCCTGACCGACGGTGTGCAGGCTGGACGGGTTTCCAAAATACGTCTCCATATACGGAAGCATCGCATCGATTGCCGTGCGGCTCATTTTCGTGGTTGCGGCGTTATCGGCGTAAACTCTCATAAAATCAGCTCCTTTGATTCTTTGCAGGACGTTCGCTTTTAATTCCTACTGAACTGGTATGTTTATCTGACAACAGAATAGCACAATATTCCTACAAAGTCAATAGGTTAATGGAAAGCCGAAAATGACGATGCGGCGGGTATGAAATCCCGCGCCGGCTGACAAAATTTCAGAGAATCTTAATGGAATATCGCTTGTGCATACCGGTAAAAAATAGTATCATAGAAGCATATTCAAGGGAGGTAGACCCCGTATGGCAAACATGCTTGATTATCTGGACTGGCGCGGCGATCTGACGCTTGCCGAGCGGCCGTTCAATGAGGTGGACAATCTGATTCTGACCAAGCTCTGCTTCATGGATTTCAGCGGCATTGTGCCCGCGGCGTTTACCGGCACGGGGACGACGCTTGCGTCCGCCGCGGCGCAGTATTTCCGGATGCATCCCAGTACGGACATGGGCGTGCTGGTGCCGGAGGAGATTCCCGTCCTGCTGCAAAAGGCGGCGGCCAGCCGCCGGTTCCAGAACGCACGGCTGGACGGCTTTGTCTGTCATACCGATACCGGCGAAGAGGTACAGTTTTCCGCGCTGAGCGTCCTGCTGGACGACGGGACGGTCTACATTGCCTTCCGCGGCACCGACGACACCATCGTCGGATGGAAAGAGGACTGCAATCTGGCGCTGATGTCCACGGTCCCGTCGCAGGCCGAGGCGCTGGAATATCTGTGTGCCGCCACCGACGCCTATCCGGCGCAGCCGCTGCGCGCGGGCGGACACTCCAAGGGCGGCAATCTGGCCGTCTACAGCGCCGTATACTGCGGCGAAGCTACGCAGAAGCGTCTGGTTGCCGTATACAATAACGACGGCCCCGGCTTCCATTCCAGCCTGCTGGAAACGCCCGAGCACCGGCGGATTGCCGGCCGGATTCTGACCATTGTGCCCGAGTCGTCGGTTGTCGGAATGCTTCTGGAGCACGAGGAGGAATACACCGTTGTCACCAGCACCAATTCCGGCCTGTTCCAGCACGACGGCTTTTCGTGGCAGGTGCTGGGCGACCACTTCATTCACCGGCCGTCGATGGACTTCGGCGGGCGCGTGGCCGAGCAGACGCTGCGCACCATGATTCACAGCATGACGCAGAAGCAGCGCGAGGCGTTTGTCGACGCACTGTTTGAGATTCTGACCTGCACGGATGCGGAGACGCTGTCCGAGCTGAAGCAGGGTGGGCTGAAAACGGCGTCAGCCATGCTGAAAAAGTTTCAGGCGCTGGACAAGGATGAACGCCACGCGCTCAGCGGTACGCTCAAGCTGCTGCTGACATCCGGCGCAAAGTCCATGCAGGGCGAACTGATGCAGAAGGAGCGCGGCAAAACGCGCCAGCTGATGCAGGCCGCGGCCGAGTGGCTGGACGGCTTTGTGCAGACGCACCTGCGTCCGGACGGCGCGAAGCCGTCCGCCGAGCCCGAACAGGAGAGAGAGAAAACGACATGAACCAGCTTACTTCCATTCTTATGACGGCGCTTCTGGCCATGGCGCCGGTCAGCGAGCTTCGCGGCGCGATTCCGTTTGGCCTGGCGCACGATATCCCGACTGCGGCGCTGTATCCGCTGTGCGTCGCGGCAAATATTCTGCCGGTGCCGCTGATCATTCTGTTTATCCGGAAAATCCTCGCGTGGATGCAGCGCCTCGGCGGCAGGCCGCAGGCAGCCGCAGACTGGCTGATTTCGCGCGGCCTGAAAAAATCCATGCTGTATAAGAAGTACGAGACGCTCGGTCTGTTCATTCTGGTGGCCATCCCGCTGCCCGGGACGGGCGCATGGACCGGCGCGCTGGTCTCGGCGCTTCTGGGCCTGCGGATGAAGTTCGCCCTGCCGGCCATCGCCGCGGGCGTCGCGGCCGCGGGCGTGATCGTCCTGCTGGTCTGTCAGGGCGTCGTCCATATCGCAGGGCTGTGATGCGCTCCGGCAAAGCCGGAGCAGCCTCCGGCGGCAATTCTGCGCCGCAGCCTGTAGGGGCTGACGACTTTGCGCAGCCGTTGGCGACGAAGGAGCGCTACGGATGCGGCCCACCCCTTGCGGGTGCACATCAGCCCTTTTGTCCGGTTTCACCAGACTACCGCTTTTGCGGTAACACCGCAACCGTGCCTCTGGCGGCATACTTTTTCTGGCTTGTCAGAAAAAGTATGCAAAAAGAGACGCTGGATGCGAATCGGATTGTACCGCGATGCCACAGAATTACCCCGTCAAAGAACGCTGCGGCCAGCACACGAGAATCTTTCTGCAAAGCTACACTACAGCGCCGCCTGCTTGGTGACAACGCTCTCATCGAGAATCGTTGCCACGCAATGGGATGGCAAAACACGCTGCCGTGGAAATGGCAGGCCATCTACGTATACGCCGATGGTGCAGAATCGTAACCGGCCGAGTATTCCGGAAATGAGCAGAACCGAAATTGATACAGTCTGCCCGCAACTGCGTGTAGTACCTTTGTCGGAACCATAAGCTATCGGGAAAATAGCAATCCTGCGCCCGAATAGGGCGTTCAGGCCGCGGAGCGGCCAAAGAATCGCGCGCGTCAGCGCGCAATATAAGAACCGAATTGCAAACCAGCGAAGCGTTTGCAATTCGGAGAGGACGAGCAGCGCAATGGACGAGGCCTGCCGCTTGCGGCGGGACGAGGGATTGCGTGAGGCTCCAAGAGCGCAAGCTTTGCGCCGCGCGATTGGCTTAGCCGAACGTATGCAGAGCGAAGCGTCGCTTGGAGCTTGCGAGGACGAAGCGCTTCTTTTTGCCTACTTTTTCTGGC
>CAKUJN010000040.1 GCA_934661735.1 uncultured Oscillospiraceae bacterium
ACTTTTTCTGTCTTGCCAGAAAAAGTGGGCAAAAAGAGGCGCTGGAAGCGGATCGGATTGTACCGCAAGCCACAGAATAACCCCGTAGAAAAACATTGCGGCCAACACACGAGACTCTTTCTACAAAGTTACACTACAGCGCCGCCTGCGTGGAGACAACGCTCCCATCGAGAATCGCTGCCACGCAAGAAGCTGGCAAAACACCCTGCCGTGGAAATGGCAGGCCATCTGCGTATTCGCCGGTGGTGCAAAACGTTTGTAGGGGCCGATGTGCGCATCGGCCCCTACAAACCCGTAAGCAATATCGGGACTGAAAGCTATCGGGAAAGTAACAAATCTGCGCCCGAATAGGGCGTTCAGGCCGCGGAGCGGCCAAAAAATCGCGCGCGTCAGCGCGCAATATAACGCGTCTCTGGCGCATCTTTTTGCCTACTTTTTCTGGCGCAACAGAAAAAGTAGGCCGCCGGAGGCACAGTTGCGGCGTTGCCGCAAAAGAGGCAGTTCCGGTGAAAACGGGAAAGGGACGGGCAAAGCCCGTCCCTTTTGTATTTTGCAAAATCAGCGCCGGAGGCCGCTGCCAGCGGCACAGCCCGTGCCAGTCAGCGCCGGACGGTGGTCGGGATGCTCGTCCCACTGGTTGACAAACATGACGACGAACAGCGCCGTCATGACAAATTCAATGCCCGTGGTGTCGAAATGCACGACCGAGCCGAGCAGCGCGCCCAGCGCGACGCTGCCGACCCAGTAGATCTGGTCGAGCAGGGTGATGAAAAACATGAACCAGCCTCTGTCCACGTCCGGAGGCGGCGCGATGGAGCAGGTGACGGCAAAGGTCTCGTCGCACATGCCGAAAATCAGATAGGGCTTTTTCCAGCCGGTGTTCCGGAAGCGCTCCAGCATGGACACGCCGTAAAACAGGTGCCGCGCGTTGACCATCAGCGTCAGCGCCAGTGCATGCAGCGGATCGAACGGCGAAAGCAGCAGCTGCACCGTCACAAATTCCATTGAGCCGGCAAAAATCAGGCAGCTCATGGCAACGGGGTAAATCAGGCTGAAACCCCTGCTGCGCACCATGAAGCCATAGGACATACCGATAAACAGGAAGCCCACCGCAATCGGGAGCGTATACGGCAGCGCGGCGCGAAACGCCCGACGTTTCATCTGTCATTCCCTCTTTCGCTTGATTTTTTCGGAAATCCGCGGTATGATACAAGCATAGCGGACAATTGGACGATATATTGTCCTTATCGTGTGATAAATTATACATTCGTAAAATATATTTGTCAAGCAGAAAGGAGAACGCGGCATGGAGGCAGGCAGAGTCATAGCGGAAAATCTGCGCACGCTGCGCGCCGAGCGGAATCTGACGCTGGGGCAGCTGTCCAGAATCTCCGGCATCAGCAAGGCCATGCTGGCGGAGATCGAAAAGGGCGGGAGCAATCCGACGATCAACACGCTGCTGAAAATCGCGAACGGCCTGAACGTCCCCTACACGCGTCTGATGGAGGAGCCGGAGCAGGACGTCAGCATCGTCCGCGGCGCGGACATGCCCGAGCAGACCGGCGAAACGGAGCACTACCGGATCAACTGCTGCTTTACCACGACGCACACGCGGAATTTTGAGCTGTTCCGCGCCGAGCTGGACGGCGGATCTTCCAGCACCTCCATCGGCCATCCGGCAAAGGCGCAGGAGTACCTGTATGTGACAGCCGGACAACTGCAAATGTGTCTGAACGGGCAGACGTATACGCTGAACGCGGGCGACGCGATGGCGTTTGACTCCTCGCTCCGCCACACCTATCGCAACGAACTGCCGGAAACCGCACATTTTGTGATTCTCAATTTCTATCCGGCATAGGGCGGAAAGCATCAAAAAACCTCCGGCTGAGCCGGAGGTTTTGACTTATATATAGCACTGTCTGCCGTCTAGAGGGCGAGATAGCCCTCCAGGACCTTCAGGGTGTTCCACACGCCGTCGATGTGGCTGCGCTCGTAGCCGTGGCTGGCGTAGACGCCGGAGCCGATCAGGCCGTGGCGGATATCGCACCCCGCGTGGAGCGTCGCCTCCACGTCGGAGCCATAGTGCGGATAGACGTCCACGGCATAGTCCGCGCCGGTCTTTTTCGCCTCCTCGATCAGCCCGCCGACCACATCATAGCTGTACGGCCCGCCGGAATCCTTGGCGCAGATGGAGACCTGCCGCTCGGTACAGGCAAGACCGTCGCCGACGCAGCCCATGTCCACGCTGATGGACTCGGTCACGCCCGCCGGAACGGAGCCGGCGCCGCCGTGGCCGACCTCCTCGTATACGGTGATGTGCGCATAGACGCGGCGCGACGGCGCTTTGCCGGCTTCCTTCATGTACTTTGCAAGGCCAAGCAGAATGCCGACGGAGAGCTTGTCGTCCAGGAAACGGCTTTTGATATAGCCGGAGTCCGTGATGCGCGTCCGCGGGTCAAAGCAGACGATGTCGCCCGTCTCAATGCCGAGCTTGCGCGTATCCTCGGCGGAGCCGACGTCCTCGTCCAGCACGACCTCGGTCGTGTCAAAGGTGCGCTTTGTCTCGCTGTACTCGCCGTTGACGTGGATGGAGGCGTTGCACAGCTGAAGCGTGCCCTCATAGACCTTTCCGCCGCGCGTATGGACGCGGACGTTTTCGGTTTCGCCGTTTGCCGCGCACATGCCGCCAAGCGGCGTCAGGCGCAGACGGCCGTTTGCCTTGACCTCGGCGACCATCGCGCCCAGCGTGTCGGTGTGCGCCTGCAAAAGCAGGGCGTTTTCCGCATCCGCGCCGCCAAGCTCAACCATTACGCCGCCCTTGGTCGTGATTTCCGCCGGATAACCGAGCGACGCGAAGGCCTGCCGGACCCACTGCGCCGCTTCCGCGGTGAAGCCGGTGGGGCTGTCGATTGCCAGAAGCTCCGCGGCCCGCTCTGCCGCGTATTGCGCATAGCTTCGTTCCATATTTCTCGGGACGGCGGCACGCGCGAACAGCACGTCCGCCGCCCTTTCACTTCCTTTCTGTCTGTTTTTCATGCTGCCGCTGCCGCGTTCTGTCTACAGTCCCGCCAGCTCGGACGCGACGTCCAGAAGCAGATTCGCGCCGTTGATCACGTCCGCATCGCGCGTCAGCTCCTCAGGATTGTGGCTGACGCCATTGACGCTGGGGACAAAGATCATGGCCGTGGGGCACACGCGCGCAAGCATCTGCGCGTCCTGTCCCGCGCCGGAGGTCATGCGGCGGCAGCTGAGTCCGCGCACAGCGGCGTACTTTTCGACCAGACGCACGATTCCCTCGTCAAATTTGACCGGCTCAAAGCGGCTCATCCGCTCGACGCTGACGGTAACTCTGTCCGTCTGCTCCAGCTCGTTCAGGAACGCGGCAAGCGCCGCCTCCTCCGCGCGCAGGCACGTCTCGTCGGGGTTCCGGATGTCCATGGTGAACACCGCGCGCGACGGAATGACGTTTGTCGCGTTCGGCGTAAAGGCGATGCAGCCCGTGGTGGCTACCGTCCGGCTCCCCGGCAGGCAGCAGCGCTCACGCATGAACGCAATGACCTTTGCCGCGGCGACGCCCGCGTCGCGCCGGTAGGAGATCGGCGTGGTTCCGGCGTGGTTCTGCGCGCCGTTGATGGTGATGCGGCTCCACGAAATGCCCTGCAAATCCTCAACCGCGCCGATCTGAACGCCCTCTGCGTCCAGAATCGGGCCCTGCTCGATGTGCAGCTCGACAAACGCGTGTGGCCGGATGAACAGCGGGCCTGCCGTTCCGGCATAGCCGATGCGCCGGAGCTCGTCGCCGAGCCTTTTGCCGTCGACGCCGACGGTATCCAGCGCCGTGTCCACATCCAGTCCGCCGACGTAGACCAGCGAGCCGAGCATATCCGGCGCGAAGCGCACGCCCTCCTCGTCGGTAAACGCGCCCACCGCCAGCGGCCGCGCGGGCTTTGCGCCGCTTTCCATCAGCGTCTGAATGACCTCAAGTCCACCCAGCACGCCGGTGCAGCCGTCGTACTGTCCGGCGTTGATGACCGAATCGATGTGCGAGCCGAGCATGACCGGCTCGCGGTCTTTGTTTTCCTCCGTCTGCCAGATGCCGAACTGGTTGCCGACGCAGTCGGTCACAACGGTCAGTCCCGCCTCCGTCATCCATTGTGCCAGCAGGTCGCGGCCGGCCTTGTCCTCATCCGTCGCCGCCAGCCGCACGCGCCGTCCGGCCGCGTCCAGTCCGGTTCTGCCCAGCGCGTGAATTCTGTCCAGTAAACGTGCTTCATTTATGTGCTGCATCGTATGCCTCCCGCTTGCGTTGTGTGCCGGATGCTCCGGCCTCTGCTCTGATTATAATCCGGCTTTGCGCCGGATGCAATCACGATTCTTTGCGGCGCGGCGCAAAATTGCCGCTTTGGGCAGAAGCGGTTTGACATTTCGCGCCGCAGGCCGTATAATCAGAAAAAATACCCGCACGGGTATGGAGGTGCGTCTATGAAGCAGTGTATGGACGCGGAGAATCTGCACCGCAGGCTCCGCAAAATCATCGGACAGGTACAGGCCATCGACCGGATGATCGACGAGGACGTGCCGTGTGAGGACGTTCTGTCGCAGATCAACGCCGCAAAATCCGCGCTGCACGGCTGTGGAAAGCTCGTACTGGAGGGTCATATCAAGCACTGTGTCCGCGACGGCATCGAGCACGGCGACGCCGACAAGACCATTGAGAACTTCACAAAGGCGGTTGAGCGGTTTTCAAACATGGGATAGAGGCTTTCAAAAGCAGCCCTGCGGGGCTGCTTTTTTCTTGACATTGTATACCCATATGGGTATAATATACGCATACCCCCTAATGTATAGAAAAGAGGCCGTGTATGAAACATCTTATGGAAAAGCTGGAGCGGCTGCTGGAACTGGGCGGCATCAAAAAGAATATTGTGCTGCTTGCAATCTCCGGCGCCGCGGTCGTTTGCAGTCTTTTGCAGTTCAGACCGTTTTCGCTCGATCCGGCATGGATTGCCATTTTTCTGTGCGGCATACCGATCATTCTGGAGGCAGTTATCGGTCTGGTCACCGCCTTTGACATCAAGGCGGACGTGCTGGTGTCGCTGGCGCTGATTGCCTCCATCTGCATCGGAGAGACGTTTGCCGCCGGCGAGGTGGCGTTTATCATGCAGCTGGGCGCGCTGCTTGAGGAGCTGACGGTTGCAAAGGCCAGAGCCGGCATCGAAAAGCTGGTCCATCTGACGCCGCAGACAGCGCGCGTTCTGCGGAACGGCGCAGAGGAAACCATTCCCGCCGAGCAGGTGCGGGTCGGCGACCGGCTCCGCGTCCTCCCGGGCGAAACGGTGCCCGTGGACGGCGTGATTATCTCCGGACAGACCTCCATCAATCAGGCGGTCATGACCGGCGAGTCGCTGCCGGTGGACAAGAGCGAGGGCGATCCGGTGTCCTCGGGTACGGTCAACCAGTTCGGCGCATTCGAGATGGAGGCCGTGAAGGTCGGCGAGGACAGCTCCATTCAGCGCATGATCCGGCTGGTGCAGTCGGCGGACGCGGGCAAGGCGAAAATTGTCGGCATTGCGGACCGCTGGGCGACGTGGATTGTCATTATCGCGCTCAGCGCCGCGGCGCTGACGTGGCTGATAACCGGACAGATCATCCGCGCCGTGACCATCCTTGTTGTATTCTGCCCGTGCGCGCTGGTGCTGGCCACGCCCACGGCCATCATGGCCACCATCGGCAACGCAACAAAGCACGGCTTTCTGGTCCGCGAGGGCGACGCGCTGGAGCGGCTTGCACGGACAAAAATCATCGCCTTTGACAAGACCGGCACGCTGACCTGCGGAACACCGGAGGTCGTCGCGGTGGACAGCGTTTCGGAAACGCTCGGCAGGGACGAGGTATACCGCCTTGCCGCCTCCGCGGAGCAGCTCTCCGAGCACCCGCTTGGAAAAGCCATCGTCAGCTGCTGCAAAAAAGCCGGCGCAGCGCTGTCCGCAGCGGAGGAATTTGAGATGATCCCGGGCCGCGGCGTGCGCGCGGTGGTGGAGGGAAAAGTCATCCTTGCCGGAAGCCCCGCGCTTCTGCGGGAGCACGGCGTTGAAATCACCTCCGTGCCATCTGCCGAGGCCCGTGTCCGGCAGGGCTGCACCGTGACCTATGTGGCGGCAGACGGTGTGTTTGCCGGATACATCGCCCTGTCCGACACGCTGCGGAAGGAGAGTGCGGCGACCATCGGCGCAATCGCCCGTCTCGGCGTGCAGCCGGTGCTGTTGACCGGCGACCATGAAAACGCCGCAGAGGCCATTGCGGAAAGGCTGCACATCCGCGAGGTGCGGGCGGGCTGCCTGCCGGAGGACAAGCTGAAATACATCGGCGAATATCAGGAAAAGGGCATGCCGGTATGCATGATCGGCGACGGCGTGAACGACGCGCCGGCGCTGAAAAAGGCGGACGTCGGCATCGCCATGGGCGGCGTGGGGAGCGATATCGCCGTGGACGCGGCGGACATCGCGCTGGTGGACGACGAGGTCAGGGAGCTGCCGCATCTGATGGCGCTGTCCAGACGGATGATGACCACCATACGGCTGAACATGGCGTTCTCGATGGCGCTGAACTTCGCGGCAATCACGCTGGCCATCATCGGAACGCTGAATCCCGTCGTCGGCGCGCTGGTGCACAACGCGGGCTCTGTGCTGGTCATCGCAAACTCGGCATTTTTATTGAAATGGAGAAAAAAATAATGGTCGTAAAAATTATCGGACTCATCATCGGCATTCTTGTACTTGGCGCAGGTATCTACTACCTTGTCAGGGAAAAATCAGACGCGGAATCCAAAAAGATCTACACCGTCGTCAGCATTCTCGGCGCGGTCATCGCCGCCGTGTGCGCGGTGCTGCTGCGCTGACGCAGCGCTTCCGTTTGCGCTTTCTGCCTGAGGGCTCTGTGTTTTTTGTGATCTGCAAAGCGGAACGCCGTATGGCGTTCCGCTTTTGCGCTGCCGGCGAAAGCTCGTTGACTTTTTTCTTCATTTCTGTATAATAATAAACATAAAAACTGCGAAAGCTTCCGGTATCCATGCAGAATCCGGCGGAAGCGCCGTGCGCCGCAGCCGCGGCGGGCGCATGCCGCCGCCCAGATCTTCCGGCCGTCATTTCTCCGGAAATGGCGGTCTTTTCAGCAGCGCGCATCCGGCGCGCCGCGTTGAAGCGGAACAAGGAGGTAACAGACATGAAAACCGTCAGAAAACTGGTCGCGCTGGCGCTGGCCGTCATGCTGGCGCTCTCTCTGGCCTGCACCGCGCCCGCCGCGGGCACACTGAGCCAGAGCGTTCAGAAATCCGCACAGTATCTGCTCAACGCCGTTCCCGACCCGCAGGTCGGCGGCGTGGGCGGCGAATGGGCCGTGCTGGGACTGGCGCGTTCGGGCGCTTCGGTGCCGGACAGCTATTTCAGCACCTATTACCGCAATGTCGAGCGCTATGTCCGAGAATGCCGCGGCGTTCTGCACGAGCGCAAGTACACCGAATATTCGCGCGTCATCATCGCACTGACCGCCATCGGCAAAGACCCGACAAATGTCGCGGGCTATAATCTGCTCACGCCGCTTGGCGACTATGACCAGACCGTCTGGCAGGGCGTCAACGGCCCGATGTGGGCGCTGATCGCGCTGGACTGCGGCGGCTATGACATGCCAAAAAATACGCAGGCAAAAACGCAGGCCACGCGGCAGATGTACGTGGATCTGATTCTCGGCGCGCAGCTGTCCGACGGCGGCTGGACCATCGGCGGCGACGAAGCCGACCCCGATCTGACGGCCATGGCGCTTCAGGCGCTGGCGCCCTATCGCGGGCAGAAGGCCGTGCGGAGCGCGGTGAACGACGGCATCGCATGCCTGTCAAAGCTTCAGGGCAGCACCGGCGGCTATGAATCGTGGGGCACCGCAAATTCCGAGAGCGCCGCGCAGGTCGTCGTTGCGCTGACGACGCTGGACATTCCGCTGGACGATTCGCGCTTTGTCAAGGGCGGGAAAACCGTTCTGGACGCGCTTCTGACCTATCAGAACACCGACGGCAGCTTCCGCCACACAGCGGACGGCACGGCCGACGGCATGGCGACGGAGCAGGGCTTCTACGCGCTGGCGGCGGCGCTGCGCGCGCAGAACGGCCAGAGCGCGCTGTATCAGATGCAGGTCGACGCGTCGTCGGCCGAGCCGTCGAATCCGGATAAAAACGCCGCGGTGAAGTCCGTTCCGGTGACAAAGCCCAACGTCAGCTTTTCTGACGTCAAAAATCACAAGAATCAGGCCGCCATTGAGGAGCTTGCCTCGCGCGGCATCATCAACGGCACCGGCAGCGGTCTGTTCCAGCCCGACCGGAGCATGACGCGCGCGGAATTCGCCGCCATCGTCACGCGCGGCCTCGGTCTGACGCCAGGCGCCACCTCCGCCTTTACCGACGTGCCCGCGGATCAGTGGTACGCGGGCTATATCGGCACGGCCAGCAGCTATGGCATCGTCAACGGCGTCGGCAACCGGAAGTTCAATCCCTCCGGAACGATTACCCGTCAGGAGGCCGCGGCCATGGTCGCGCGCGCGGCAAAGCTCTGCGGCATGGACACCGCCCTGACAGCCTCCGCGTCCGAGGCGGAGCTTGCGAAATACGACGACGGCCGGCTCACCGCCGACTGGGCCAAACAGCCGGTGGCGTTCTGTCTGAAAGAGGGCATTCTGACGTGCGGGAAAACCATCTCCCCCACGCAGCCCATTCTGCGCTGCGAAATCGCGCAGATGCTCTACAATCTGCTGAAAAATGCGGAGCTGCTGTAGCGCTCCGCGGTCTGTGAGGAATTCGCCTGATGTGGTGGAAAGCAAATAAATGGAAGATTCTGATTCCGGCGGCAGTCGTACTGGCGCTGCTGGCAGCATTCCTGCTGGGCGGAAAAGCGCCCGCACAGCCGGAGGCGCCGGTCTCCGGCACACAGGAGACCGCCGACCGCTATCAGACCGAGCCCGTCCCCGAGGGGAAGCCGCAGCCGGTCGAACCGCAGGACGCCGTCCGCGGCGACGGCACAATCCGGTGCACGATCTCCATCTCCTGCGCGACGATTCTGGACAACATGGACCTGTGCGACGCGGAAAAGCGCGAGCTGGTGCCGGACGACGGCTGGCTTTTGCCGCCGGAGGAGGTCACGGTGCAGGAGGGCGAAAGCGTTTTTGACGTTTTACAGCGCGTGTGTCAGGAAAACCGGCTTCATCTGGAGTTTTCCAACACGCCCGCGTACAACTCGGCGTATATCGAGGGCATCGGGAATCTCTATGAATTTGACGTCGGGAATCTGTCCGGCTGGATGTACTCGGTCAACGGGTGGTTCCCAAATTATGGATGCAGCCGCTATCAGCTGTGCGACGGCGACGTGATCTGCTGGGTCTACACCTGCGATCTGGGGAGCGACGTCGGCGGCAGCAACGCGGCGGGCGGGGCATAAATGCGGAAAAACGACACATTCGCGGGCTATCACCCGCTGATCAGCTTTTTATACTACGCGCTGGTGCTTCTGTTTTCCATGTGTCTGATGCACCCTGCGTACCTGCTGATCTCGCTCGCCGGCGCGGCGGGCTACAGCATATGGCTCAAGGGCCGGAAGGCCGTTCGATTCGCCGTCATGGGGCTTCTTCCTATGGCGGCGCTTGCCGCGCTGATCAACCCCGCGTTCAACCATGAGGGTATGACGATTCTGACGTATCTGCCCTCCGGCAATCCGATGACGCTGGAGTCCATCTACTACGGCGCGGCGGCGGCTGCGATGCTTTCGTGCGTCGTGCTGTGGTTTTCCAGCTATCACGAGGTCATGACCTCGGATAAATTCGTCTATCTCTTCGGGCGCGTCATTCCGGCGCTCTCGCTGGTCTTATCCATGGCGCTGCGCTTTATTCCCAGATTCCGCGCGCAGATGAAAACCGTCCTTGACGCGCGGCAGTGTCTCACGCGCGGCGCGGCGGAGCGCGGCGTTTTCTCGCGCGTGCGGAACGCCGCGACGGTGTTTTCCAGCATGGTCACATGGAGCATGGAAAACGCGATTGAAACGGCCGACTCCATGCGCGCGCGCGGCTACGGCCTGCCGGGCCGGACGGCCTTTTCCATCTATCGGTTTGACGCGCGCGACC
Source organism: uncultured Oscillospiraceae bacterium (assembly GCA_934661735.1). Lineage (GTDB taxonomy): Bacteria > Bacillota > Clostridia > Oscillospirales > Oscillospiraceae > CAG-170. The sequence continues at coordinate 10,156 of CAKUJN010000040.1, forward strand.
GCGCGGCGCTGGCGTGGATTGGCTTCTGCGGGGCGTATGTCGTCTCCGGCTGGATTGCCGGAGGGACATATTTCCGGTATTACCCCACCGTGCGCGCGGCGGCGTGGACGCCGATGAACGTCAGCTTCATGCTGGCGTATCTGGCGCTCTGCATGACGCCGGTGATGCTCAACTGGAAGGAGGCGCGCAAATGGAAATCCTTACGATCCGCGATCTGACGTTCACCTACCCCGAGCAGGATCGGCCTGCCGTCAGAAATCTGACGCTCAGCGTGCGCGCCGGAGAATTTCTGGTGCTCTGCGGACCGTCCGGCTGCGGAAAAAGCACGCTGCTGCGGCAGCTGAAAAGCGTGCTTGCGCCGCACGGAACGCGCAGCGGAGAAATTTTATGGCACGGCGCGCCGCTGGACGCGCTGTCCCAGCGCGAGCAGGCCGAAAAAATTGGCTTTGTCCAGCAGAGTCCGGAAAACCAGATTGTGACCGACAAGGTCTGGCACGAGCTGGCCTTCGGGCTGGAATCACTGGGCGTGGAAACGCCGGAAATCCGCCGCCGCGTGGCAGAAATGGCGTCGTTTTTCGGCATTCAGACATGGTTCCACAAAAATGTAACCGAGCTTTCCGGCGGACAGAAGCAGCTGCTCAATCTTGCCGCCGTGATGGTGATGCAGCCGGAGGTTCTGATTCTGGACGAGCCGACCAGCCAGCTGGACCCCATCGCCGCGTCCGATTTTCTCGCGACGCTGGGCAAAATCAACCGCGAGCTCGGCACGACGATTCTCCTGACCGAGCACCGGCTTGAGGACGCGTTCAGCCTTGCCTCGCGCGCGGCTGTGATGGAGCGCGGCACGCTTGCCTGCACGGGAAGCCCCGCCGAAATCGGCGCGGCCCTGAAAGCGGGCGGCAGCCCGATGTTTCTGGCCATGCCCGCCGCGATGCGTATCTGGGCTGCGGCGAACGCCGAGCCGCCGTGTCCGGTCAGCGTCCGCGACGGACGGCTCTGGCTGCGCGGCTATGCGCAGGCGCATCCGCTGCGCCCGCTGCCGCCGGCGCGTCCCGCGCCCGCCGCGGGCGAGACGCTCATTCAGGCCGATTCGCTCTGGTTCCGGTATGAAAAAGAGCTGCCTGACGTGGTAAAGGGCCTGTCCCTCACGCTGCGCAGGGGCGAGCTTCTGGCCCTCCTCGGCGGCAATGGAACCGGAAAGACCACCTCGCTCAAGCTTCTGGCAGGCTTGCAGAAGCCGTACCGCGGGGAACTGAAGCTATCGGGCAGGGCCGCCCTGCTCCCGCAGAATCCGCAGACGCTGTTTGTCAGGCAGACCGTGCGCGAGGATCTGACGGAGCTTCTGCCGAAGGCCGAACGCCGGTCCGAGCGGTTCGCGCAGATTGTCTCGCTCTGCCGGCTGACGGAGCTTCTGGACCGGCACCCCTATGATCTGTCCGGCGGCGAGCAGCAGCGCGCCGCGCTGGCAAAGGTGCTGCTTCTGGAGCCGGATATTCTGCTTCTGGACGAGCCGACCAAGGGTCTGGACGCCGAGTTCAAGCAGACGCTGGCACAGATTCTCCGGACGCTTCAGTCCTCCGGCGTAGCAATCCTGATGGTCAGCCACGATATCGAGTTCTGCGCAGGCTGCGCCGGACGCTGCGCGCTGTTCTTTGACGGCGCCATCGTCGCCGAGGACGCGCCGCGCGCATTCTTCTCCGGCAACAGCTTCTATACGACCGCCGCCAACCGCATTGCGCGCGAGCTGTCCCCCGAGGCCGTGACGGCTGAGGACGTTATCGCCGTCTGCGGCGGCGAGGCTGCGCCCGAGCCGGAGGCTCCGGCGTATGCCCCCCTCCCGCCCGAGCCGGAGCGCGGGGAAGCCGCTGTGAAGGGGCTGCCCGTCTGGCGGAAGGTCCTTGCCGCCATTTCCGGCGCGGGCGCGCTGGCCTTGATCATTCAGGCCATCCGCATGACGGATCTGACGCAGCTGGTCACGTCCGGCGGACTTTCCGCCATGGCCCCGCGGCAGCTGATTTCCTATGGCATTCTGATTGCGCTTCTGTTTATGTTCGCGTTCTCCATCGGACAGCGCGCGCCGCGCGCCGCCGTGCCGCAGCCGCAGAGGCAGCGGCTGAAAAAACGGACGCTTCTGGCCACGGCGCTGATTCTGCTGATGATTCCGCTGACGCTTTTCGCGGGCGTGCGCCTTTTCGGCGGGCGGCGGTACTATTTTATCTCCCTGCTGATTCTGCTGGAGTGTATGCTCCCGTTTTTTCTGATCTTTGAAGGCCGCAGGCCGCAGGCGCGCGAGCTTGTGATGATTGCGGTGCTGGTCGCGCTGAATGTGGCGGGACGCGCGGCGTTCTTCATGCTGCCGGAGTTCAAGCCCGTCGTGGCGATGACGATTCTGGCGGGCGTGGCCTTTGGCGGCGAAACGGGCTTTCTGGTCGGCGCAATGACGATGCTGGTGTCCAACATTCTGTTTTCACAGGGGCCGTGGACGCCGTGGCAGATGTTTGCCATGGGCATCATCGGCTGGCTTGCCGGCGTGCTCTACCGCAGGGGCGTTCTGCGCCGCGGGCGGCTGAGCCTGTGCATATTCGGCGTTCTGTGCTCGACGGTCGTCTACGGCGGCATTATGAACCCCGCCGCGGCGCTGATGTGGGCGCAGACGATCAATCGGGACATTCTTCTCAGCTATTACCTCACCGGCGTGCCGGTCGATCTGGTGCGCGCGGCGGCGACCTTCTTCTTCCTTTGGGTTGCGGCGGAGCCGATGCTGGAAAAGCTGGACCGTGTCAAGGTGAAATACGGTCTGGTGGAATAGCGCGGACGCCGCGGAGGATACAATATGGATTTTTCACAACTGAACCGTCAGATTGCCCCGCCCGACGGCGCGGCGGCCGCGCGCGCAAAGGCGCACTGGGACGGCATTGCAAAGCCGCTGGCGGGCCTTGGCGCACTGGAGGATATGATTGTCAAAATCGCCGCGCTGACGGGCGATGAAAACGTGCGCCTTGCGCCGCGCGCGGTGCTGGTTCTGTGCGCCGACAACGGCGTGGTGTGCGAGGGTGTGACCCAGACCGACGCGTCGGTCACGGCGGTCATGGCCGGTCAGATTCACCGCAGGCGCTCGTCCGTGTGCCGCATGGCCGCGGCGGCGGGCGCGGAGGTCGAGCCGGTGGACATGGGAATGCTGACGCGCGTCGAGGGCGTGCGCGGCTGTCACATCGCCGACGGCACGAAAAATATCGCCGCCGGCCCCGCCATGACGCACGGCGAGACCGTGCGCGCGATAAAATACGGCATGGAGCTGGTGCGCGAATACCGTGACAGGGGCTTCCGCCTGCTTGCCACCGGCGAAATGGGCATCGGCAACACCACCACATCCAGCGCCGTGGCCGCGGCGCTTCTGCACCTGCCGGTCGAGGCGGTGACGGGCCGCGGCGCGGGACTCAGCGACGCGGGTCTTGCGCGAAAGCAGGACGCAGTCCGGCGGGCGCTTCAGATCAATCATCCCGACGCGGACGACGCGCTGGACGTGCTGGCCAAGCTTGGCGGCTTTGACATCGCGGGCATGGCCGGAATCTTCCTTGGCGGCGCGCTGTACCGCGTGCCGGTTCTGATCGACGGATTTATCAGCTCCATTGCCGCGCTGATTGCCGCGCGGCTGTGTCCGCGCGCGGCGTGCGCGATGCTGGCAAGCCACTGCTCAGCGGAGCCTGCCGCGCGGCAGGTGCTGCGCGAGCTTGGCGTGCGCGCCGTCATTGACGCAGGGCTGAAGCTTGGCGAGGGCACAGGCGCGGTATGCGCCATGCCGCTTCTGGAGCTGGCGCTTTCGGTGTACCACGGCTCCGCCGCGTTCTCCGACACGGGCGTGGAGCAGTACACCGTACAGGAGGGCGACCGGCGATGATGATTCTGCTGACAGGCGGCTCGGGCTGCGGAAAAAGCACGTTTGCGGAAAAGCTCTGCGTACAGCTGCCCGCGCCGCGGTATTATATCGCCGCCATGCGCCCCTATGGCCTGGGCGGGCGCGAAAAGGTCGCGCGGCACCGCGCGATGCGCGCGGGAAAGGGCTTTGAGACAATCGAGCGCTATATGGCACTGGACACGCTGCGGCTGGACGCCGCGGGCGGCACGGCGCTTCTGGAGTGCATCTGCAATCTGACGGCAAACGAGATGTTTGACGAAAACGGCGTGCAGTCGGACCCCGTGCGCCGCGTGCTGGACGGTGTCGCCGCGCTGCGCGCGCAGTGCGAAACGCTTGTCGTCGTGACAAACGACGTGGGGAGCGACTGCGGCGAGTATTCCGCCTCCACGCGCGGCTATATCGCCGCACTGGGACAGATCAACGCAGCTCTTGCCGCGCAGGCCGACGCCGTGTGCGAGCTGGTCTGCGGGATTCCCCTTGTTCTGAAAGGAGCGCTGCCGGTATGAAAGACGTTCTTCGCTCCATGGCCATGGCATTTTTGATGTTTTCCGTTGTGCCCATGCCGCGCGTGGAGTGGAAAAAGGAAAATATGCGCTATATGCTGGCGTGCCTGCCGCTGGTCGGCGTACTCATCGCGCTGGCGCAGCAGCTGTGGCTGCTGCTCTGCGAGGTGCTCGGCTTCGGAAAGCTTTTGTACGCGGCGGGGCTGACGCTTCTGCCGGTGCTGCTTTCGGGCGGAATTCATCTGGACGGCTTCTGCGATACGGTCGACGCGCTGTCCAGCCATGCCGAGCCCGCGCGCAAGCGGGAGATTCTGAAGGACTCGCACGCCGGTGCGTTCGCGATGATCTTCCTTGCCGTCTATTTTATCGCCGCTGCGGCGCTGTGCGCCGAGCTTCCGCGGACGAGGACGGCGGTTCTGGCGCTGGGCATACAGCAGGTGCTTGCGCGCGCTGTCGGCGCGCTGGCCTCGGTCTGGTTCCCCGGCTCGACGCAGACGGGGCTGCTTGCGGCGTTCCGCGACGCGGCGGCACGCCGGTCGGCGGTTGTGCTTGCGCTCTGGATTGCCGCGTGCGCGGCGGGCCTTTTCGCGCTTTCGCCCGCAGGCGGCATTGCCGCCGTACTGGCGGCGGGGCTCTGCATGTGGTATGTCTACCGGATGTCCCGCCGCGAATTCGGCGGAATGTCGGGCGATCTGGCGGGATTTCTGATTACGATCAGCGGCGCGGCGATGCTGCTTGCGCAAATTGCCGCGGAAAGGGTGAGTGCAATATGGTTTTGATCATCGGCGGCGAGGGGTCCGGCAAGCGCACGTTTGCGCAGAGCCTCGGCCTTTCGCCGGAGGATATGGCTGACGGCGCGCTGGACGCGCGGCCGTGCGTGTATCATGTGGAAAAAATGGTGTTTGCCGACGCGGCGAACGCGCCGCGGCTTCTGGAGCCGCTGTGCGAAAAGCAGGTTGTGATCTGCTGCGAGGTGGGCAGCGGCGTGATTCCGGCCGACTATGAAACACGCCTTGCGCGCGAGGCCGTCGGGCGGCTCTGCGTCCGGCTGGCGCAGCGCGCGCAGTGCGTGGTGCGCATGGTCTGCGGCATTCCCGCAATCATCAAGGGGGAGCTGCCGTGAAGCTGCTGATGATCCGGCACGCGCAGACAGCTGGAAATCTTCTGCGCCGCTACATCGGCGCGACGGACGAGCCGCTGTGCCCCGAAGGCGTGCGCGCGGCGCGCGCAGCCGCGCCCGCATGGCGGCCGGAGGCGGTTTTCGTCACGCCGCTGCTGCGCACGCGGCAGACGGCGGCGATCATGTTCCCCGACGTGCCGCAGGTCGTCGTTCCGGCGCTGCGCGAGATGAACTTCGGCCGCTTTGAGGGCCGCAGCGCGGCGGAAATGGAGCAGGACACGGCCTATCGCGCGTGGGTCGACGGCGGCTGTACGGGCGCGTGCCCCGACGGAGAGAGCCGCGAGGAATTCTGCGCGCGCGTCTGCGCGGGCTTTGCACAGACACTGCGGCAGCTCGCCGCCAGCAACGCGCAGCGCGCGGTATTTGTCGTACACGGCGGGACGATCATGGCAGTGCTCTCCCGCTTTGCCCGTCCGGAAATGGAGTATTATGACGGCGCCGTTGGAAACTGCCGCTGCGTCCAATGCGAGGCGGAATTTTCTGACGGTGCTTTGACGCTGACGCGCGTGCAGAAGCTGGACGCGCCCGCGGAATGGAAAGGAGCGAAATGAAGGTACAATTCAATCTGACGACCAGCAGCTGCGATCTGGACCGCTACCGCGACCGCGCGGATCTGGAGTCCATGATGGAGGGCTTTGACGGTGTGGAGCTGATGTGGATGGGCGAGGACACGCGGAAAATCGTCCCGCCGGAGCGCGTCATCGGTCTGCACATGGCGTGCAAGCCGTACTGGCTGGATTTCTGGAACGGCGATCTGGATGCGTGCCGCGACGAGCTTGGCTCGGACGAGATGATCCGCGCCGTCTACGGCGGCGATGCGCGCGACGCGCTGACGGCATACTATCGCGCGGAGCTTGCGCGCGCCATGGAGTACGGCGCGGAGTATGTGGTGTTCCACGCGTCGGACTCCGGCATTGAGGAAACGCTGCGCCGCCGCTACCGCCACATGGACGCGGAGGTCGTCGACGGCGTCTGCGCGCTGATGAACGAGGTCTTTGACGGCGTGACGGACGGTCCGGCGCTGCTGCTGGAAAATCTGTGGGAGTCGGGGCTTACCATGACCGACCCCGAGATCACGGCGCGCCTGCTGGACGGCATCGCCTATCCGAACAAGGGTCTGATGCTGGATACGGGGCACATCATGCACACGAATCTGGCGCTGTGCACCCAGAAGCAGGCGCTTGAGTACATCCACACCATGCTGGACCGGCACGGTCCGCTCTGCCGCAGCATCCGCGGCATTCACCTGAACCAGTCGCTGAACAGCGCGTATATCCGGCGGCTGATCCGCCATCCACCGGAGATTCCCGCCGACTATGCCGCGCGCTCGGCGCTTTTGTTCGAGTATGTGTTCCAGGTGGACCAGCATAAGCCGTTTATCTGCCGCGGCGTTCGGTCGCTGGTCGACCGTCTCAAGCCGGAGTATCTGACATATGAGTTCATCTCCTCCAGCCGTGAGCAGCACCAGCGCATGCTGATCCGTCAGCGCGCCGCGCTGGCGCGCGAATAGGAGGGCGTGGTATGGCAGGCTTCACCCGTCAGGCCATTCAGTCGTCGTTTTGCAGACTGCTTGCGGAAAAGCCGCTGAACAAAATCAGCGTGCGTGATATCGTCGAGGACTGCGGCATCAACCGCAACTCGTTTTACTATCACTATCAGGACATTCCGGCACTTCTGGACGAAATCGTCGCCGAGCAGACCGAGAAGCTGATGCAGGCATATCCAACGGTCGCGTCGCTGGATGAGTGCTTTCAGGCGGCGTTCCGCTTCGCCCGCCGGAACCGCAGCGCGGTGCGTCACATCTACGAATCCGCGAACCGCGATCTGTTTATACAGGGCGCGCTGCGCCTGAGCGAGTATTTCGTCACGCGCTATGTCTCCGAGCTTCCGGCCGCGCAGCACGCCGACCCGCACGACCGGCAGATTCTGATTACATGTCTCAAATGCCAGCTGTTCGGCATGTGCATCGACTGGATTGTTTCAGGCATGAAGGACGAGGCATACGACGATCTTCGGCGCGGTCTTGCGCTGTGGCGCGGCATTCCGGAGCAGCTTCTGCAAAAAAGCGCGGCGCAGGGCCAAGGCGCTGTGCAAAACGGCAAAAATGTCTGAATTTCTGTCAGATTCCGGCGGCTGTCCAGATTTTGGGCTGCCGCCGCCTTTTGTCCGTGTGCAAGGGCGGCGCAATGGGGTATACTCTGAATATCAAAGGAGCGCGCCGGACGGCGCGCGGAAAAGGAGTGTTTCTTATGCGGGATATCGCCCCGATGAAAGCTGCAAAAACCGGTTATATCGTCATGTCCGTTCTGTTCTGTGTGCTGGGCGTCGTGCTGTTTGTGCTGCCAGAGGTGTCGGTCGTCTGGATCGGCCGCCTGCTGGGCATCGGCATGATCGTATTCGGCGCGGTCAAGCTGATCGGCTATTTTTCGCGGGATCTGTTCCGGCTGGCGTTTCAGTATGATCTGGCCTTCGGCGCGCTGCTGATTGCGCTGGGCGTCGTCACACTGCTGCATCCGAACAGCGCCATGAGCTTCCTGTGCATCATGTTCGGCATTCCGGTTCTGGCAGACGGCCTGTTCAAAATCCAGATTGCCATCGATTCGCATCGCTTCGGCATCCGCAGCTGGTGGCTGGTGCTAGTTCTGGCAATTCTGACATGCGTGGTCGGCGTGCTGCTGGTACTGTGTCCGGCGGTCGGCGCGCAGGTTCTGACGATGATGATGGGCATTTCCCTGTTCATGGACGGCGTGCTGAATCTGTGCGTGGCAATCTGCATGGTCAAAATTGTCCGCAATCAGCAGCCCGACGTGATCGACACCAAAGGGTACGAGGTGGACGGCTGAGAAAGTGCTTCGCCGGAGAGGCTGTAGGGACGGACGATCCTGTCCGTCCCTTTTTCCGGTTTCACCGGACTGCCTCTTTTGCAGTGACACCGCAGCTGTTGCTTCGCAGACCCTCGTCCTCACAAACTCCACATCCCTCGCCCCGCCGCAAGCGGCAGGTCTCGTCCGTTCC
>CAKUJN010000041.1 GCA_934661735.1 uncultured Oscillospiraceae bacterium
CCTTCGTAGGTCACGGCGTAGGCGAGCAGATGCATGAAGAGCCTGAGGTACCGAATTTTGGCGCTCCCGGAAGAGGGCCGAGAATGGTCAAAGGCATGACGATCGCTGTGGAGCCGATGGTCACGGAGGGCACTTACGACGTAAGAGTCCTCAAGGACCGCTGGACCACAGTGACGGCCGACGGCAAGCTCGCAGCCCACTACGAAAATACGATCCTGATTACCGACGGCGAGCCGGAAATTCTCACCGTCACAGAGGGGCTTTAAGTTATGGAAATATCCAGAGCGGATGTGGTCGTTTCGCTGGCCGGACGCGACAAAGGACAGCTTTTCTTCGTACTCGATACGGACGATCTGTTTGTCTACATCGCTGACGGCAAGGGCAGAAGGCTTGAACAGCCCAAGCGCAAAAAGCGGAAGCACGTCCGGAAGCTCCCTCAGACAGACACGCGCGTCGCCGAGAAAATTCGCAACGGCGACAAGGTACTCAACAGCGAATTACGAAGGGAATTGTCCGCTTACGGTCAAAAATTCAACAGTCAAAACCAGGGGGTTATTTGATCTTGGCAAAAGACGACGTAATCGAACTTGAGGGCATCGTAACTGATGCACTGCCGAATGCCATGTTCTCTGTCGATATTGGCGGTGGACACACCATTCTGGCGCATATTTCCGGCAAGCTCCGGATGAACTTTATTAAGATCCTGCCCGGCGACAAGGTGACCGTTCAAATGTCGCCCTATGATCTTACCCGCGGCAGAATCACATGGAGAAGTAAATAGAGACAGTGGTCTCATATGGAGGTTAACAGTATGAAGGTAAGACCGTCCGTAAAGCCCATGTGCGAAAAGTGCAAAATCATCAAGCGCAAGGGCCGCGTTATGGTAATTTGCGAAAACCCCAAGCATAAGCAGAGACAAGGTTAATAGGAGGTGCTCTGAATAGTATGGCACGTATTGCTGGTATTGACCTGCCCCGTGAGAAGCGAATCGAAATCGGTTTGACTTATATCTACGGCATCGGCAGAACAAGCGCGAACAAGATCCTCGAACTGGCCGGCATCGATCCCGACATCCGCGTCAAGGATCTGACCGACGAACAGGAAGCAAAGCTTCGTGACGTTATCGACAAGAACTTCACCATTGAGGGCGACCTCCGCCGTGAAGTTGCGCTGAACATCAAGCGTCTGACTGAGATCGGCTGCTACCGCGGTGTCCGTCACCGTCGCGGCCTGCCCGTCCGCGGTCAGAGAACCAAGACCAACGCACGCACCCGCAAGGGTCCGAAGAAGACCATTGCGAATAAGAAGAAGTAAGGAGGGACACGGAAAATGGCTAAAGCTGTAAAAAAGGTCGTCAAGCGCCGTCGTGAGCGCAAGGTTATCGAAAAGGGCGCCGTGCATATCCGCTCGTCCTTCAACAACACCATGGTTACCGTGACCGACACCAACGGCAACGCTCTGTCATGGGCGTCCTCCGGTGGGCTCGGCTTCCGCGGTTCCAGAAAGTCCACTCCCTACGCTGCGCAGATGGTCGCTGAGACCGCCGCAAAGGCTGCTGTTGAAAACTACAGCCTCAAGAGCGTAGAAGTATTCGTCAAGGGCCCCGGCCAGGGTCGTGAATCTGCCATCCGTGCGCTCCAGTCCGCAGGTCTGGAGGTCACGATGATCAAGGACGTCACGCCCATTCCGCACAATGGCTGCCGTCCTCCCAAGCGCCGTCGCGTTTAATGAATCAAGGAGGAGTAAAGTAAAATGGCAAAGAATACACAGCCTGTACTCAAGCGTTGCAGAACGCTGGGTGTTTCTCCCGCCGCGATGGGTTACAGCAAGAACTCCAACCGCAATCCCAGTGGTAAGAGAAGAACGAAGAAGTCCGAATATGGCATGCAGCTGACGGAGAAGCAGAAGGTCAAGTTCGTCTATGGCATTCTGGAAAAGCAGTTCCACATGCTGTATGAAAAGGCCGAGCGCATGAACGGCAACACCGGCGAGCTGCTGCTCAGCCTGGTTGAGCGCCGTCTGGACAACGTCGTCTACCGCCTTGGCTTCGCCAAGACCCGCCGCGAGGCCCGTCAGCTGGTCAACCACGGCCACTTCACGGTCAATGGCAAGCGCGTCAACATCCCGTCCTATCAGGTCAACCTGAACGACGTGATCGCTGTCAGCGAGAAGAGCTGCTCTACCACCCGCTTCAAGACCATGAAAGAGGACGACGCGTTCATCGCTGCGCCCAAGTGGCTCGAAAGAGACAAGAACAACCTCACCGGTAAGGTTATTGCACTTCCCGCCAGAGACGATATTGACTTTGAGATCGCAGAAAATCTGATCGTCGAATTGTACTCCAAGTAACGGTCTGACCCTCGTTTATTGGTAAGCTGAATTCGGCAGCGAAACGACGTTTCGCAGTTACAAGGAGGGTAATTTATTCATGGTAGAAATTGAAAAGCCGCGCATTGAGTGTATCGATTCTCCCGAGAACGGCTCCTACGGCAAATATGTCGTGGAGCCGCTCGAAAGGGGCTATGGCACCACCCTTGGCAACAGCCTGAGAAGAATTCTTCTGTCCTCTCTGCCAGGAACGGCCGCGACCTCCATCAAGATCGCGGGCGTCCAGCATGAGTTTTCCACGATCCCCGGCGTAAAAGAGGACGTCACGGAGATCGTTCTGAACGTCAAGAAGATCATTGCAAGACTGCACTGCCAGGGCACCAAGACCGTATTCATCGACGCAAGCGGTGAGCGCGAAGTGACTGCCGGCGACATCAAGGCAGACGGTGAGGTGGAGATTCTGAATCCCGACCTGCATATCTGCTCCCTCGGCCCTGACGCGAGCTTCAATATGGAGATCACGCTCAGCCATGGCCGCGGCTATGTGTCGTCCGACAAGAACAAGACGCCCAACATGCCGATCGGTACGATCGCCGTGGACTCGATCTATACACCTGTCTACAAGGTGAACTATACCGTAGAAAACACCCGTGTGGGCAATATGACCGACTACGACAAGCTGACCCTGGAGGTCTGGACCGATTCTACCATCTCCGCAAGGGATGCAGTGAGTCTCGGCGCTAAGATCCTTTCCGACCATCTGAGCCTGTTCACCGACCTGTCTGAGACGGTCGCCAGCAAGCCCACGATGGCAGAAAAGCCTGAAACCCACCGCGACAAGGTGCTGGAGCTGACCATCGAAGAGCTTGATCTCTCCGTCCGGAGCTTCAACTGCCTCAAGCGCGCCAACATCAACAACGTCGAGGATCTGATTTCCAGAACCGGCGAGGATATGATGAAGGTCCGCAACATGGGCAGAAAGTCTCTGGAAGAGGTCCAGAACAAGCTTGCAATGATGGGTCTGAGTCTGGCCAGCGACGATTCGGGCAATTCAAACAACAACTAAATGCAATAACCTTTTGAAGAAGGAGGAATAACCCATGTTTGGTACGAGAAAGCTCGGCAGAACCAGCGATCAGAGAAAGGCCATGCTGCGTCAGCAGACCACCGCTCTGTTTGAGAATGGCAAGATCGAGACGACTTTCTACAGAGCAAAGGAAGTCCAGCCGGTTGCCGAGAAGATGGTAACCCTGGGTAAGAAGAACACTCTGGCCACCTACCGCAGAGCGCTCAGCTACATCACCAAGGAAGATGTTGCCAACAAGCTCTTCAAGGAGATCGCGCCGAAGTATGCCGACCGCAACGGCGGCTATACCCGTGTCACCCGTCTTGGCCCGCGCAAGGGCGACGGCGCTGAGATGGCGATCATTGAGCTGGTCTGATTTTCTGATACAATGATAAAAACTCCCTTTTGGCAGATACTATGCCAAAGGGGGTTTTTATTTGTGAAAATGAGCAAAAAGGAATACAAGCAGCTGGTCAAATCGATGGCGCCGAAATCACCGATCTGGAAGGACATGCTGATGGCATTTGTCATCGGCGGCGCAATCTGCGCGCTGGGACAGCTGATTCTGAATGGCTGGAAAGCGGCAGGACTGGAAAAGGACGCTGCCGGAACGGCGGCGTCAATCACGCTGGTATTTCTCAGCGCGGTTCTGACGGCGCTGAGTCTGTATGACGACATCGCGTGTCACGCGGGCGCTGGGACGCTGGTGCCGATTACAGGCTTTGCAAACTCGGTCGTGTCGCCTGCAATGGACTTCCGTGCGGAGGGGCTTGTCACCGGTATGGCGGCGAAGATGTTTATCATCGCGGGACCGGTGATTGTCTACGGCACGGTTGCGAGCATCCTCTACGGGCTGATTCTGGTGATTTTTGGACTGGCATAGGCGCGGAGAGAAAAATCGAGGCGGGAAGGCAGAAAAGCGGGCGTTCTGCTTGCAAAAGACGGCGGCACAGCGTATACTATACACAATATACGCCGCGCCGCCGCTGGCGCGGATGTAAAACCGGAATGAAAGCGGGTGCCGGAATGCTCTATCCATATGTGCTGGCCGCCCTTGGCGGATATCTGATCGGCTGCTCAAACATGGCGCTGTACCTGTCAAAGGCGCTGGGTGTGGACCTGCGCAGTGCAGGCTCACGAAATCTGGGCGCATCAAACGCCATGATCCTGCTCGGCTGGCCGGCGGGCATTCTCGTCGGCGTCCATGACATCGGAAAGGCTGTGCTGGCCGTTCTGCTGGCAAGATACTTCTTTGCGGAGACAGCACTGATCGGTACGGTTGCGGGCGTCGCGTGCGTTCTGGGACACATGTACCCGTTCTATCTGAAATTCCGCGGCGGAAAGGGCTTTGCGTCGTATCTGGGCATGGTCATCGCGCTGCAATGGAAGTTTGCGCTGGTGCTGCTGGCGGCGGTTGTGATTGTGACGCTGCTGACGGATTATATCGTGGTCGGAACGGTTACGACCGTGATCTCCTATCCCGTATTCACGGCGACCCGGCTGCGCAGCTGGACTGCGGTGGCGATCATCTGCGTCGCGACGCTCGCCATTTTGTATAAGCACCGCGAAAACTACGTCCGCATCTGGAACGGCACGGAAACGGGCCTGATGCGCGCCTCACGCGGCGAGGAACGAATCCGGAAATAAAAAACATCTCCCTCCGGCTGCCGGCCGGAGGGAGATGCGTTTATGCGGGTAGCAAATACTATTTGATGAACTTGTCAATCGCCTGACACAGATCATCCAGCGCCTGTTCGTCGTCGTGCTCGACGGCGTCGACGATGCAGTGCTGAATATGGTCCTGCAAAATCACCTTGCCGATGTTGTTGATGGCCGAGCGCACGGCGGCAATCTGAATCAGAACCTCGGAGCAGTCGCGGCCGCTTTCCACCATCTTCCTGACGGACTCCAGATGGCCGATGGCGCGTGAAAGGCGGTTGAGCACGGCTTTGGTGTTCTCATGCACATGCGGATGCGCATGATCGGAACCGTGTGCATGATCGTGGTCGTGAAAGTGCTGTGCATCATGCGTGTCCTCGGGCAGGTGGACATGGGGAATCCCGTTTTCATGCAGATATTCGTGATCGTGTGCGTCGTGCGGCATGGCGTGTCCCTCCACCGGAAAATGTTACGCCTAGTATATCACAGGAAATCCGGAAAATCCATCGGAGTTTCCGACAATTTTTGCGGAAATTAGAACAGAAAATCCCGCACGGGGGGATTTTTGACACGCAATCAGACACTTTACAAAGCGGTGGGCAGACGGTATAATATCAACATAAAAATGAATGTGCGGCGCCCGATGGCGCTGCGGTCCGCAAGGCGGACGGAAAGGAACCGATATGCTGTATCCCTGCTATGACCACGACATGAGCGGCGGCCACGACCATGCACATCCGCACACACACGACCACGATCACGTGCATGAGCACGACCACGCCTGCGACGGGCACATCCACTGCGGTGAGGAGCACAACTGCGCCGAATGCGGCCACGCGCACGCCGCGCCGCGCGAGGAACTGATTGCGCTGATGAAATACATGGTTGGCCACAATACGTCCCACGCCAATGAGCTGGCGCAGCTGGCAAAGCAGCTGGACGAGGTGGGCGAGCATACCGCCTATGAGCAGGTCATGCAGGCGGTAAGCGACTTCGAAAAGGGCAACATGCGCCTGTCCACAGTGCTGGCGGCGCTGAACGCGTAAGGAGGAAGCACCATGTGTCTTGCAATGGTCTACCGCGGCGAGGAAACGGCGGAAAACCTGATTTTAAGCAATGTGCAGCGCATTGAATGCCGTGCGGGCGAGGTTGTGCTGACCGACCTGATGGAGCGCCAGATCACCGTCAAGGGCGAGCTGGTGTCGGTTGATCTGGTGGGCAATACTGCGCTCATCCGGCCGCTGTAAGCGCCATGAGACGGGCCTATGAGCTGGTGCGCGAGATTGAAAATCAGTGCGCCAACAACCAGATGCGCGACGTGTTCTTTGAAGAACTGGAGACGGACGACCCTGTCGCCTACGTCCGCGCGCTGGTCAAGGGAAAGGAAGTCACGCTGGACGTGGATGAGCGTCCGGACGGTGCGCTGACAATCTACGTCAACAGCGCGGGCGTTACGCAGAAGTTCCTCTTTACGCCGCTGTAGATGCGGCGCTGCGGAAAAAGAAGCAGAAAAACGGAAAAAAGCGCGGATTCCTGTCCGGATGGGCTTGTATTTGCTTTCAAAATGTGTTACGATAATTTCGTATCGAATGGCATCCGTATGGGTGCCTCGATTTCCGTACATCCTATTTTTATATTTTGGAGGCAAAAATGAGCGTTGCTGAAATTTATGAAAACAGAGCCACTTTCTCGTTCGAGGTTTTCCCCCCAAAGACGGACGTCGGCATGGAGAAGCTGTGCGGCGCGGGCGGCGTGCTGGACAAGCTTTATACGCTGAATCCCGACTACATCTCCTGCACCTACGGCGCGGGCGGTACGAACGTCGGCAAGAATCTTGAGGTTCTGGACAAGATTCAGAAGGACGGCAGGTGCACCCCCGTTACCCACTTCACCTGCATCGGCAATACAAAGGCCGACATCAAGGAGAAGCTTCAGACCTATCTGGATCACGGCATCGACCACATGCTGGCGCTGCGCGGCGACCTGCCGTTCGGCTGGACCGGCACGAACGGCGATCTGCACTATGCGACCGAGCTTGTCAAGTTCGTCCGTCAGGAGTTCGGCGACAAGTTTACTATCGCGGTTGCCGGCTCGCCCGAGGGCCACATCCAGTGCCGCAGCCTTGAGGCTGACATTGCGTTTTTGAAGCAGAAGCAGGATAACGGCGCCGACTTCATCATTTCTCAGCTGTGCTGGGACATGGATGCGTTCCGCTACTGGCTTGAGGCAATCCGCAACGCCGGTATCTGGATGCCGGTCGATGTGGGCATCATGCCGATTCTGGATCAGGCCGCGACGATCAACATGGCGCTCAGCCGCAATGGCTGTGTCATGGACCGCAAGCTCTGTGAGATTATCTCGAAAAACTGGATTTTCCCGAATCCGTTTGACAAGGACCCGTTCGACGCGGACGTTGAGGGCAAGAAGGCCAGCTTCCGCGCGGCCGGTATCGAATACACCATCAACCAGATCGACGAGTACCGCGCCTGCGGCGTGGACGGCATTCATCTGTACGCACTGAACAAGTACGACGATGTCGCCTACATCGCAAAGGAATCCGGCCTGATCGACCTGATCTGAGCAAAGAAACAGCGCTCCGGTGGGCGGAAGCCTGCCGGAGCGGCTGAGTGCGCTCCGGACGGCCCGCGGGCTGCGTTTCGGCAGACGCGCAAAATTCTCGGGAGGCTCCGGCAAAGCGGCAGACGCTTTCGGGAGCGTCCCACACACCAGGGAGGAGCATATGACACCCTATACGATTGCAGTTGCCGGTAAGGGCGGCGTCGGCAAGACGACGACCTGCGGCCTGATTATTGACTATCTGGTCAAGCAGAAAAAGGGACCGATTCTGGTCGTGGATGCGGACGCAAATTCCAATCTCAACGAGGTTCTGGGCGTTGAGGTGGAGGCCACGCTCGGCGACATCCGCGAGGAGATGCTCCATGCCGAGCAGAGAGGCACCGTTCCGGCCAACATGACCAAGGCCGACTACGCCGAGATGAAGTTCAGCTCCGCGCTTTGCGAGGAGGACGACTATGACCTGCTGGTCATGGGCCGCACGCAGGGCAAGGGCTGCTACTGCTTTGTCAACGGCGTGCTGAAAACCCAAATTGACAAATACGCCGGGAACTACCGCTACATGGTCATTGACAATGAGGCGGGGCTTGAGCACATCAGCCGCGGCATTCTGCCGCATGTGGATCTGATGCTGCTGGTATCCGACTGCTCCCGCCGCGGCATTCAGGCCGTGGGCCGCATTGCGGAAATGGTGCGGGAGCTCGGGCTGAAGCCCGACGAAATGAAGCTGATCGTCAACCGTGCGCCGGAGGGGAAGCTCAATGCCGGCGTGCTGGATGAGATAGAAAAGAACCACCTTGATCTTGCCGGTGTACTGCCGCAGGACGACCTCATTTATGAGTACGACTGCGACGGCAGGCCCAGCTCCCAGGTGCCTGAAAGCGCACCGGTCAAGACCGCGCTGCATGATCTCATGCAGAAGCTCCATCCGTAAAAAATATTTTAAGTAGGGGGATTCACATTATGCCTTTTGTTCCCAAAAAGCAGGCCTTCAACGCCAGAATCAACGAGGTTACGCTCGGCGTCGGCGACAAGGCCACAAAGATCGGCGGACAGAACGTGCTGCCGTTCTACACGTTTGACGCGGAAATCGCAAATGCACCGAAGATCGGCGTTGAGCTGACCGACCTCGGCATGGCGGAATACACCATGCCCGGCGAGCAGGAATTCTACGCGGGCTGCGAGACGGTCGTCGACATGGCAAAGCGTGCCGAGACCATGGAGGGCGCGTCGTTCCTGTGCCTGCACTTTGAGGGTGCGGACCCCAACGGCCTGAACAAGTCCGTTGAAGAGTGCGTGAAGCTGGCAAAGGACGTCTCCGACGCCGTGACCATGCCGATCGTTATCATGGGCTGCAAGAACATCGAAAAGGACACCGAGCTGTTCAACAAGATCGCCGAGGCACTGGCCGGTAAGAACATTCTGGTTCTCTCCGCGCGCGATGAAAACTATAAGACTGTCGGCGCGTCCGCGGGCCTTGCCTACAACCAGAAGGTCGGCGCGGAATCCGCCGTTGATATCAACCTTGCCAAGCAGCTGAACACCGTCATGACTCAGCTGGGCGTCAGCGCGCAGAGCATTGTCATGAACATCGGCTCCGCCGCTGCCGGCTACGGCTATGAATACGTTGCCTCCACGCTCGACCGCATCAAGGACGCGGCGCTCAAGCAGGCGGACGCCATGCTGGAGATGCCCATCATGACGCCGGTTTCGTCCGATACCTGGGGCGTCAAGGAATCCATCATGCCCGAAAGCGATATGCCCGAGTGGGGCAATCAGGAAGAGCGCGGCGTCGAGATGGAAATCACCACTGCCGCCGCAGTTCTGGCGGGCGGCTCGGACGCGGTCATCATGCGTCATCCGGCGGCAATCGCGACCATCGCCAAGATGATCAACGCGCTTGTCTAATGCGGAAGGAGGAAACATACAATGGCAGTTAAAGGTCTTGACATTTTCAAATTATCTCCCAAGAAGAACTGTAAGGAATGCGGCAGCCCCACCTGTATGGCATTCTGCATGAAGGTTGCACAGGGCGCTCTGCCCATCACCAAGTGCCCCTACATGTCCCCCGAGGCCATCGCTCTGCTGAGCGAGGCCACCGCGCCTCCCATGAAAACGCTTGAGGTCGCCGGCCACAAGATGGGCGGCGAGACCGTGCTGTTCCGCCATGAAAAGACGTTCGTCTCCCGCAACCTGTTTGCCGTTTCGCTGTGCACCTGCATGGACGACGCGACGGTTGACGCGAAGATTGCCGAGCTGAAGAGCGTGGATTATGAGCGTATCGGCGAGCGCGAGTATGTCGAGTTTGTCGCCGTGCGCAACGGCGGCGACGCAGCACGCTTTGTCGAGCTGGCAAAGAAGGCTGCCGAGCTGGAGCGCGGCGTGGTGCTGGAAACCACCGACGTTGAGGCCGCAAAGGCAGCCGTCGAGGCCATCAAGGACGTGAAGCCCGTTGTCAACGGTGCGAACAAGGACAGCTTTGCCGCCATGAACGAGCTTGCCAAGGCTTACGGCATCGTTCTGGGCGTTCAGGGCGCAGACCTGAGCGAGCTGCACGATACGGTCGAGGCGCTGGAGAAGGCCGGCAACAAGAATCTGATGATCGACGTCACCGGCGAGAGCGCAAAGGCCACGTTCGGCAACGCCGTTCAGATCCGCCGCGCGGCGCTGAAGGACAACGACCGCACGTTCGGCTATCCGTCCATCGTTGATCTGAGCAAGCTCTGCAAGGATGACTATCATCTGGCGACGGCACTGGCCTCCGTGTTCACGCTGAAGTACGGCTCGCTCATCATCATGCCCAGAATGACCTATGCAGAGGCTCTGCCGCTGTACGGCCTGCGCCAGAACATCTTCACCGACCCGCAGAAGCCCATGAAGGTCGCCCCCGGCATCTACCCGATCAACGGCGCCGGCCCCGACGATCCGTGCGCGCTGACGGTCGACTTCGCGCTGACCTACTTCCTGGTCTCCGGCGAGCTTGAGCGCTCCAAGGTGCCCATCAACCTGCTCATCACCGACGCGTCCGGCATGTCCGTTCTGACGGCGTGGGCCGCGGGCAAGTTCTCCTCCACCACCGTCAAGAAGTTCTTTGACGAATTTGATATTGCCTCCAAGATCAACAACCGCACGCTGATTCTCCCTGGCAAGGTTGCCGTTATGAAAGGCGAGATTCAGGACAAGCTGCCCGACTGGAACGTTGTCGTCGGCACGCGTGAGGCTGTCGAGCTGGTCAAGTATCTGAAGGACGGCGAGTATATCAAGGCCGCAGAGGCTGTTGCCGCCGCCAAGAAGCCGGCAGAGGAGAAGAAGGAGGCCGCCGACGCCAACGCGCCGCTGGACTTCGAGAAAATTGCCGCTTCCATCCCCGCCATCAAGATCCGCGACGATCTGGATGCGCACTACAGACAGAGAGACCCCGACTCGCCCAAGTTTGTCACCATCGGCGAGCGCATTCACTGCATCTCTCCGGTCATCCGCGAGGCCATGGCCACGTTCAACCCCGATCCCATCCTCGAGCGTGCCGCACAGCAGATCAAGGCCGGCGCGACGTATCTGGACGTCAACATCGGCCCTGCCGAGTCCAACGGTCCGGAGCTGATGACCTGGGCGGTCAAGCTGCTGCAGGAGAACTTCGACAACGTGCCGCTGGCACTGGATACCGCCAACAAGCGCGCCATCGAGGCCGGCATCAAGGTCTACAACCGCACCAACGGCAAGCCCATCGTCAACTCCGCTGACGCAGGCTCCCGTATCTCCAACATCGATCTGGCTGCGGCCAACGACGCGATCTGCATCGCACTGTGCTCCGCCGACGGCATCGCCAAGGACAATGAGGAGCGCATGATGCACTGCCACAACATGCTCGAGCGCGGCCTGTCCCTCGGCATGGAGGCAACCGACCTGTGGTTTGACCCGCTGTTCCTGGTTGTCAAGGGCATGCAGGACAAGCAGATGGACGTCCTCAACGCCATCAAGCTGTTTGCCGACGAGGGCCTGAAGTCCACCGGCGGTCTGTCCAACAACTCCAACGGCGCGCCCAAGACGCTGCGTCCGATCATGGACTCCGCACTGGTCGCCATGGCGATGATGCAGGGCCTGACCTCCGCCATCGTCAACCCGAACGACCTGCGTCTGATGGAGACCATCAAGACCTGCGACATCTTCAAGAACCACGAGCTGTATTCCGACTCCTATCTGGAGGTCTGATTGCACAACAGGGGACCCGACTGCGGGTCCCCTGTCCGCTTTCCGCGCGGGCTGTGCGGATGCGCATCCGGCGGGAAAATTTCGGGAATCCAACAAAAAATACTGTACAAACGAGCAAAAAATTGGTATTCTAATATCACAGTAACCCCGTTGGGGGGATATGTGAACAGGAGGAAATTCCATGAGCGTACTAATGGATCTGATTTACGGCGGCTCGCATGCCGTTGCCGGCCTGACCGAAGGCGCGGTCAATGACGCAATCGCAAAATACGGCGCAGAGAAAGAAATCGCATTCCCTGACACTGCATATTTCTTCCCCACCATTTATGCCGCGACCGGCGTGAAGGTCAAGACGCTGGGCGACCTGCCCGCATGCGTCGGCGTGCTGAAAAGCCTCATCACCGATCAGGAGGATCTGGGCCAGGCGCTGAATGCCGGTCTGGCGACGGCTGTCGGTGCGGAAATTCTTGAGGGCCTGAAGTTTGTCGAGCCGAAGGAGAGCTATGAGGACGCGCGCGTGGCCGGTATCGGCTTCGTTCCCGATCCCGTCATCCGAAGCCTCGGCGTGCCGCTGGTCACGGGCGATATCCCAGGCGTGGCCGTTGTGCTGGGCAAGGCCGAAAACGCTGAGGACGTGGCAAAGGTCGTCAAGGATTATCAGTCCAAGGGCATCATGACCTTTATGGTCGGCGACGTGATTGAGCAGTGCGCCGACGCGGGCGTCAAGATGGGCCTTGAGTTCCGTGTCATTCCGCTGGGCCACGATGTGACCGCGGTCATCCATGTCGTCACGGTCGCCATCCGCGCGGCCCTGATCTTCGGCAATGTCCAGCCTGGCGATCTGGCGGGCCTGCTGAAATACACCAAGGAGCGCGTTCCCGCGTTTGTCAACACCTTCGGCGCGATTGACAATGTCGTTGTCTCCGCCGGCGCGGGCGCGATTGCGCTGGGCTTCCCCGTCGTGGTTGACATTGACCTCGGCGAGAATCAGGTCCCGGGCGCTCTGGAAAGCTGCTGCGACCACAATGAGACGGTCAAAAAGTCTCTTGAGCTGCGCGGCATCAAGATCAAGTCCAAGGAGCTTCCGATTCCGGTTGCGTTCGCGGCTGCCTTCGAGGGCGAAATCATCCGCAAGGCCGACATGAAGGTTGAATTCTGGTCGGCAAAGAACACCACCTGCGAGCTTGTCCTGATGAAGGATATGGACGAGGTCGAGGATCACAAGATTGTTATCGATGGTCCCGATATCGACTCCGGCGAGCTGGAATACGCGCTTGCCACCTGCGTCTATGTCGCGGGCAAGAAGATGCAGGCCGACTTTGAGTCTGTCATCGAGCGTAAAATCCACGCGTGGTTCAACTATATGGAAGGCGTCATGCACACCGGCCAGCGCAACCAGTTCCGCATCCGTATTTCCAAAGACGCGTATGACAAGGGCCTGCGCCTGACGCACTTTGCCGAGGTTCTGTATCACATGATCTCCGACGAGTTCGACGCTGTCGTCGACAAGTGCGAGGTCCATCTGATCACCGATCCGGTCAAGGCCACAGCGTTCCTGAACGA
Organism: uncultured Oscillospiraceae bacterium; assembly: GCA_934661735.1. Lineage (GTDB taxonomy): Bacteria > Bacillota > Clostridia > Oscillospirales > Oscillospiraceae > CAG-170. The sequence goes on from CAKUJN010000041.1 coordinate 13,400, forward strand.
CGTCGCCATCCCGCGCTATAACATGCGTGACGACCGTCTGGCCAGCATGACCGACGAGTCCGTCGACCGCTTCTTCACCTGCATCCTGTGCCAGTCGTTCGCGCCCGCGCACTGCTGCGTGGTCACGCCCGAGCGCCTTGGCCTGTGCGGCGCGGTGTCGTGGCTGGACGCCAAGGCAACATATGAGCTGAACCCGAACGGCCCGTCCCAGCCCATCATGAAGGAGGGCTGCATCGACGAGCGCACCGGCCGCTATGAAACGGTCAACAAGGCTATTGCCGACGCGACGCACGGCGCGGTCGAAGAGGTTACGCTGTACTCCATCATGGAGGACCCGATGACCTCCTGCGGCTGCTTCGAGTGCATTTCCGGCATCGAGCCGATGTCCAACGGCTTCATTGTCGTCAACCGCGAGTACGCGGGCATGACGCCTGCCGGTATGACGTTCGGCGAGCTGGCCTCCTGCACCGGCGGCGGCGTACAGACCCCCGGCTATATGGGCCACGGCCGTCACTTCATTTCGTCGAAGAAGTTCATCCACGCCGAGGGCGGTATCGAGCGTATCGTCTGGATGCCGAAGGAGCTGAAGGACGACGTGGGCGAGCGTCTGAACAAGACCGCGAAGGAGCTTTACGGCATTGACAACTTCACCGACATGATTGCAGACGAGACAATCTGCACCGACTGCGACGAGCTGATGAATTTCCTGACGGAAAAGAATCATCCGGTGCTTGCCATGGAGCCGCTGATGTAATATAATCAAAGACGCAGAGCTTCACGAAATTCATTCAGAGGCCGCGGCAGTGGCGCAGCTCCCATGCGCCGTCCGGTTTTGCCGGAGCTGCCGGACAGCTGACTGCACATTGAGGGGGAGGGCTTTTGCCCTCCCTCTTTTTCGGCCGGACGCACGAAGCGCGCCGCGGCCGATTCCGGAGATACGAACAGGGGAGGCAGGTACATCCGGCCTCCCGAGGCCGGCAGACAGGCGCGTCGCACGCGATGCGGCGCGCAGATGAAAATGGTCCCTGAAATTCGTACACGAAAGGAGCACACACCCCATGTATCAGGTCACATTCCGCTTTGAAAACAGTCAGGACGAGGTCAAGGCATTTGCCGCGCCCGACGCCACGCTGCTGGAGGTTGCAAAAAGCAGCAACGTCGCAATCGACGCGCCGTGCAACGGCAACGGCTCCTGCGGCAAATGCCGCGTGAAGCTGCTGGAGGGCACGCTTTCCGGACCGCAGACCGGCCATATCACGGACGAGGAATATGCCGACGGCTGGCGGCTGAGCTGCGCAAGCAAGATTGCCTCCGACGTGGTCGTCATGGTGCCGGATATTGCCTCGGCGTACAAGAGCCGCATGAAAACGGCCGACCTGTCCACTGGCAGAGAAGTGGAAATTTTCTATAAATTACAGCGCGATTTGCAGGACGCGGGCATTACGTTCCAGAATGACTCATTTGTGCAGGCGTGGCTGGAAATGGACGAGCCGACGCTGGACGACACCATGCCGGACACCGAGCGGCTGATCCGCGCGGTACAGGACGTCGAGCAGTGCGGGGACGTGCGTCTGAGCTATCATGTGGTCCGGAAGCTGGCAAAAACGCTGCGCGAGGGGAACTTCAAGGTGACATTCTCCGGTGTGCGCAGCGGCGATACGCTCACGGTCATCGACGTGACGGAAAAGCGCTCCGCGCCGTATTACGGCTGCGCCATCGATATTGGCACCACGACCGTCACGGGCGTTCTGATGGACCTGAGCGACGGCTCGATTGTCGCCAAGGCCTCCGCCGGCAACGGCCAGATCCGCTACGGTGCGGACGTGATCAACCGCATCATCGAGCAGGGAAAGCCTGGCGGCGTCAAGCGCCTTCAGGATGCGATTCTCAAGGAGACGCTGCGTCCGATGGTTGCGCTGATGTGCAGCACCGCGGGCATTACGGCCGACCGGATTTTCCGCGCCGCCATTGCCGGCAATACGACGATGAACCATCTGCTTCTCGGGGTTGACGCCGAGCCGGTCCGCATGGAGCCGTATATCCCGACGTTTTTCCAGTGGCGCGGCCTGCGCGCCAAGGATCTCGGCTTCCCCGCAAATCCGGACGCGGAAATCCTGATTTCGCCGAACATCGGCTCGTATGTCGGCGGCGATATCACGGCGGGCGCACTGACCAGTCTGATCTGGGACAGGGATGAGTTCTCCCTGTTCATCGACCTTGGCACCAACGGCGAGCTGGTGTTCGGCAACCGCGATTTCATGATGTCGTGCGCGTGTTCGGCCGGTCCCGCCTTTGAGGGCGGCGATATCTCCTGCGGCATGCGCGCCACCGACGGTGCGGTCGAGGCTGTCACAATCGACAGAGATACAATGGAGCCGACGCTCCGAATTGTCGGCGGCGCGGAGCAGAAGCCGGTCGGCATCTGCGGCTCGGGCATCATCGATATCATCGCCGAGCTGTACCGCACGTCGATCATCTCGGCCAAGGGCCAGTTTGTCCGCGAGGGGAGTCGCGTCGCGCGCGATCAGCACGGCATGGGAAGGTATATCCTTGCGACAAAGGACGAGAGCGAAACGGGTCGCGAGATTTCGATCACGGAGGTCGACATCGACTCGTTCATCCGCGCAAAGGCCGCGATTTTTTCCGCAATCAATATCATGCTTTCAAGCCTTGATATGGATGTGAGCGTGCTGGAGCATGTGTACGTCGCGGGCGGCATCGGATCGGGCATCAACATGGAAAACGCTGTGCGCATCGGCATGTTCCCCGACATTGACCGGAGCCTCTATGAATATATCGGCAACTCGTCGCTGGCTGGCGCCTACGCCATGGCGCGCTCGGACTGCGCGGTCGACAAGGTCGACGAGCTGGCGTCGAATATGACCTATATGGAGCTGTCCACCAATCCACGCTATATGGACGAGTTTGTCGCGGCGTGCTTCCTCCCGCACACAAACCGCGAGCTGTTCCCGTCCAGCATTCAGGAGTAATCGATGCAGATACAGAACAACAAGGAAGAGGTCCCGTTTGCGCATTACTGCGCGCGCTACCGCTGCTTCATCCCCGAGGAGGCGGCCGCGCGCTGCGGCGTGCGCTTTGACGCGGAGAAGAGTGAATTTGAAATCACACTTCTGGGCGTGAAATACCGGCTGTCGTGGCCGGAATACGCCATCCGTGCAGAGCGTGCGGACGCGTTCGCGCTGAAAAGCCTGCCGTGCCAGACATTCCTGCTCCGGTTTCTTCTGGAGGGAAAGCGCGCGCAGCCGTCCGGCGGCTTTGTCACGTTCCGCGAGATGCCGTGGGGTGAGATGTACATCGGCCCGTATACCGGCCGGTGCCTGACACGTGCGGCGTTTACCTTCGGCACGCGCACGGCGAAATTCCGTGCGGCATGTGAAAAAATGGGGGCAATGACGCTGAACCACGGCGACGCGGGGTATCAGTTTACGCTTCTGGACGGCTATGTCATGCAGATCATGGTCTGGGAGGGCGACGAGGAGTTCGCGCCCACGGCACAGATTCTGTATTCCGACAACTTTGCCGACGGCTTTGCCGCTGAGGATCGCGTGGTTGCGGGCGATATTCTGATTTCCGCGATCAAACAACAAATGTAACAGGAGAAGCGACATGGAGTTTATTTACAAGGGCCTGAACGGAACGTTCGAACGCGTGATCGTCACCGATGAGGAAATCGACCGCCAGCTTCTGCGGCTGCGTCAGCAGATGCCGTGCGTAAAAGCCGTGGACCGTCCGGCAAAGCTCGGCGACGAGGTGATGATGGATTACGCAGGCTTCGTCGACGGAAAGCAGTTTGACGGCGGCACGGCGCAGAAGCAGACGCTTTTGCTTGGCAGCGGGATGTTTATCCCTGGCTTTGAAGAGCAGCTGGTCGGCAAATGCGCGGGTGACGAGGTTACGGTGCATGTGACGTTCCCGAAGGACTACCGCGCGGAGGATCTGGCGGGCAGGGATGCGGAATTCCGCTGCAAAATCCATGAGGTTCGCGAAAAGGGCGACTATGAATCCGACGACGCGTTTGCAAAGACCGTCGGCGAGTGCAATTCCTACGCCGAAATGCGCATGAAAATGGCCGAAAGCCTGCGCGCGTATTACGACGACCGGTCGGAAATGGAGCTTCAGGACAAGCTCATCCGGCAGGCAGCGGCAACGCTGGACTTCACGCCGGAGGCGGACGAGGTGGAAAAGGCCATCGACGCACAGCTGGAGACGATGCAGGCGCAGCTTGCGCAGCGCGGCCTGTCGCTGGAGGCCTACTGCCAGTTCAGCGGCAGCGACATGCAGAAGCTGCGCGAGGATGCACGTGCCGACGCAGAGAGCAATCTGCGCATCCAGAAGGCCGCCATGCGCATTGCAGAGCTGGAAAATCTGACGGTGGACGACCATGACATCGCGGGCGAGCTGGCCGAGATCTGCCGCCAGAACCACATGACCATGGAGCAGCTGCGGCCGTATTATGACGCGGAGTTTGAGCGCAGAGTGCTTCAGAATCTGCGCATGAAAAAGGCGATTGCGCTGGTGCGTGCGCAGGCCAATGTGACCGAGACGACCGCGCCGGAGATCAAGCGGAGTGAAAACTGAGCGCTGTATTTCAATACGCCTGCGCCGCCGCGGCAGACCCTGCCGCGGCGGCGTTTCATATGCATGCGGCGGTAAAAAATTGTTCAGTTTGCACAGCTTTTCTTCCGAATGATGGTCGTTTTGCACATTGACTTCCGGCGGCGCAAATGTTATTCTATTGTCGAACCGATATAAAAATATCGATTCAGAATTCGGCGCCGAGGTACGTGAATTTTGGAAGCGCGGCGTCAGATATCATTCTCCACAGGGGATGTTAAGACCCCTGCGGATTCCTTAAGGAGGAAAACACCATGGCAATCAATTTCGTAGACGGCAAGTATGTACATCCCGACGGCCACGTCACGCTGGACCCGACCGTGTACAAGGACTGGCAGATCGCTGAGGAAGCGGAAAAGGCTCTGCCTCCGGTAGACTATTTCCGTGAGAAGCTCGGCCTGCTGCCCGAGGAGATCATCCCCTACGGCAAGACCCCGAAGATCGACTTCATCAAGGTCATGAACCGCCTGAAGGATAAGCCCGACGGCAAGTTCATCGAAGTCACCGCCAT
>CAKUJN010000042.1 GCA_934661735.1 uncultured Oscillospiraceae bacterium
ATCTTCGCAATGTCCCAGCCCTCCGGCAGGACCTCAGAGAAATAGGAACCCTTCAGGGTGTCGATCATGTTCATAAAGAAGCCTCCTTCAAAATGTGAAACCATACGGAATCCGCGTCTGCGTGCGCAGTGCCGCGGACAATCTGCGATTTCATCATATCACCTGACTTTTCCGGTGTCAATTCAGAAGCGGGGTTATTTATAAATAGATTTTACAAATGAAATTTGTGGATTTTTCACAGTTTTCTGTCAATCGCCCAGAATCAGCCGCCCGAAATCCTGCGGACAATGGAACTGCGGCTCGATGCTGCGGATGGGATTCCACGACAAAAAGTGCGGCTTTACGGTCTTGTCGCCGCATTTATAGCAGTTTCCATACATGGCAAGGCCAATTTCGGGCCGGAAATCGGGGAAGAAGCGCCGGACAAGGAAAAACGGCACGCGGTAGAAGATTTCCCAGCCGTCCTCCGTGCGCTGTGCGTGCGGCCGGAAGATTTCCGCCTCGTCCTGCACGGCCAGCCGCGTCAGCTCCGGCATATTCGGCCCGAAGCCGAGGTAAAGCGCGCAGTTGAGATTGAATTCCATGTTGAAATAGCGCAGATCGTCCGTCGGCCGGAAGAAGAATTCCAGACAGCTGTCCTCGCAGACCGACTGCATGGGAGTGTTGTGCACGGCGCGGATTTCCGTTTCCCACGCGCGCAGATGCACATAAATCGCCTCGTCGTCCCAGCACAGCTGCGCCTGCGCGCGGATATCGACCGGCGGCTCGGTCCACAGCAGATTGTCGATGGGCATGACGTCGATGGCGCTCCAGTCGGGGCTTCCGGTGATTTTTTTCAGAACATAGCTTCTCATTTCAGGGTGCTCCTTATCCTTTGAGTGTTTTTTCGTATTCCGACGGGCTCATGCCCGTCTGCTTCTTAAAAAGATTGGAAAAATAGTAGATACTTTCAATGCCGACGCGCTCGGCAATCTGGGTAAAGGTCAGATTGCCCTCGCGGATCAGGCGCTTTGCCTCGCCGATGCGCAGCGCCGTGAGATACCGAACCATGGACTGGCCGATCTGCTCGCGGAAAACGCGCTTGAGCTGCGAGACGCTGACGCCCAGCGCCGCGGCCATCGACGTCAGCGTGACCGCCTCGGAATAGTGCGCCTCCAGATAGTCGCGCGCCTGCTGCGCCAGAAGCAGATACTGATGCAGCTGCGACGAGGTGACGGCGCGCTGGGAAAAGCGCACGTTGTCGCCGCGGCGGCAGATGCAGATGAGAAACTGCTCCAGATACAGCTTGATCAGCTGATCGCTGCCCCATGGGGCGGTGGGCTTTTTGCGCAGATTGACGCGCGGCGGGTCGTTTTCAAAATACTGATACGCCTGCTGCGCCTCCTCCATCAGGGGCTTGAGACACTGCCGCTCATGCTGGTGCAGCAGCAGAACCTTTTTTTCCAGCCGGTGCATTGCCTCACTTTCACAGCAGAACGAGACGACCATGATATCGCTCGCGCCGACGGACTGGAACGAGTGAAACTCATACGGACAGTGAAACGCCAGCTCGCCGGCCTTCAGGAAATAGCGGTCCGCACCGGCGGTGACGATGATGCTCCCGCGGTCGACATAGATAAACTCCCAGAAGAAGTGCGACTCGCCGGCAAACACATAGTCGCTTGCCAGCTTGTAATAGGCGATATTGACGATGGCCTCCACGTCAAAGACCGTGGTAAGCGGAATTGGGGTGTATTCCATTTCCATGACAGCTTCACCGCGCATGACCGATTTTATAAATTTTGCACCGGATTTTATATTGTAAGCTCAAAACACAAGCTTATAATGGAATTATAAGCGCAACACGGACGAAAGTAAACAGTGAAATCAACACAGAAAGGGAAGTGCACACATGAAAAAATCCATCAGCTACTGGTCGTTTACCGGGAAAAACGTGTTTGAGGCGATGCGGCTTGCAAGGGACGCGGGCTTTGACGGCATTGAGCTGACGCTCGATGCCGAGGGCGACGTGACGATGAACACCACGCCTGAGCAGCTGGCCGAAATCCGCCGTGCGGCGGAGGAAATCGGCATTGCGCTGCCCAGCGTTGCGTCCAGCCTCTACTGGGCCTGGTCGTTCACCTCGGACGATCCCGCCGAGCGGGAAAAGGCACATCAGGCCGCCGTCTGCGAGATCAAAACGGCAAAGGCTCTCGGCGCGGACACGATTCTGCTTGTCCCCGGCAGCGTATCGGTTGAATTCGTGCCCGAGCGTCCCGTCGTGGCCTACGACGTGTGCTGGGAGCGCGCGGTGGCCGAGATGAAGCGCCTTGCGCCTGTCGCGGCCGAATATCAGATCAACATCGGCGTGGAAAACGTCTGGAACAAGTTCCTGCTGTCCCCGCTGGAAATGCGCGCGTTCATCGACGAAATCGGAAGCGAGTGGATCGGCTCGTACTTTGATGTGGGCAACGTGGTCTACTCCGGCTATCCCGAGCAGTGGATCCGCATTCTCGGCCGGCGTATCAAAAAGGTCCATTTCAAGGACTTCCGCCGCAACCCGGGCGGCCTGAACTCGTTTGTGGACATTCTGGCGGGCGACGTGGACTGGCCCGCGGTCATGCAGGCGTTTGCGGACATCGGCTATGACGGCTGGGTCACGGGCGAGATGATCCCCGCCTACGGTCACGCGCCGGATCAGATCATTTACAATACCTCGGCCTCGATTGGCCGGATTCTGGCAAAGAAGTTTTAAGCTTACGGACAGGAGGAACAGAACATGATTAAGGTTGGACTGATTGGCTGCGGCTTTATGGGCGGCATGCATGCGGCGTGCTATGCGGCGCTGGCGGACCTCGGCGTGAAGGTGACGGCGATTGCCGACGACCGTCCGGATTTTCTGGAACAGATGGAAAAGCAGACCGGCGCCCAGGCGTATGAATCCGGCATGGCGCTGATCGAAAAGGCGGATGTGGACGTTGTCGATATCTGCCTGCCGACGTATCTGCATACGGCGCACGCCTGCGCGGCGATGGAGGCGGGACGCGACGTATTCTGCGAAAAGCCCGTCTGCCTGACAGAGGAGGACATGCAGAAGCTTCTGGAGACGAAAGCGCGCACCGGCCGGAAGATGATGGTCGGTCAGGTCATCCGTCTGTGGGACGAATACGCGTGGCTGAAAAAGACGGTGGACGAAGGAACCTACGGCCGCGTTCTGTCCGGCGTGTTCCAGCGCGTTTCCTCGCGCCCGACGTGGGCCAGCCGCAACTGGCTGCACACCCCGGCACAGTCCGGCGGCGTGGCCGTGGACATGCACGTGCATGACGTCGATTTCGTCCGCTATCTGCTGGGCGAGCCGGACCGGATTCAGGCAGGCGGCTACCGCGACGCGGACGGCATGCTGGAGCAGATTTTCGCCATCTACAACTATGGCAGAGATACCGCCGTCAGCATCGAGGCCGGCTGGGACTATCCCGCCGCGTTCCCGTTTACCGCGACGTTCCGCGTCAAGCTGGAAAAGGCGACGATTACGAACGACGCAAACGGCCTGACGGTCTATCCGAACGACGGCGAGCCGTTCCATCCGGAGCTGGCCGCGCAGTTCACCGGCGACAACAGCATCGGCGGCAATATTTCCTCGCTCGGCGGATATTATAATGAGCTGAAGTATTTCGTCGAGGGCCTTCAGGGTAAAAACGATCTGTCCGTCGCGCCGCTGGAGGAGGCCATCGCCTCCGTGCGCCTTGTCTGGAAGGAAATCGCCGCAGCCGGCGGCCTTCAGGCGTAATGTGCATCAATTGAATCGCTGAAAACAATGCCGCGGGAAGCGCTCTGCCTTTCTGCGGCATTTTCTGCCAGAGCGGGAAGAATTTTGAACCTTTTATTCTTAAAAAGGATAGTGAGAATGCACCGTTCGGAATGGTTGCAAAGTAGTAAAATCACACAAAAAACGGATATTTCATTTGTACGGTATCCACTATCATTGCACTATTCGTAAAAATAATTTACAAATATTATTGACAAAACAACCGACTTCGGTCTATTATGGACACAAGGCAGCATGCAATGCTTCACGCAGAACGGCTTCAGGGCTCGCGGAGCGGCGCTCTTGCTGCCGTTTCAGATTCCGGCGGAAACGCCTGTTTTTAATTTTAGCAAGAGGTGAAGATCATGAGAGTTCTGGCGATTGGCTGCCATCCCGACGATCTGGAGATTGCGTGCTCCGGCACGCTCCGCAAGTATGTCGAGCAGGGCGCGGACGTCTATATGTGCCATGTGGCAAACGGCGATCAGGGACACGTTATCATCGAACCCGGTCCCCTCGGCAAAATCCGCGAAAAGGAAGCGGAGAATGCCGGCAAGTTCATCGGCGCAAAGGAAGTTTTCAACATCAACGTTTCGGATATGCAGGTCAACCGCCACGATCAGGCGCAGATCGACGCCGTCGCCGACGTCATCCGCTACACGCGGCCGGACGTGATCATCACGCATAACGACGTGGACTATATGCAGGACCATGTCGAGACCAGCCATCTGGCGACCAACGGCGCGTTCATGTCGGGCCTGCCGCATCGCTCGGTCAAGTATCCCGCGTATGAAAGCATGATCCCCACATTCTTTATGGATACGCTGGCGGGCGTGGACTTCAACCCCACCCACTATGTCGATATTACCGATCAGATCGAGATGAAGCTCAAGGCGCTTGAGATGCACGAGTCGCAGATCAAGTGGATGCTCGACCACGACGGCATCGACTTTGTGGACATGATCCGCACCTGCTCCAGATATCGCGGCTACCAGTGCGGCGTGGCCTACGCCGAGGGCTTCCGCCCCTACAACGTATATCCCCGCCACAGCACAAAGCACCTGCTGCCGTAAGACCATACGGCGGCCCTGTCCCAGCAAAAGAGCGAAGCGAAAAAACCAGGAGGAATCATTCATGAGTACAAACGCAACAACATTACGCAGCAAGAAGAGCGTCGGCGCGCTCGTCAAGGACTGGATGAGCCTTGTCGGCATCGCCATTCTGATCGTCGTATTCTCCATCATTTCCTACGCCAAGTTCGGCGCACAGTACTTCCTGACGTGGAGCAACTGGAAGAACATTCTTCTGCAAAGCTCCACCGTCGCCATCGTCGCCCTCGGCCAGTCCATCATGCTTCTGACCGGCAACTTTGACCTGTCCCTCGGCCGTATGGTCTGCCTGACCAGCTGTGTCGGCGCCATTCTGATGAAGAACGTCGGCATGCCCGTGGGCCTTGCCGTGCTGATCATGTTCGCCATCGGCCTGACCGTCGGCGCAATCAACGGCCTGATGGTCTCCTACGTCGGCGTTCCCGCCATGATCGCGACGCTGGGCACGCAGTACATCTGCTACGGCCTTGCAAAGCTCCTGACGCAGGCTGTGCCGATCGCCAACATGCCCGAGGCCATCGCCGTCCTCGGCCGCGGCTACATCTTCAACAATACCTTCCCCATCTGTGTCCTGCTGATGATCATCGTCTATGCCATCGCACAGTTCGTCACCGCCAAGACCCGCGTCGGCCGCAACCTCTACGCCGTCGGCGGCTCCCGTGAGGCGGCTTTCTTCTCCGGCATCAACGTCAAGGGCTATCAGTTCGGCACGTTCCTGCTGGGCAGCGTTCTGGCCACCTTCGGCGGTCTGGTCCTGATGTCCCGTCTGAACTCCGTCGCCGTCACCAACGGCCAGAACTATGAGTTCGACGCCGTTATCGGCTCGATCATCGGCGGCGTTTCGCTGGCCGGCGGCAAGGGCCGCGTTATCGGCACCATGTTCGGCTGCATCTTCCTGAACACGCTGTTCAACGGCTTCTCCCAGATGGGCGTCGACCCGTTCGTGCAGGACGTCCTTAAGGGCATCGTCCTTGTGCTCGCCGTCACGCTTGACGTCGCCAGCAACAAGAAGAAGTCCTGATTGACCTGACCGTACAGACACTTTAGGAAAGGTTGGGTGAACAATGGATAATAACTATATCTTAACATTAAAAAACATCTCAAAAGAGTTCCCCGGCGTCAAGGCGCTGGATGACGTCACCATCAACATTGAGCGCGGCACCATCCACGGCCTCGTCGGCGAAAACGGCGCGGGCAAGTCCACGCTGATCAAGGTTCTGGCCGGTATCTACCAGCCGAACGAGGGCGAGATCATCCTCGAGGGCAAGCCCTGCCGCTTCGGCAGCCCCATTGAGGCGCGCCATGCCGGCATCAGCGTCGTCCATCAGGAAATCAAGCTGGCCGAGCCGCTGAGCGTCGCGGAGAACATGTTCCTCGGCAACGTCATGATGAAGGGTGGCCTGGTCGACTGGAAGGGCATGCGCCAGAGCGCACAGAACATCGTCGACGATCTGGGCATGGACATCAACATCAACGCGCAGGTCTCCTCCCTGACCGTCGCCAAGAAGCAGATCGTCGAGATCATGCACGCCATCAACAACAACTCCAAGATTCTGGTCATGGACGAGCCGTCCGCGGTTCTGACCGACCGCGAGCTGGAGGTTATGTTCCGCATTGTCAAGCAGCTGCGCGAAAAGGGCATCACCATCATCTACATTTCGCACCGTCTGGACGAAATCTTCGGCCTGTGCAACAACGTCAGCGTTCTGCGCGACGGCCGCCACATCGACACGATTCCGGTCTCCTCCGTTGACAAGCAGCAGCTGATCAACATGATGGTCGGCCGTGAAATGGGTCAGGAATACCCCAAGGAGCCGGCGCCCATCGGCGAGACGATCCTTGAGGTCAGAAACCTCAGCCGCGGCTTTGTCAAGGACGTGAGCTTTGAGGTCAAGGCCGGCGAGGTGTTCGGCATCTCGGGTCTGGTCGGCGCAGGCCGTACCGAGCTTGCCCGCGCCGTCCTCGGCATCGACAAGCTTGATGCGGGCGAGGTCTACGTCCGCGGCAAAAAGGTCCACTATCACACCTTCGCAAACGCAATTCACGACGGCCTGGGCCTGATCCCCGAGGACCGCAAGCTTCAGGGCCTTGTCCAGATTATGTCCGTCAAGCGCAACACCACGCTGGTCAACCTCAAGCGCGTCATCAAGGGCGGCGTCATCCGCGAAAGCCTTGAGCAGTCGCTCAGCAAGGAATACGCCGAAAAGCTGCACGTCGTCACGCCCAGCATGGAAACCGAGGTCCAGTATCTGTCCGGCGGCAACCAGCAGAAGGTCGTCATCGCCAAGTGGCTGTTCCAGAACTCTGAAATTCTGTTCCTGGACGAGCCGACCCGCGGCATCGACGTCGGCGCAAAGGCCGAAATCTACCGCCTGATCAACCAGATGGTCAAGGAAGGCAAGACCATCATCATGATCTCCTCCGAAATGCCCGAGCTGCTCGGCATGTGCGACCGCATCATGGTCATGCATGAGGGCCATAAGATGGGCGAGCTGGACGCCGCCGAGGCGACGCAGGAGAAGATTATGGCGCTGTGCGTCTGAGCACGGCGGAACCAACCGGTCTAAACAGGGAAACCTGTTAGATAAAAATTAAGGAGGAATACAAAAATGAAGAAACTGATCGCTATGCTTCTTGCTCTGGTCATGGTTCTGGGCCTTGTCGCCTGTGCCGCCAAGACCGAGACTCCGGCTGCCGAGACTCCGGCCGCTGAGACTCCCGCTGCGGAAACGCCCGCTGCGGAAGAACCCGCCAAGGAAGAAGAGCCCGCTCCCGTTGAAGGCGCGGTAAAGACCGACGAGATCGCCACCGAAGGCAAGGCCGCTGAGCTCGGCATTCCCGCCGCTGTTGTCCTTCAGGACACCACCGCGCTGGAAGGCAAGAAGATCGGCTGCTCCATCTGCTACAAGGGCGACGAATGGTGCGCAGCTCTGGCGCAGGCTCTGGAAGCCATCGGCGCATACTACGGCGCTGACATCGTCTGCGAGGACGGCGACCTGAACGACGAGACCCAGACCAAGCAGATCGAGAACATGATTGCCAACAACGTTGACATCATCATGGTCGACCCCATCACCCCCGACGGCTCCGCGGTCGCTCTGACCAAGGCTGTTGACGCCGGCATCCCCGTTGTCATTTATGACGGCTACTGGACCGACGGCGCCGAGAAGGCTGTCACCACCGTCACGTGGGACCAGAAGGCTACCGGCACCATCACCGGCGAGTACTTCATCAACTACCTGAAGGAAAAGGGCCAGACCAGCGTCCGCATCGTTGAGCTGACCAACGCTGTTTCCACCCACTGCCAGGAGCGCTTTGTCGGCCTGCACGAGGTCTTTGACCAGGCTGCCGCCGAAGGCATCACCATCGAGATCCTGAACAAGTATGACTCTCAGGGCAACCGCGAGACCGCTTACAATGCAATCTCCGCTGTCGTCGAGCCGTACGACTACATCATCTCCGACGTTGACAACGGCGCGATGGGCGCTGTCGCGGCCCTTCAGGCTGTCGGCAACACCGACGTCAAGGTTTTCTCCATGGGCGCTTACGGTGCAGAGCCGTTCGGCAAGCTGCATGACAACGACCCCAACTACACCGCCTGCCTGAACGTTGACGCATGGGTCCTGGCCCAGTTCATCTACGAAGGCGCTATCGGCTACTTCGAGGGCAAGGAAGTTCCCACCCAGACCGGCATCGACCTGTTCATGGTTGACAACAGCAACGTCGAGAACTTCTGGAGCTTCAACTGATCGTCATCTGACGGTTAAAAGCACACCCAGCGACTGAAAACAGGGGGCTTTTCAGCCCCCTGTTCCCGCAAAACGCGGTTTTACCGTATTCTTCCGCACCCCGCACGATACAGACATCCGGACACGGACGCCGCGCAGCAGCGGCGCACATAAAAAGCAAACCCGAGATTCCAACCATACAAAAGCCATAACTACGGAAATAATCGCCTTCGGGCGCATGATAAAAGGAGATCGAATTATGAAAAAACTTCGCTGGGGCGTCATCGGCGCCGGCGGCATTGCCGACCGCAGAACGATTCCGGGCATGATGCTGGCCGATAACGCCGAGCTGATTGCCGTCATGGAGATCAACATGGAGCTGGCCGAAAAGTCCCGCGCCAAGTGGAACTGCAAGCGCGCCTATGACAGCGAGGCCGCCCTGCTGGCCGACCCCGAAATCGACGCGGTCTATATCGCCTCTCCCGTCGTCCTGCACGCAAAGCAGGCCATGATGGCCGCCGACGCGGGCAAGCATATCCTGATTGAAAAGCCGCTGGCCATGACCTCGGAAGAGGGCCAGAAGGTTGTCGAATACTGCGAAAGCAAGGGCGTAAAGATTGCCGCGGGTCTGATGATGCGCTTCGGCGCCTACGTCATGGCCATGAAGAAGGCCATCGCCGACGGAAAGATCGGCCGGCCCGTCTCCGGCTATTCGCAGTTCACCTGCTGGTATCCCGACATGCCCGGCAACTGGCGCCAGAGCAAGAAGAACGGCGGCGGCGGCGCGATGATGGACATGGGCGTGCACTGCATCGACCTGATGCAGTATATCACCGGCTCCAGGGTCAAGCAGGTCGCGGCGTTCCACGACACCCTGACGTTCCACTATGAGGTTGAGGACTCCTCCATGGTTCTGATGCGGCTGGAAAACGGCTGCCAGTGCGTTGTGCAGTCCAACTTCAACATCCCCGACGAGGCCGCCAAGTGGCGCCTTGAGGTATTCGGCGATCAGGGCCGTCTTGTCGGTGAAAACATCATCGGCCAGATCGACGGCGGCACGCTGGACGCGCTGTTCTGCGGCGAGGTCGGCGGCTATGACGCCCAGCAGGACACCAAGGACGTCAAGGGCGAGCAGATCGACGTTGAATTCGGCAACATGTACACCCGCGAGATCGAGTCCTTCGGCAATTCCATCCTGAACAACCTCCCCCTCGAGGTTCCCGCGGAGGACGCCGTTCAGGTCCAGCGCGTCATGGAGGCGGCCTACCGCTCCAATGACGAAAAGTGTGTCGTAGACCTGTAATCTGAAAGTCAACAGCACAGACAAAATTCAAACTGATTCCATAACGGTAGAAGAGGTACACCATGAACAAACCACTTGATCACGCGGTCGGCTTGTTCAACTGCTGCCGCGATCCGTAATGCTCCCGTCGGTCCGATTGTAAAACCGTACTGAAATTTGAAAGGAGCAATACAAAAATGGAGAAAAAAGCATCGGATTTCCGGTATAACACCGGTGAAACCAAAGTCCCCTGGGCGGCTGTCGGCGAGAACTACAACGCGCAGGACCTGATGACCATCATCAAATTCCTGATGAAGGGCAAGGGCGAGGCTTATGATAAGGCGCTTGCGGCGGTTGAGAAGGACGTCCTCGCGCTGGACAAGGTCGCCGTTCCCCCTGCAAAGCTTTCGCTGGACGTCGAGGTCGGCAAGGCCGAAAACATGTGCGACGCGTACCTGCACACCACGGGCTCCACGTTCCTGACCAACTGCACGGCGGGCTTTGAGATTGCCTGCAAATACACCGGCCTCAAGCCCGGCGACGAGGTCATCGTTCCGGCCATTACCTTTGCCGCGACCATGGCGTATCCGCTTTCCATCGGCTGCAAGCTGGTTTTTGCCGACGTCGATCCGCTGACGCTGAACATGGACCCGAAGGATGTTGCGAAGAAGATCACCGACAAAACGAAGATGATCATCCCCGTCCACATCGGCGGCTATCCGGTCGACATGGACCCGATCATGGAGCTTGCGAAGCAGCATGACATCATCGTCCTTGAGGACGCGGCGCACGCGTTCGGCGGCGAGTACAAGCACCGCAAGCTGGGCACCATCGGTGATTTCGGTTCGTTCTCCTTCCACGAGGTCAAAAACATCACCTCGTTCGGCGAGGGCGGCATTCTCTGCTCCAATGTTACCGAATTCCTGCCCGAGATGCGCCGCGCGCGCTTCCTCGGCACGGATTTCAGCAAGCATATCCCGAACTGGCTGTATGATGTCACCGCCATCAAGGGCAAAAACGGCCCGTTCGTCGCCACCAATTTCTCCACCACCGAGATTCAGGGCCTCGGCCTCCAGCTTCAGGTTGAGCGTATCGACAGAATCATCGAGCTGCGCCGTCAGGCGTCCGAGTATCTGACGAAGCGCCTGTCCGTCTGCGACGCGCTGATTCCGCAGGATCTTGGCAATGACGATATCAAGCCCACGTTCCACCTGTATCAGCTTCAGATTATCCCCGAAAAGGCGGGCGGCGACGTGCAGCTGTTCAAGAAGAAGATGGACGAAAAGGGCGTCACGCAGATTCCGCACTTCGGCCCGCTGTACAAGTTTGAGATTCTCCGCGAGTACGGCTACGACGAGAAGGCGATTGCCGAGACGTGCCCCGTCTGCGAGGAGGTTTTCAACCACCGCTTCACGCACTTCCCCGTCTACGGTCTGACGCAGGAGCAGCTGGATTACATGGCTGACGCAATCCTGTCCTCCATCGACGAGATGCAGCGCGGCGTCTGATTTCCATCTGCACGCTGCGGCTGCGTGCCCCAATGTGGCTGTCCGGCCGCGCAAGCGGCCTGAGAAAGTGAAAAAATAAAGAATTACAAATAAAAGCGAGGTTTCTATCATGAGCGAAAAGAAAGAAATTGTTATGAACGGCGCGGGCGTCGCCGAGCTGGGCTTCCCCGGCTGGCCGCAGTTTGACCCCAAGAGCAAGGCGGAAATCGCCGAGGCGCTGGACACCGGCGCGGTCTGCTACTGGACCGGCCACAAGGGCATGGAGTTTGAAGAGAAGTTCGCCAAATGGTGCGGCGCCAAGATGGCCATTTCCTGCACCAACGGCACCGCCGCGCTGCACATCGGCATCGCGACGCTGGGCATCGGCCCTGGCGACGAGGTCATTGTCCCGTCCTATTCCTTTATTGCTTCGTCCTTTGCCGTCGTGCAGGCGGGCGCGGTTCCCATCTTCTGCGACGTTGACGAGAGCCATACCATTGACCCCGACGACATCGAAAGCAAGATCACCGAGCGCACCAAGGGCATCGTCGTTGTCCATCTCTACGGCGTCGTCTGCGACATGGGCCGCATCATGGAGATCGCCCGCAAGCACAACCTCTATGTCATCGAGGACTGCGCGCAGGCCATCGGCGGCAAGTACAAGGGTAAGTCCGTCGGCACCATCGGCGACGTCGGCTGCTTCTCCTTTGCACAGTCCAAGCACTTTACGACCGGCGGTGAAGGCGGCATGGTCGTCACCAACGACGAGGACCGCGGCTGGGAGGCCCGTTCCTTCCGTGACCACGGCTATGACGTCCGCGCGCGCATGAACATGCTGGCGCTGGAGGAAAAGCTGCCCTACATCCACAACCGTGTCGGCTTCAACTTCCGTATGACCGAGATGCAGTCCATCGTCGGCATCAACGAGCTGGCCCGTCTGGAGACGTGGAACCTGCCGCGCCGCTTCGAGTACGCAAAGATGTACCGCGAGGCGCTGGGCAAGCTGGAGGCCGTCAAGTCTCTGCCCGTCGACACCGAAGAGCGTCAGTGCGCCTACTGGTGGTTCCCGATCATCCTTGATCTGGACAAGCTGGACATCGATGCGCCCGCGTTCCTCAAGGAGCTGGCCGGCATGGGCATCCCCTGCTACGGCATCCAGTGGCCGGAGGCATACGAGGAGAAGGCGTACAAGGAGCTGGGCGGCTTCGGCTCGCACAAGTTCCCGTTCTGCTCCAAGGAGTACACCCGCGAGGGTCTGACGTATGAAGGCGTTGTCTGCCCCGTCGCCAAGTCCCTGCGTCCGCGTACCGTCAACCTGTTCCTGCATCCGACGTGGGAAAAGGAGCACATCCAGAGAGTCATCGACGCGTTTACCGCCGTGCACAACGCGCATCTGAAAAAGTAAGACAGCAAACCACGCAAGCTGCCGCAGCCAACGGCTGCGGCAGCTTTTGGCAGAATGGAGGAGAAAAGCATGAGTTTTCAGGCCGGTTTTGCGCGCGTCGATGTGACGCCGCCGCTTGGAATTGAAATTTCCGGATATTTTGTTGAGCGCTTTGCCACCGGTATTCTGGACGCGCTGGAGGCAAGCGCACTGGCCGTCAGCTGTGGAGACGGGCGCGCCGTGCTCATCGCGCTGGACAATCTGATGGTCGATCAGGAGCAGATGAGCGCCTACCGCGCGCAGATCGCCGAAAAATCCGGCGTCGCCGCGGAGAGCGTGTTTATTTCCTGCTCGCACACACACACCGGCCCGCTGGTCGGCAAAAGCGAGCTGGACGAGAATAAGTTCGGCGAAAAGGCATACGGCGACTATCTTGGCCGCAAGCTTGCCGACTGCGCCCTCATGGCCGTGCGCGATCTGCGTCCGGCAAAGCTGGGCTATGCCGTCGGACAGGCGCCGAACATTGCCTTTGTCCGCCGCTTCCGCATGAAGGACGGTTCCATCCGTACAAATCCGGGCGTCAACAACCCTGATATCGTCGCGCCCATCGGCGACGTGGACGAGCGCGTCAACGTCCTGCGCTTTGTGCGCGAGGGTGCGCCCGAAATCGTTGTTGCAAACTTCGGCGTGCATCCCGACGTGGTCGGCGGCGACGAAATTTCGGCCGATTTCCCGCGCTTTGTGCGCGAGACGACCGAGGCGGCGCTGGAGAACGTGCGCTGCATGTTCTTCAACGGCGCGCAGGGCGACGTGAACCATGTCAACGTCCATCCAAAGGGCGGCGACGCGAACGGCCTGCATCCGTGCTTTGACGACGCCGACCGCGGCTATGAGCACGCGAAGCACATGGGCCGCGTCATTGCCGGCGGCGTGCTTCAGGTCTATGCCAAAACCGAATTCGTCGACGTGGACTGTGTCCGCGCCGTACAGCGCATCGTCCATGCGCCCTCGAACATGCCCGAGCCGTCACAGGTTGCGCGCGCGGAAGAAATTGTCGCGCTGCACAACGCGGGCCGCGACGCGGAGCTGCCGTTTGCCGGCATGGAGCTGACCACGGCGGTTGCCGAGGCGCTGCGCATGAACCACCTGAAAAACGGACCGGAGACGATCCCGCTGCGGCTTTCCGCCGTACGAATCGGGCCGGTCGCGTTCCTTGGCATCCCCGGCGAGCCGTTTACCGGCATCGGCCGCGGCATCAAGGACGGCTCGCCGTTTGCGATGACGCTCCCGTGCTGCCTGACGAACGGCGCGGAGGGCTACTATCCGATGAAGGAAGCCTATGACGAGGGCGGCTATGAGGCCAGAAGCTCCAACTTCAGGGCCGGCATCGCCGAGCTTCTGATCGACGCCGGCGTCCAGCTGCTCAAGGAGCTTGCATAAGCGTAAATTCCCGCCCGCTGCCCCGCAGCGGGCGGCTTTCGTTCCGGTTTGCACCGGACTGCCTCTTTTGCAGTAACACTGCAACCGTCGCTCCGCGGGCCCATTCTTTTCTGCCTTGCCAGAAAAGAATGGGGAGAAAAGAGGCGCTGGAGAACGATTTATGGCGCTTACGCGCAGATTTTTTTCAGCGCCCTGTTCGGGCGCAAGATTGCAACCATATTGATAGCTTTCGGTTCCGACCAATGTACTACACGCAGATGCGGGCAGACTGCAATAATTCCGTTTCTCCTCATTTCCGGAATACTCGGCCGATTACGATATTACACAGCATCTTGTAGGGGCCGATGTAGGCATCGGCCCCTACAAACATTTGCAATAGAATGCAAGAATTGTGCACCATCGGCGCATACGTAGATGTCCAATTATTTCCATGGCAGCGTGTTTTGCCAGCTTCTTGCGTGGCAACGATCATCGATGGGAGCATTGTCTCCACGCAGGCGGCGCTGTAGCGTAGCTTTGTAAAAAGTTTATCGTGTGCTGGCCGCAATGTTCTTCTACGGGGTACTTCTGTGGCACTGCGGTACAACCCGCTCCGTCTCCAAGCGCCTCTTTTTGCCCACTTTTTCTGGCAAGGCAGAAAAAGTGGGTCTGCGAAGCAACGGTTGCGGTGTCGCCGCAAAAGCGGCAGTCCGGTGAAAACGGATAGACGGGCCGATGTGCACCCGAAAAGGGTAGGCCGCATCCGTAGCGCTCCTTTGTCGCTGACGGCTGCGCTCGCCATCGGCCCCTACAGAGAGCCGTGCAGGATCGTCTGCGAAGCAACAATTGCAGTTTAACTGCAAAAAGGCACCTCCGGTGAAAAAGGGCAAAGCGTCTCTTTTTGCACAAATAATTATTGACAAACGATAATTCATATGTTATTCTGCAAATGGAATTATTGAAAAACGATAATTACGGAGGACATTATGGGACAGAAACAATGGATCTGGCTGTTTGCGGCCGAGGTGGCCTTATGCGCGGCGCTGAGCGTCCTGCTGCGCGGGACGGCCGGAATGGACGCGGGGGTGCTCGCGTTTCCGTTTGCGCAGATCGGGCGTGGACTGCGGGCGCTGTCGCTGTCCGGCGCGGCGGGAAACGCGGCGGCAATTGCGCTGTATGTGCTCCTGTCGCTGATTCCGGCGGCGGCCTTTGTGCTGCGCCTGCGGCGGGCAGGGCGAGACGGGGAGGACGCGCTGCTGCTTCTGATGAGCGCGACGCTGTTCGGTGTGCTGTATCTCATGATCAATCCGGCGCTCCTCGGCCGGAGCAATATCCCTGCTTCGATGGTGCGGCCGGCGCTGGGCGGGCTTGTGTACGCGGAGCTGTGTGCCTACGCCGTTCTGCGGGTGCTGCGCGGCGCGTTTGACGCGAACGCGGCACGGCTGCGGCGGTATCTGCGGGCGCTTTTGCTGGCACTGGCGGCGGTGTTCGTCTATGCCGCGTCCGGCGGGACGGTGACGGAGCTGCTTGACGGGCTGGAGTCGCTGAAAAAGGCGAACACCGGCAGCACGGGCCTCGGCTGGACACAGGCGTTTCTGACGGTGCGGGCGCTGGCGGGCGCGGTGACGCCGGTACTGGATGTGTGGGTGATTTTTGCGGCGCTGCGGCTGATCGATGCGCGCGCGGCGGGAGAAATCGGCCCTGCCGAGCAGGCGGCGCAGACCCTCGCGGCGCGCTGCCGCGCGGGACTGAGCATTTCGGTGCTGCTGTCGCTGACAGTCTATCTGGCGCAGGTGCTGTTTTCCGCAAGGCTGCGGCAGGTCGCGCTGGATGTGACGTTCCCGCTGACGTCGATCGCGTTCTGCCTCGGCGCGCTGCTGCTGGCGCGGCTGATGCAGGAAAACCGGCGGCTTCAGGCCGACAACGACCTGTTTATCTAGGAGGGCGGCATGGCGATTCGGGTGCATCTGGACGATGTGCTGCGCGCGCGCGGCATGACGTCAAAGGAGCTGTGCGCAAAGGTCGGCATCACCGAGGCAAACCTGTCGATTCTGCGCAGCGGAAGGGCAAAGGGCGTGCGCTTCGGCACGATCAACCGCATCTGCTATTTTTTGCAGTGCGATGTGGGCGATATTCTGAAATTTGACGGACAACTGGAGGGAGACGACGATGAATAGACGGGCAATGCTTGCGCTTTTGCTGGCGGCAGCGCTTCTGCTTTCGGGCTGCAGCCTTGCGCGGCCGGAGACGGAGGCGGACGCGGCGCAGAACGAGGACCCGATGGTCGGCGTGCTGGTCACGCTCGAACCGCTGGACCTGTTTGACTTCGAGGCCTATTTCAATGACAACGCCGCAAGCCTGGCAAAGGGCGGCGAGGTCAGCGCGCAGGATGCGGAGAAGTATCAGAACGTCCTGTTCGCCGAGCAGGACGGGGACGGCCGGTACGTCTTTCCGGAGGTGGAGGGCTATCTCATCCTGTGTACACGCAGGCAAGACGGAATCACGAACAGCATGGTCATGCAGAGCGATCCGGTGTTCTGCACGTCGGAAAACCATGTGGCGTCAGGCGATACCGGCGGCAGCTACACATTCGCGGCGACGATCTACTGTGTGGCGGATGACAGCGGTATCGCGCAGTTTTACACGAATCCGCTCTATCAGACGGCGGACGGCCGCGTCTATGCCGCAAGCGGCTCCGGCATGTCCACCAACACGGACGGCGAGGTGACACCGGCGATGACCGCAAGACTCAGCCAGACGGTCAGCGTGACGGACAACGGCGAAACGACCGAGCAGTCGTTTGAGGCAGCCATCACCTATCAGATCGCGGCGCGGCCGGTGCGGACGGACGTGTACTGGATGTGCACGGAAACAGGCGTTTTGAAGCATGAGCAGTACGCCTCCGGCGAATTTCCCGAGCAGCTGGACGCGCGCGGCGCAGAATTTCTGATCATCGTGGAAACCGGCGAGGACGGAAGCGCCCGCCGCACACTCTGCGAGCCGGGGCCGAACAGCGGGCAGGCATTTGTCCTTGCGCCTGCCGCGGACGGCATGCTGATCGCACAGTACAGTGACGTTCTTTGGGAATAGCATGATAGAAAAGGGCCGGACAGTTGTCCGGCCC
>CAKUJN010000043.1 GCA_934661735.1 uncultured Oscillospiraceae bacterium
ACATTGCAGCCAACACACGGAAATCCCTCTGCAAAGCTACACTACAGCGCCGCCTGCGTGGAACAACGCTCCCATCGACGATAGTTGCCACGCAGGGAAGATGGTAAAATACCCTGCCGTGGAAATAACAGGTCACCTACGCATTCGCCGATAGTGCACAGTATTTACGTTCTATTGTACATGTTTGTAGGGGGCGGACGAGCCTGTCCGCCTGAATATGGTTTTGGATACGTCTGTAGGGGCCGATGCCTACATCGGCCCGCGCAGTACGCACCGTTTTCACGGAAATCTGCGGCGAATTCGTCGGTTCCCAACGGGCCGATGTGGGCATCGGCCCCTACAGGGTGCTGTGTATGAACGAAATTGGCTGAGTATTCCGGAAATGAGCAGAACCGAAATTGATGCAGTCTGCCCGCAAATGCGTGTAGTACATTTGTCGGAACCATAAGCTATTGGAATGGTTGCAATTCTGCGCCCGAAGAGGGCGTTCAGGCCGCGGAGCGGCCAAAAATTCGCGCGCGTCAGCGCGCAATATAACGCGTCCCAAGCGAATCTTTTTGCCTACTTTTTCTGGCGCAACAGAAAAAGTAGGTCTGCGAAGCAACGGTCGCGGCGTTGCCGCAAAAGAGGAAGTTCCGGTGAAAACCGGAAAAAGGGCCGATGTGGGCATCGGCCCCTACAGAGGGGCGCAACAGAAAAAGTAGGCCGTCGGAGACACAGTTGCGGTGTCGCTGCAAAAGCGGCAGTCCGGTGAAACCGGAAAAAGGGCCCAGCCTACCGGCTGAGCCCTCCAGTTTTATTACATGCCGAAAAAATCACGGTTTGCCTTACTGTTGGCGACTGCGTACCAGACCAGCACCGCCATGACCAGCGCAAGCGGAACAAAATTCCACGGATACGGCAGAAGCTTTTCCTCCAGTACGTCGTTGAGCATGAAAAACGCGCCGTACAGCGTGGTCGCCAGCGCCAGCACCAGCAGCCGCGGGCTGATAAACCGGATATATTCCTCCTCGTCCAGACAGTCGGAGATCTGCTTGTCCTTGGGAATCAGCAGCCCGTTTTTGAACAGCCGCTTTCCCATCGTCAGCTTCAGCCAGGTGTACAGACAGTAAAGTCCGCAGAGCAGCGAAATTCCATCCAGCAGCAGCGTTGTGTTATCCATGTTGTGATTCCTTTCTGATTTTGAAGCTCAGTTTCCGTGCTCGGAGTCGTCCGTCCGGTGCTCCGACTGCGCGTCCTCGCGCATCTGACGCAGGAAGCGGCGCGCCACGCCGACCAGCAGCACCACGCCGACGCCGGTAAACACAACCGCGCCGGCCAGCGCGATGATGGTATTCGTCGTCCAGCCTGTCTGCGGCAGGTCGCTTATCAGCCCGCTTGCCAGCTTGTACGCCAGATACAGCAGATACCCGCCGCATGCCAGATGCAGCAGATTGCGCCGCGTCATGTCGCGTCCGTCGGCCACAGAGTTTTTCGGATGCTCCGTCTCCGGCGCATGCGCGGTCTCTGACGCCTCCGGCTGTACAGATGACTGCTCCTGAAGCTGATCGTGCTTTTCGTTTTCCATACAAACACCCGCCCTTATCCCGTTTGTGTTTATCTTACAACGCCGTCGGGCAAAAGAAAAGCCCCGCCGCCAAAAATTCCATAAATATTCACATATTCGCGGCCTATGCCTCGCCGCGGCGGAAGCGCTCGATCATCTCTGCCGTCAGACTGATGTGCGTCGTGTCCTCGGGCAGCTCGCTGCGCGGGACCCACAGCGCCTCGGAAAGCTCGTCCTCCTGCACAGTGATTTTGTCGCTCCCGTCCAGCTCCGCGTAAAAGCCGAACAGCAGCGTGTCGGTAAAGACCCACGGCTGCGACTTGTAAAAGCGCAGATTCTTCACATGTACGCCGGTTTCCTCAAAAACCTCCCTGCGGACGGTTTCCTCAATCGGCTCGCCGATCTCGTTGAAGCCCGCGACCAGCGCGTAATGCTTGAACGGCCGGTCCTTATACCGCGTCAGAAGCAGACGGTCGCCGTCGGAAACGGCCGCGATCACCGCCGGACAGATTTTCGGATAGATCGTGTTGCCGCAGGCGGGACAGACCATGGCCCGCTCGATTTTGCTGGGCGCGAGGGGGCTGCCGCAGCGGCCGCAGAAGCGGTTGGCGTCATACCAGCGCGACAGACTCTCCGCCGCCGCGCAGGCAAACAGCGTCTCGTCGCGGTGACAGCCGCGCAGGCGGCTGGTCGGCAGATATGTAAAGTCGCCGTTTTCCTCCGGCGCGCCGCCGTCCTGCATCAGATAGTATGCCCGATTGTCAATGGAAAACAGATATTGCAGCCGTTCCGGCCGCCGTGCAAGCTCGCGCAGCTCCGGCAGGCGCAGCACGCCGCCGCCGTCGTGGACATATAATGTGCGCTCGGGGGAAAAATACAGAACGAAATCCTCCGCCTCCGCCGCGCGGAATGACATTTCGTTGTGATAGATGTGCGGTGCGATGTCCTGAATCATACGTCTGCCTCCTGCGCGAAAAACGCACGGATCTCCGCCTCATCGGCCTGAACGGAGCCCTGTACAAAATTCGGTTTTCCGCCGCCGCGGCCGCGCAGCGCGGCGTTCATGCGCAGCGTCAGCTCGCGCAGAGCGCCGTTTTCCTGTCCGATGTAATACTGATAGCCCTGCGCGCTCTGCGTAAACACGGCGCAGCGCCCGCCGCAGCAGGCCATGATCTCCGTCGTCAGCAGCCGCAGCGCGTCGGGACTCAGCCCGCTTTCAAACAGCAGCACGTTTCCCGCGCTGCAATAGCGTTCCTTTTTCTCCGCAATCACGCGCCGCTCAAGCTGTACGCAGCGCAGCTTCAGCTGCGCCTGCTCGTCCAGCAGCCGCTGCACCGCGGCCGCCGTCTGCGGCGCCTTTGCCGAAAGCAGAACGGAATTCTGCCGGTTCTGCTCGACCAGCGTGCAGACATGGCTGTACGCCCGTTCGCCGCACAGCAGCTCCAGCCGCACGCCGTCGTGGAATTTCTGACAGGAGAAGATTTTGATCAGGCCGATTTCGCCCGTCCGCGCGACGTGCGTGCCGCAGCACGCGCAGATATCCACGCCGGGGAACGTGACGATGCGCACCTCGCCCGTCAGCTCTTTTTTGCTCCGGTACGGAATGGTTTTCAGCGTTTCGGCATCCGGCCAGCTGATTTCCACCGGCAGATTGCGCCAGACAGCCTCGTTTGCCTCGCGCTCAATCTGCCGCAGATCGTCCGGCGTCAGCATACCGGAAAAGTCGATGGTCGTCATCTCCGCGCCCATGTGGAAGCCCACGTTTTCATAGCCGAAGCGGCGGTGGATGATGCCGCTGACCAGATGCTCGCCGCTGTGCAGCTGCATCAGGGAAAAGCGCCGCGCCCAGTCAAGCTCGCCCTGCACCGTCCGGCCCTCGGCCAGCGGCGCGTCGCAGTAGTGGACAATCTGTCCGCCGCGCTCGTGCGTGTCGGTGACGCGCACGCCTGAAAGCGTGCCGGTGTCGCCGGCCTGTCCGCCGCCCTCGGGATAAAATGCCGTCCGGTCGAGGATGACGTCATAGCCGTGCTTTCCCGCCGCACAGGAGACGACCGTCGCCGTAAAGCTCCGGATGTGCGAATCCTGATAATAGAGTTTCTCCGTCTGCATGGTATTCTCTCCGTTTGCTGAATTTTACGCTATTCTATCACATTTTGCGCATAAATGGAATCCCGCCGCGCCAATTACCCGCCTGTCCGGCGGTTTTCAGGTTGACAAACCGCATCCGCGGGTCTAAAATTGAGAATGGAAGTCTGTGCGGCATGCCGCGCGGTTTTCCGCATTCTGATCTGACCCGAAAAGGAGGGAAACACAATGGACGCAGGAAGTAGTAACGGCACATCGGCAGGCCGAAGTCGTACCGGAAGCAAGCCGCCTTCATGCGTGCTGTTTCCCTGCTGCTGATATGCCTGTCAGTTGCCCTTACTTCCTAAGAAACATCAATTTAGGAGGAAAGGCTCATGGCAGAACTGCAATTTTCATTGCGCAACACGCTTCTCAAGCTGCTGGAGGAGAAGCGCTATTACTCGCTGCGGGATCTGTTCAACACCATGAATCCCGCGGATATCGCCGCCGTGTTCGAGGATATCGACGAGGCGCGGCTGCCGCTGCTGTTCCGGCTTTTGCCCAAGGAGCTGGCGGCGGAAACATTTGTCGAGATGGAGCCGGAGCTTCAGGAGCTTCTGATCCGCGGCTTCTCGGACTCCGAGCTGAAGGAGGTCATCGACGAGCTGTACGTCGACGACGCGGTTGACATTGTCGAGGAAATGCCCGCGAATGTCGTACAGCGGATTCTGACGCAGGCCGAGCCGGAAATGCGCAAGCAGATCAATGAGATCCTGCGCTATCCCGAGGATTCCGCTGGCTCGATCATGACGACGGAATACGTCTCTCTGCGTCCGAACATGACCGTGGAGGAGGCCATTTTGCGCATCCGCCGCACGGGCATCGACAAGGAGACCATCTACACCTGCTATGTCACGCGCGGACATAAGCTGATCGGCCTTGTCACGGTCAAGGATCTGCTTTTGTGCGAGGATGACGAGGCGTCGATCGAGTCGATCATGCAGGAGCATGTGATTTCGGTCAACACGCTGGACGATCAGGAACAGGTCGCCCAGATGTTCTCAAAGTACAATTTTCTCGCGCTTCCGGTTGTCGACACGGAAAACCGTCTGGTCGGCATCATCACCTTCGACGACGCCATGGACGTCATGGAGGACGAGACGACCGAGGACATGGAAAAGATGGCGGCCATGCTGCCGTCCGACCATCCGTATATGCGTTCGTCCCCGTTTGAAATCTGGAAGAACCGTATTCCGTGGCTTCTGCTGCTGATGATTTCCGCAACGCTGACGGGACTGGTCATCTCCAGATTTGAAAATGCGCTGGGCGTGCTGCCGTGCCTGACGGCGTTTATCCCCATGCTGATGGACACCGGCGGCAACGCCGGCTCACAGGCCAGCGTCACCGTCATCCGCGGCATTGGTCTGGGCGAGATTGAATTCAGCGATCTGTTCCGGATTATCTGGAAGGAAATCCGCGTGGCGGTGCTGTGCGGCATATGCCTTGCCGTGGCGTGCTTTGCCAAGGTCATGCTGGTCGATCATCTGCTGATGCACAACGACAGCGTCAGCACCACGGTCGCGCTGGTCGTGTGCCTGTCGCTTGCGCTGACGGTGTTCCTTGCAAAGCTGGTCGGCTGCACGCTGCCGCTGCTGGCGAAGAAGCTGGGCTTTGACCCCGCGGTCATGGCCTCGCCGCTGATCACGACGATGGTGGACTTCCTTTCGCTGTTGATTTATTTCACAATCGCCGTCTCTCTGCTGCATATCTGACAGGATACCGCCATGCCGCGCCGCGGCATGGCGGTTTCACATATGGAACCGAATCGCGCGCCGCGGAAGCATTTTGCGAACAAAAATGCGAACTGCGCTGCGCTGGCGCCGCCTGTTTCAAAAACGAAAAAAGCGCTTGACTCTGCCACTGTGTCAGGCATTATACTCGGACCGAGCTCAAAAAATCAGACACGGAGGTACCGCCATGCTGAAAATCGGAGAATTTTCAAAGCTGTCCAGAGTCAGCGTCCGCATGCTGCGCCACTATGACGAAATCGGGCTGCTCAAGCCCGTGCACATCGACCGCTTCACCGACTACCGCTATTATGCCGCAGACCAACTGCCCACGATCGGGCGCATCAGCGCACTGAAGGACATGGGCTTCCGTCTGGCGGAGATTGCGCAGATTCTGTGCGTCTACGACGACCGCGAAAGGCTGGATCAGTATCTTGCCGCGCGGCAGACGGAGCTGGAGGCGCTGCGCGAGGATACGGCGCAGAAGCTGCTGCTTCTGGACACAGCCCGCAAACGGCTGAGAAAGGAAGAAAAAATGAAATACAATGTAAATATCCGCACCCTGCCCGAACGTTATGCCGCGTGCGTACACATGACCATTCCGCGCTATGAGGACGAGGGCATGGCCTGGAGCGTCCTGTGCGCCGAAACGGACGCGCTGCACCTCGTCCCCGACGACCCGTGCTATTGCAGCGTCACATTTCTGGATGGCGAGTACCGCGAGACAAATGTGGAGGTCGAGGCGCAGAAAACGGTCAAAGGCCGCTATCCCGACACCGAGCATGTCCGTTTCAAAACGCTCCCGCCCGTGACCTATGCCGGCTGCACCTTCCGCGGCAGCTATGCGCAGATCACAGACGTGTATGCGGCGCTGAGCGCATGGATCGAATCGAACGGCTATGAATGCTGCGGCCCGATGTTCAATATCTACCACGTCAGCCCGCACGAAACGTCAAATCCCGAGGAATTCGTCACCGAGGCATGCTTCCCCGTCCGGAGGAAGTAAGCTCCGCCGGCGGGCCGCCTGTGCGGCCCGCCATCTGTGCGTTTTTCGTGCTCAGGCCGCGTCCAGCATGTTTTCAATGAAAATGCCGTAGCCGCGCGTCGGGTCGTTCACCAGTACGTGCGTCACCGCGCCGATCAGCCGCCCGTCCTGCAAAATTGGACTGCCGCTCATGCCCTGCACAATCCCGCCCGTCGCGTCCAGCAGGCGCTCGTCGCTGACGCGCAAAAGCATATTCCGGCCGTTTTCCGCCTCCGGATACAGCTTTTCAATCCGGATTTCAAACGACTCCACCACGTCGCCGCTGACGTTGGACAGAATCGTTGCGCTGCCCGTATGCACCACGCTGCTTTCGCCGACCGGCACCGCCGCCTTCTTCGGCACCGACTCCATCACGCCGAACACGCCGTGCGGCGAATTGCGCGTCACGCTCCCCGCTGCGTGCGTCAGATCAAATTCGCCCTTCAGTGCGCCCGGCGCGCCGCTGCTGCCTCTGCGCACCTCAGCCACCGTCGAGGACACAACGACGCCCGACGAGACCGGCAGAAGCCCCGCGTCCACAAGTCCGCTCACACCGTGGCCCAGCGCGCCGAAGCCGCCCGTCTCGGGGTCATAGTACGTCACCGTTCCGATTCCCGCGATGTGGTCGCGGATGCTTACGCCCAGCCGGTAGCCGTCCGCCGTTTTCTGCGGACTTACCAGAAATTCCGCCTCCTGCCCGCCGCGCATCAGGCGCAGCACGACCGGCCGGCCGTTCTGAATCGACTCGCTCAGCGCGCGGGCCGACGACACCGGCGCGCCGTCCACCTGTAAAATGGCGTCGCCCTCGCGCAGACCCGCCGCCTGCGCGGCGCTGTCCGCGCCGACCTGTGTGACCAGCAGGCCCTTTGCGTATAATTTGATTCCAATTGTATTTCCGCCCGGAATCAGATATTCCGGCACGGCGGCCAGCGCCTGCGCCGCCAGCAGAATTGCCAGCAGCAGCGCCGTGCACAGCCGCCGCGTCATTTTGAACTGTTTCATAATCGCCCATCCTCTCCTGCGCAAAACTCACAACGTTAATATGCCAGTTCCCGTGCGATCAAACCGGCCGCAGGATTAGAAAAAAACAGTCGGTTTTCCTTGTCAAAAATAGTGTTCGCCCGCATTCGCGGCGCTTTTCGCCGCGCGGCGTGCAAAGATTCCCGCTTTTGGCGTTTTTTTTGCATACGCGCGCCGCGCTGTTCGGCGCACAGGGATAATTTTTGCGAAAAGCGCGAAAATAATCTTGACATTTCAGCGAATATCTGTATAATGATATTTGCGTTTTGGCGCACCGGCAGATAGGGGATTTGTGTAACGGTAGCACACCGGACTCTGACTCCGTTTGCGGGGGTTCGAATCCCTCATCCCCTGCCAGAATCCCGCATGCGAAGGCATGCGGGATTTTTTGTATTCTGATTTTTCAATTTCCGGACAAGGAGCGAACGACCATGAATTATGAAGCCATCCGCAGGCAGATTGTCGAATATGCGCAGAAGCTCTACCATGACCGGCTGGTCTCCTGCACCAGCGGCAACATCAGCGTCCGCATTCCGTCTCAGCCGCAGCTGATGGCCATCACGCCGGGCTCCGAGGATTATCTGACCATGACGCCCAAGCGCATCGTGATCACAACGCTGGACGGCGAGGTCGTCGACGGCGAAGCGCACCCGTCCAGCGAGTGGCGGCTGCACGCCGGCATCTACCGGGCGCGGCCGGATGTGGGCGCGGTGGTGCATACGCACTCGGCCTATGCCACCGCGTTTGCCGTCCTGCATCAGCCGGTTCCCGTCTGCCTGTCCGAGATGATTCCGTGGCTGGGCGGCGAGATTGCGGTTGCACCGTTCTGCATCCCCGGCACGCCGGAGCTGGCCGATACGGCGCTTCCGCTTCTGAACGGCCGCCATGCCTGTCTGCTGGGCAACCACGGCGTCGTGGCCATCGCCGATACGCTGCCGCTGGCATATACGCGCGCGGCGTATGTCGAGGACGCGGCGAGGGTCTGCTGGCTTGCCCGCATGGCGGGACAGCCCGTTCTGCTGACCGAGGACGAAATCCGCGCCGTCCGCGGATAACCGAAAATGCCGCATCCGATCCGCGGTCTGATCTGTGAAAAGTGCCGTGTTCGCGCCCGCGCGCGAATGCGGCTTGAAAGCGCGTCAAAGGCTTTCCGACGCGCGCCAGGCGCCGCCCCCGATACGGGGCGGCGTCCGTTGTACCCGCGAAAAAAAGAAACTTCCCTTTTTTATGGAATATGCTATACTGAATACAGAGTAAAAAATACAACGGAGGCGGAAACCTATGAATGAAAACGCATACCGCGAGTATCAGCGCTGGCTTTCGCACGCGCAGGGCGCGATTCTGGACGAACTGAAGGCCATGGAGGGAAACGACGCGCTCATCGAGCAGCGCTTCGGCCATAAGCAGACGTTCGGCACCGCAGGCATCCGCAGCGTCATGGGCGCGGGCATCGCCAATCTGAACGACTATACCGTCCGGCAGGCCGCGCGCGGTCTGGGCGCGTATCTGGCAGGGGAGACGGGCGAAAAAACCTGTGCCATCGGCTATGACTGCCGGCACAATTCGCGCCGCTATGCCGAAATCTGCGCCGCCGCGCTGGCCGAATCCGGCGTGCACGTCTATGTCTATGACCGGCTGTGCCCCACGCCGATGCTGTCATACGCCGTGCGGCATCTGCATTGCAGCGCCGGCATCGTCATCTCCGCCAGCCATAACACAAAGGAATATAACGGTCTGAAATGCTACGGCCCCGACGGCGGCCAGATGACGGAAATCCCCGCCGGAAAGGTCTCCGCGGCAATCGACACGATCGACCTGTTCGAGCCCGAAAAGCTGAGCTTTGCCGAGGCGATGGAAAAGGGCCTTGTCGAATGGGTGCCCGCGCAGGTGTGGCAGGATTATTATGCGCGCATCCGGCAGGAGGCCATCGCGCCCGAGCGCGTGCGCGAGGCAAAGCTCCGCGTCGTCTATTCGCCGCTGTGCGGCGCGGGCGGCGAGCCGGTGCGGGAGATCCTGCGCCGCCTCGGCGCGGAGGTGTTTGTGCCCGATTCGCAGGCGAAGCCCTCCGGCGATTTTGAAACGTGTCCCAGCCCGAATCCGGAAAACGACGCGGCGTTCAATGAAAACTACAAGCTGGCCGCGGCGGTAAAGCCCGACCTGATTCTTGCGACCGACCCCGACTCCGACCGTATCGCGGCCGCGGTCCCGATGGCGGACGGCAGCTTCCGTAAATTCTCCGGCAATGAGATGGGCTGCATGCTGCTGGACTACATTCTCTCCGGCATGAAGGCCGCGGGCAGCCTCCCCGCGTCGCCCGTCGCAGTCAAGAGCATCGTCTCCACGCCGCTGGCAGACCGCATTGCCGCCGCGCACGGCTGCACGATGCGCACGGTCCTGACGGGCTTCAAGTACATCGGCGGCGTGATTCTGGAGCTGGAGCAGGCCGGACATGCGGACGATTTCGTGCTGGGCTTTGAGGAGAGCTGCGGCTATCTCAAGGGCGATTACGCGCGCGACAAGGACGCCGTGGTCACGGCAATGCTGATCTGTGAAATGGCGGCGTCGTACAAGCTGGCCGGCCGGACGCTTGCGCAGGTCATGGACGGCCTGTATGAGACCTACGGCCATTTTGCCACGGGGCTTCAGAACGTGCTGTTTACCTCGGACGAGCAGAAGGCAAAGTGCATGGAGCTGATGGAGCAGCTTCGCCGCCGGCCGCCGGAGAAAATCGCGGAATTTGCCGTGACCTCCGTCTCCGACTTCCGAGCGGGCTTCACAACCTGCCGCGTCAGCGGCGAACAGACGCCGACCGGCCTGCCGAAGGAGAACATGCTGATGCTGAGCCTTGGCGATCAGGGCCGCGTTATCCTGCGTCCGTCCGGCACCGAGCCGAAAATCAAATTCTACTACACGGCCTGCGCCGGCAGCATGGCGCGCGCCGAGGAAATGATCGCGGAAATGACCACGGCGATGAGCGCAATGCTCTGAGCCATAAAGAACCGGAAGGGACGGGCAGAGGCCCGTCCCTTTTTCCGCTTCCACCGGACTGCCGAATTTGCGGCGGCACCGCAGCCGTGCTTCCGGCGGTGTTTTGCATTGTACTCTGTAGAGGCGGGCGACTCTGTCCGCCCTACAGCACGCTGGAATACCGGCAGGACAGAAAAAACAGTTCTGCGAAGCAACAGTTCTTGTAAAAAGGTATTTTTTATGATATGCTTGGAAAGCTGTATTTATCAAACGACGGAGGACGCAGACATGCCGACGTAGAAAGCATTTGCATCGGAACCATTCAGATTTACAGGAGGAATCAGGCTTGTCTACCTTAAAAGAAGAAATCTCCCGCCGCCGGACCTTTGCGATCATTTCGCATCCGGACGCCGGTAAAACCACACTGACCGAAAAATTCCTGCTCTACGGCGGGGCCATTGCGCAGGCGGGCGCGGTCAAGGGCAAAAAGAACTCGCGCGCGGCGGTCTCCGACTGGATGGAGATCGAAAAGCAGCGCGGCATTTCCGTCACGTCGTCCGTCATGCAGTTCCAGTACGAGGGCTACTGCATCAACATCCTCGATACGCCTGGCCATCAGGACTTTTCCGAGGACACCTACCGCACGCTGATGGCGGCGGACTCGGCCGTCATGGTCATCGACGGCGCAAAGGGCGTCGAGCCGCAGACGCGCAAGCTGTTTAAGGTCTGCGCCATGCGCCACATCCCGATTTTTACTTTCATCAATAAAATGGACCGCGAGTCCAAGGACCCGTTCGACCTGCTGGACGAGCTGGAAAACGAGCTGGGGATTGAAACCTACGCCTGTAACTGGCCCATCGGCTCCGGCCGCGAGTTTCAGGGCGTATACGACCGCCGTGCGGGCCGGCTTCTGCTCTTCTCGGGCGTTTCGGGCAAAAACCGCGCGGACAAGGTGGAGGTTGACCTCTACGACGATCAGGTGACCGAGCTGCTCGGCGAGCGCCGCTGCGCGCAGCTGCGCGACGACGTGGAGCTTCTGGGCGCGGGCCGTGAATTCGACATGGACGAGGTGCGCGCTGGCCGTCTTTCGCCGGTGTTCTTCGGCTCGGCGCTGACAAATTTCGGTGTGGAGCCGTTCCTTGAGGAGTTCCTGCGCATGACGCCGCCGCCCCTCGCGCGCGAGTCCGACTGCGGCGTGATCGACACGTTCAGCCCCGATTTTTCGGCGTTTGTGTTCAAAATTCAGGCCAACATGAACAAGGCCCACCGCGACCGTCTGGCGTTCATGCGCATCTGCTCGGGCAGATTCGAGCGCGACGCGGAGTACTACCATGTGCAGGGCAACAAAAAAATGCGCCTGTCCCAGCCGCAGCAGCTGATGGCCTCCGAGCGCGAGATTGTGGACGAGGCATACGCCGGCGACATCATCGGCGTGTTCGACCCCGGCATTTTCTCCATCGGCGACACGATCACCGTCCCCGGCAAAAAGTTCAGATTCGGCGGCATTCCCACCTTCGCGCCCGAGCATTTCTCCCGTGTCAGCCCGCGCGACTCGATGAAGCGCAAGCAGTTCATCAAGGGCACCGAGCAGATCGCGCAGGAGGGCGCAATCCAGATCTTCAAGCTGCCGAACTCCGGCATGGAGGAGGTCATCGTCGGCGTCGTCGGCACGCTGCAATTCGACGTGTTCCAGTACCGCATGAAGTCGGAATACGGCGTTGACCTGCGGATGGAGTCGCTGCCGTATGAGCAGCTGCGGTTCATCGTTTCGGCCGGCGTTGCGGACTATCAGGATCTGACGCTCTCGTCCGACGCCGAGCTTCTGGAGGACTACCGCGGCAGAAGCCTTCTGGTCTTTTCCAGCTACTGGTCAATCGACTATACCGTCAAGCGCAACCCGGGGCTTGTCCTGTCGGAGACCGCGGAATAAAAATAAAAGGCAGGCGGCGCCTGCCTTTTTACAAATTGTCTACTTTCTTTTTGAAAAACATGATATACTATCCCTGTAAAAACAAAAAGACTGGAGGAATTTTCTATGACAGTCATTACAAAGGACAATTTTGACGCCGAGGTGCTGCATGCCGGCAAGCTGGCCGTCCTGGATTTCTGGGCGGCGTGGTGCGGCCCGTGCATGATGCTCAAGCCCGTTTTTGAGGAGCTGAGTCAGGAAATGCCGCAGGTGAAATTCTGCAAGCTGGACGTGGACGAGGAGCGCGAGCTTGCCATGCAGTACGGTATTGAAAGCATTCCGACGCTGCTGTTTTTCAAGGACGGCAGGGTCATTCACAAGCTGGTCGGCCTGCGCGGAAAGGATGAGCTTCGCGCCGAAATCGAGGCGCGCGCATGAAGGTCCGTCTGAACGAAAACGAGGAGATCGTCAAGGCGATCAAGGACGGCCTGAAGCGCACGGGCGGCTACTGCCCGTGCCGGCTGGAGCGCACCGATGACAACCGATGCATGTGCCGCGAATTCCGCGAGCAGATCAAGGATCCCGAATTCGAGGGCTACTGCCACTGTATGCTGTACTATAAAGAGAAATGACACAGAGCTCCCCCGCCTCCGGCGGGGGAGCTCTGCTGTATGATAAGAATCGCCCGTCCGACAGAGCGCTTTACGACTGCGCCTCCGGCGGGGAGCCCTGCCGTATGAAAAGTGAATCGGACCTCCGGCGGAATGCGCGTTGCGGCCGCGCCCCGACGGAGAGACGGCAGCGTTCCGGCAGGGAAGAGCGTGTTTTTTTGTCGAAACCGGCGCCTGAAAACGTAATTATTATGTTTCCGAACGTTTCTAACGCGTAAATTTTTGTTTCCACTTTGTCATTTTTGCATGTCGGCAACAAGATATGGTGTTTTTTCGACAAACACGCGCAAAATATGGACGATAATGCAAAAAATACACAAAATATCTTAAAACCGTCTTAAAGTAGTTGCAATTTTTTTTGTTTATGGTAAACTATTTCACGAAGCAGAAATTACAAAATTTCAAAATCTATGTAACACTTTGGAAGAGAGGTACATAATTATGAAAAAAACACTCAGCAGATTGCTCTGCGTCCTTCTGGTCGCAGCAATGGTCTGCGCCATGGTCCCCGCCGTGGCCGCAGCCAACTCCTCCACCGTTACAGGAACGGGAACGAAATCCGATCCCTACATCCTGTATGTGGGCGATTGGGTCGACGCTACGGGCGACGCACACAAGGAAACCGGCCACACGCTGACGTACAAATACACGCAGTATTTGAACAACGATGTGCCGCAGACCCCCTCCACGACGAACAGCACCAGCGGCTTCGTCTACTTCAATACCTCCACCTGGAGATTTGAGGCCAAAAAGACCACGCTGACTGCGAACGGCGAGGACGGCTATGTCAAGGCTGAGATTTCCTGCAAGAAAACTGGCAGCGGCAGTAAAAAAGAGGATTGCAAGGACTTTACAAAGATTGAAAAGTACTTCAGAGTTTACTCCCCGTCCAAGGGTCTTGCCCTGAAGAACGGCAGCACGACGTTGGGCGCGAACGACACGCTGAGCGTGATCGCCGGCCCCACGGGCGTGACGCTGGACTACTCCATCCTGAGCGGCACCGGTACAGCCTTTACAACCAAGACCACCGCGAACCAGCAGAACGTCGGCGAACCGAAGCCTGATGGCAGCCAGACGGTTACCGCTACGGTTGACAGAGACAAACAGAAAATCACCGTTACAGCGGCTGACGGTGTTGGCAGCAGAGGCTACATTGATATTCCCTACGGCGAGGGCAGCAACCAGCTCACCCGTCGAGTGAAGGTCGTTGTCACCAGCGGCGCAACCGTTACCATCAAGAACGGCAGCACCGTTATCAGCGACAAGCTCTATGAAAAGGACAGCGACGGCAAACTGCCCGATGATGTCAAGACGCTCTCCGTTGCCAACGGCTCCAGCGCGCTGAACCTGACCGCCACGGTCGACGTCGGCAATGCGAACGACATCAGCTGGGAGTCCAGCGACCCCACCGTCGCGGTGTTTAACGCGAGCGGCCTTCAGATCAGGTCCTCCGGTGAAACACTGATTACCGCAAGACTGAGCGCAACAGTCGGCGCTTCGTTCAAGCTGGTGGTCACCGACAATATCACGAACGTTACCATCAAGAAGTCTGACGGAAGCGAGACCCTTTCCCAGAAAAACGCTGAAATCAGCCTGAACGGCGGCCTTTCCGTCAAGGCATTCCTGACGCCCGCCGCCACGCAGACCAAGAACGGCAAGTATACCGTCTGGACCTCGTCCAACTATGATGTCGCCTCGTTCTACGGAACGAACGTCGCAATCGATCCGGATACCCTTGCGGCAACGGGCGAAAGCGTCAACATCACGGGCAAGTCGGCCGGTACGGTCACGATCACCGCGACAGTCGGCGGCAAGAGCAGCTCCTTCACCCTCAAGGTCAACCCCAAGGCAAAGGACGCCATCGTGATCAACCGCTTCGTTCTGACCGAGCTGAGCGCAAAGGTCCGCAACGGCACGGCGACAGAAATCGTCGACCGCATGAACGCCAACGACATGTACAAGCAGGTTCCCGCCGTTGTCAAGGATTCCAACGGCAAGGAAATCTACATCTACGTTCCGGTTGACTGGACGACCGCGAGAAAGACCAGCGACACAACTGCCAAGGTCTATGGTCAGGCCATGACCAGCGACGGCGAGAATACCTACGATTACGGTAGCCTCAACACGCAGATCATTGCGAATGTCGAGCTGACCAACGACGCCATCGTCTCCAAGCTGTCCGTCACGGGCGACAAGTCCACCGCAGTTGCGGGCAACGTCATCAACCTGACCGCCGACGCGACGGTTGAGCCGTCCGACGCCAGCGTCTCCTATCAGTGGTACGTCAACGGCAAGGCCATCTCCGGTGCGACCGCTAAGACTGCAAAGTACACCATCCCGCAGGCGTCGGTTGACAGCGCCACGGTCTACAACTTCACCTGCGTCGTCACCGCCAGCAAGGCCGGCACCAGCAACAGCGCCGAGTCCCAGCCGTTCACGGTCAACGTTTCGCGTGACTACACCGTAACCGTCTCCGTCAACGACTCCAAGGCCACCTATACGGTCGGCGAGAAGATCAAGGCGACCGCAACGCTGTACTATAAGGGCAGCGCCGTCTCCAGCACCTCTTTCAGCTGGCAGCTGCTGGACACCAATAAGGGCAATGCAATCGGCACCGACTACGCCTCCATCAGCGCCAGCGGCAGCAGCGCCGAGGTCACGACCAAGGGCACCGATTCCGCGGACGGCGACAAGTATATCCTTCAGGCAACCATTACCTACACCAACGGCTATACCTACTCCGGCAGCGAGACGGTCACCGTCAAGCCCGCCGCGGCCAAGGACGTCAAGATGACCGTCGCCACCACCGGCGGCAATATCAAGGGCTCCACCATCACCAGCGCGGTAAAGACCGCCGTGAACAACAGCGATCTGACCACCAGCTATATCACCTTCAGCGGCGCCACCGGCGGCAGCCTGTACACCAGCTCCACGGCCAAGACGGCTCTGGGCACCGGCACTGCCTGCTATGTCAGCGGCTCCACCGGCCAGAAGCTGAACGACGTCTACTTCGTTCCCAGCGCTTCCGCCACCAGCTCCTATGTTACCTACGCGGCGCACAATGCCAAGGGCGGCGTGATCGCCACCGGCCGTGTCACGTTTGACACCACCGAGACCAGCGGCACCAACATCTATTCCAAGGGCACCACGTTTGAGGCGGCCGGTCTGGTCGACGATCTGGCTCCCGCGGATTCCAGCAATGCGTATGTCGTGTTCGGCACTGTCAAGGGCGGCACGCTGTACTACAACTACAAGTCCTATTCCAACAAGTCTGACGTTGCTGCGAACGACAAGTTCTACTTCAGCGGCTCGAGCAAGCTCCTTGAGGATGTCTACTTCCTGCCCGCGGCCGATACCTACACCGCCACGATCGAATATACGGTCTACAGCGGCTCCGGCTCCTCGCTCAGCAGCGATAAGATTACCTTTACCACGGTGAAGCAGACCGCGTCCCGCACCTTCAACGACGTCACCAAGAATGACGTGGGCTCCTGGGCCTCGAACGCGATCGACTTCATGGCTGCCAATGAGATCGTCGGCGGCACCGGCAACAGCAAGTTCAGCCCGAAGGCCAATATGACCCGTGCGCAGCTCGTCGCGGTCCTGTACCGCTCGGCCGGCTCGCCCAGCGTCAGCGGCATTGCCAATCCGTTCACGGATGTGGCGCAGAGCCAGTACTATTACAACGCGGTTCTGTGGGCCTACAGCAAGGGCATTGTCACCGGCAACTCCGCAACGACCTTCAATCCCAACGGCAACATTTCCCGTCAGGATATCGCGGCCATCCTCTACCGCTATGCCGGTAACCCCACCGCAACCGGCTCGGTCACCAGCTTTACGGATAACGCAAAGATCGCAACCTATGCCCTCCCCGCAATGAAGTGGGCAGTCGGCAACGGCTACATCGGCGGCTCCAACAACAAGCTGAACCCCACTGGACAGGCTACCCGCGCAGAAGTCGCGGCTATGCTGCATCGCTTCTTCACGAAGTGATCTCTCTTCCAAAATGCCGCCCCGAAAGGGGCGGCATTTGGCGTGCAGCGCAAAGCTTGCCGCCCCTGCGGGGGCGGGAAAGGCAGCGCCGTTTTCTCGCACGGTGCAATGTGAGACAGCCGCCCCGCAGGGGCGGCTGTCTCACTGTATTTTTTCTTGACGGTGCCTGCAAAGAATGATAGAATAATTCAGCATATTGGCCGGTGTGGTGGAATGGTAGACACAAGGGACTTAAAATCCGGTGGGTCTGTTTCCCCGCCGAATCTTAAGTCCCCAGTAAAATCAAGCGTTTTCA
>CAKUJN010000044.1 GCA_934661735.1 uncultured Oscillospiraceae bacterium
AGTGAGACTGTAACCGTGCCTTCGGCGACCCACTTTTTCTGTCTTGCCAGAAAAAGTGGGCAAAAAGAGACGCTGGAAGCGAATCGGATTGTACCGCAAGCCACAGAAGGAGCCCGTAGAAGAACGCTGCGGCCAGCACACGGAAATCTCTCTGCAAATCTATACTACAGCGCCGCCTGCGTGGAGACAACGCTCCCATCGAAAACAGTTGCCGCGCATGGAGATGGCAAAACACCCTGCCGTGGAAATGGCAGGCCATCAGCATATTCGCCGATGGTGCACAGTATTCGCGTTCTGTTGTACATGTTTGTAGGGGCCGATGCCCACATCGGCCCGCGCAGTGTACACTGTTTTTACGAAAATCTGCGGCGAATTCGAAATTGCCCAAATGGGCCGATGCGGGCATCGGCCCCTACAAGGTGCAGTACATGACCATAGTCGGTCGAGTATTCCGGAAATGAGCAGAACCGAAATTGATGCAGTCTGTCCGCAAATGCGTGTGGTACATTCATCGGAACCAAAAGCTATCGGGAAAATAG
Source organism: uncultured Oscillospiraceae bacterium (assembly GCA_934661735.1). Lineage (GTDB taxonomy): Bacteria > Bacillota > Clostridia > Oscillospirales > Oscillospiraceae > CAG-170. Next base: position 540 of record CAKUJN010000044.1, read on the forward strand.
CAATTCTGCGCCCGAATAGGGCGTTCAGGCCGCGGAGCGGCCAAAAAATCGCGCGCGTCAGCGCGCAATATAACGCGTCTCCAAGCGCATCTTTTTGCCTACTTTTTCTGGCGCAGCAGAAAAAGTAGGCCGCCGGAGGCACGGTTGCGGCGGAGCAGCATCAACGGCAGTCCGGTGCAACCGGACAAAAGGGCCGATGCGGGCATCGGCCCCTACAATCTGTTATGCAAAATCGTAACAAGCTGAGTATTCCGGAAATGAGCAGAAACGGAATTGATGCAGTCTGCCCACAAATGCGTGTGGTACATTTGCCGGAACCGAAAGCCATCGGAATCGTCGCAATTCTGCGCCCGAAGAGGGCGTTCAGGCCGCGGAGCGGCCAAAAAATCGCGCGCGTCAGCACGCAATATAGCGCGTCTCCAGCGCCTCTTTTTGCCTACTTTTTCTGGCAAGACAGATGGAACCAAATTGCAAACCAGCGAAGCGTTTGCAATTTGGAGAGGACGAGCAACGGAACGGACGAGACCTGCCGCCTGCGGCGGGGCGAGGAATGTGGAGTTTGTGAGGACGAGCCGCCGGAGGCACGGTTGCGGCCTTGCCGCAAAAGAGGCAATCCGGTGAATCCGGACAGGCGGGCAGACAGAATCGTCCGCCCCTATATTCTCTCCCGCGCAGGGAAAGAAATTGGGGTAAAATGCTCCCCGCGCCTCCGGCGTGAGCTGGTCTCTTCGGTGCCAGCCGAAAAACTCCCTGCACTGTTTTTTACAATTTATAATATTGAATCTTTTCAGCCGCTGTGGTAAAATACTGGAAAGGAAGAGAGGAGCGTGCGCACATGGGTCAGATACAGCGGCGGGATTATCCGGTACGCGGCACAGCAGATGCCGGTGCGTCTGCCGGCATGCCTGCGGGCTGTTCATTTGCCGTGTGCACCGCAAGAGAACACAATGTACGATAGACAGTCAGCCTCCGGCGAGGGGCTGGCTGTTTGTGCGCAAATGCGCATGCGCCGCCGCGGCGGATTGCGCGCGAATCCGGCGCTGCGTCTGTGTACAATATGGGTCGAATGACCTGTGCAGATAGAGATGTACATCCGAAAAATCAAAATCAGGAGGAACCGATATGCAATTCCAGAAGAAACGCTGCGTGGCCATGCTGCTGGCCGGCGGTCAGGGAAGCCGGCTGATGGTCCTGACGGAGAATACCGCAAAGCCCGCCGTCCCGTTCGGCGGCAAATACCGCATTATTGATTTTCCTCTGTCCAACTGCGTCAACTCCAAGATCGATACCGTCGGCATTCTGACGCAGTATCAGCCGCTGGAGCTGAACGAATACATCGGCAACGGCCAGCCGTGGGGCCTGAACAGCTCGCACGGCGGCGTGCAGGTTCTGCCGCCGTATGCCAAAAGCAAGAATTCCGAATGGTACAAGGGCACAGCCAACGCGATCTACCAGAACATCCCGTTTATCCAGCGCTATCAGCCGGATAACGTGCTGATTCTCTCTGGCGACCACATCTACAAGATGGACTACGCCAGAATGCTGCGCTATCATGAGCAGAACGATTCGGACTGCACCATCGCCGTGCGTGAGGTGCCGCTGAGCGAGGCGTCGCGCTTCGGCATTATGAACACGCGCGAGGATGGCACCATTTACGAGTTTGAGGAGAAGCCCAAAAAGCCGAAGAGCACGAACGCGTCGATGGGCATCTACATCTTCAAGTGGAGCATTCTGCGCGAGTATCTGGAGCGCGACGAGGCCGACCCCAAAAGCGAAAACGATTTCGGCAAGAACGTCATCCCAAGCCTGCTGGCCGACGGGCACAAGCTGATGGCCTATGCCTTTGAGGGCTACTGGAAGGATGTCGGCACGATCAACAGCCTGTGGGAGGCCAATATGGACCTGCTGGGCAGAAAGCCGGCGTTCAACATCTACGGCACGTCCGGCAACAAGATCTACGCCAGAAATACGGCCATGCCGGCGTGCTACATCGCGCGCTCGGCCGAGATTCATGAAAGCTTTATCGCCGAGGGCTGCGAGGTCTATGGCATGATCGACCATTCGATCCTGTCCACCGGCTGCACCATCGGCAAGGGCGTGGAGATTACCGACAGCGTCATCATGCCGAATGTCGTGGTGGAAAACGGTGCCGTCATCCGCAGCGCCATCGTGGCCGAGGGCTGCCATATCAAGGCCGGCGCGCATGTGGGCGACTATACCCCAGGCGAGGAACGGAAAATCGCCGTCATCGGCAAGGATCACACCATCCCCGAGGGGGCGGTCATTGCCGCGGGTACAATCCTGTAAACCGGAGAGAAAGGGAGGTAACAGCTATGGATACAATGGGCATTATTTTCTCCAATATCTATGACAACAACATGGGCGAGCTGACGCGCGAGCGGACGTCGGCCTCCATTCCCTTCGGCGGCCGCTACCGCCAGATCGACTTTATCCTGTCCAACATGGCAAATTCGGACATTCGGGATATCGGCATTATCACAAAGTACAACTATCAGTCGCTGATGGACCACCTTGGCAACTGCGAGGAGTGGGATTTGCAGCTGGGCGAGGGTGTGCGCTTCCTGCCGCCGTATGCCACGGGCCACACCGGTGCATACCGCGGAAAGCTTGAGGCGCTGCAAACGGCGATGCCGGTGCTTGAGCGCAACAGCAGCGACTATGTCGTGCTGTCCGACACAACGGTTCTGTGTGCGATCAATTTCCGCGAGATTGTCGAACAGCATATCGAGTCCGGATGCGACGTGACCGTCGTGGCCAAGGCCGGAAAGTGCGACGGCGTCAAGCGCCAGCAGCTGGCGCTGAAGCTGGATGAAAAGGGAAAGCTGGTCGACATGGCGGTGGGCTACTGCGCGCCTGCGGACTATCTGGCGGGCATGAGCATGTTCATCATGGACCGCAAGAAGCTGATCTCCGTCATCCGCGAGATGGTGCCGCACGGCAAATACCATCTGGAGCGCGACTATCTGCTTCCGGAGTATCTGGAGGGAAGGCTCAAGGTCAACGTCTATTCCTTCCACAACGTGGCGCTGTTCAACGAGAGCATTCAGGAGTATTTTGACAACAGCATGGCCCTTTTGTGCGAGGACGTGCGCCACAGCCTGTTCCGCAGCGAGGTGCCGATTTATACCAAGGTCCGCGACGCCGTGCCGACGCTGTTCGGCCAGAACGGACAGGCGCCGAACTGCATACTGGCAGACGGGTGCCATGTGTTCGGCTATGCGGAAAACTGCGTGATCTTCCGCGAGGTGGAGATCGACGAGGGCGCGGACGTGCGCGACAGCGTCATTATGCAGGGCAGCCGGATCGGCGCGGGCGCGAAGCTGCGCTATGTCATTCTGGACAAGAACGTGGTGGTGCGGGCGGGCACCTGTCTGCTTGGCTCGCCGGATCACCCGCTGGTCATCAACAAAGGAGCAGTCGTATGAGAATCGCAATCGCCGCGTCCGAGGCCGCGCCGTTTGTCAAAACCGGCGGGCTGGGGGACGTGATGCAGGCGCTGCCGCTGGAGCTGTCGCGCATCGCACACAATGAAATCAGCGTGTTTCTGCCGTACTACGGCATGATCAAGTATGGCGGCGGCTGGGATATGGAATTTCTGGGCAGCTTTGAGGTGCAGATGGCATGGCGGCGCGAGTATGTCGGTGTGCTGCGGCTGAAAAGTCGCCGGAAGAAGCTGCGGATTTATTTTATCGACAACGAGCATTATTTCTGCCGCGGCGGCATTTACGGCGAGCCGGACGACGGCGAGCGCTTCGCCTATTTCAGCAAGGCCGTGCTGGCCGCGATCGGCTTTCTGGATGTCCGGCCGGACGTGATTCACTGCAACGACTGGCAGACGGCGCTGATTCCGCTGCTGCTGAAAACGGAGTATCATGAGTCGCTTCCGGATGTGCGCAGCGTCTTTACCATCCATAACATCGAATATCAGGGCAAGGCCGGACTGGATTTCAACCGTGAGGTTCTGGGCCTTGCGCCAGAGTGCGACGGCATTCTGCGCTTTGACGGGTGCGACAACTTCATGAAGGCCGCCATTGTGACGGCCGACCGCGTCAACACCGTGTCAAAAACCTATGCGCAGGAGCTGCAATACATCTACTACGCGCACGGCCTTGCCGACGTGGTGCGGGAAAAGGGCGCGTATTTTTCCGGCATCACAAACGGCATCGATATGCAGCTGTTTGACCCGCAGAGCAGCGCGGGCCTTGCCGCGTTTTATGACAGCCAGACCCTGTGTGAGGGCAAGCGCGAGAACAAGCTGGCGCTTCAGCGCGCGGTCGGACTGCGCGAGGACGCAGATTCGGCGCTGGCCGTCATGGTCACGCGCCTTGCGGGCCACAAGGGCATCGATCTGCTGTGCTATATCGCCGAGCGGCTGATGGAGCGGCGGGTGCAGCTGCTGGTTGTCGGCACGGGCGAGGAAAAATACGAGTGGTTCCTGCAATACTTACAACATCGCTACGCCGGCCAGTCGGCCGTGTATCTGCACTTTGACCCGAAGATCGCCAATCTGGCCTATGCGGGCGCGGATCTGTATCTGATGCCGTCAAAGGCCGAGCCGTGCGGGCTGTCGCAGCTGATTGCGATGCGCTTCGGCGCGGTGCCGGTCGTCAATGCCACCGGCGGTCTGCGCGATACGGTCTGGCCGTATGATCCGGACTGTGAGGCCGGCCGAGGCTTTACGTTCCAGAGCTATAATGCGGATGATTTCCTTGCGGCGATCGACCGCGCGCTGGCGCTGTTCTACGACGCGCCGGACAAGTGGAAGCGCCTTGCGCAGAGCGACATGGCGGTAGACAGCAGCTGGAGGCTCCCAGCGCAGGAATATATGGAGCTGTACAAAAAAGCAATTGAGGGATAACAGAATCTATGACAAATGAAAAACTTCTGGCCAGACTCAACGACCTCTGCCTGCGGATGTTTGGCTGTACGATGCAGGACGCGACGGAAAAACAGGTATACCGCGCCGTCTGCACGCTGACCCGCATGGAGCTGGAGGAGAAACAGGCTGCGTTCGCAAAGCAGGTGCGCGAAAAAGAGGGCAAGCAGGTCTATTACATGTCGATGGAATTTCTGGTCGGCACGTCGCTGCGCAACAACCTCTTCAATCTGGGCGTGCTGGACGAGGTGGACGAGCTTCTGCGGCAAAAGGGCTTCTCGCTCGAGCGGCTGTGCCGGATGGAGCCGGACGCGGGTCTGGGAAATGGCGGCCTCGGGCGGCTGGCTTCGTGCTATATGGACTGCGCCACGGGACTGTGCTATCCGGTCATGGGCTTTTCCATCCGGTATGAGTTCGGCATTTTCCGGCAGAAGATCGTCGACGGCTGGCAGATGGAGTTTCCGGATGACTGGCTGGAAATGGGCGACGTGTGGCTGCGCGCGCGAAAGGACGATGCGGTTGAGGTCCGCTTCGGCGGACGGGTCCACGAGTGGGTGGACGAGACCGGCAAATTCCGCGCCAGTCAGACCGATTATCATGCCGTCACGGCGGTGCCGCACGACATGTTTATCTCCGGCTGGCACTCCGATGCGGTCAACAAGCTGACGCTGTGGAGCGCGTGCCTGCCGCAGAGCTTTGACATGGCTGCGTTTTCACGCGGCGACTATGTCCGCGCGCTGGAGCAGAACACCATGGCCGAGACAATCTCCAAGGTGCTCTATCCGGCGGACGATCATATTGAGGGCAAGCGTCTGCGCCTGCGGCAGCAGTATCTGCTGGTTTCCGCGTCGCTGCAGAGCATTCTCAAAGCGCATCTCAAGCAGTATCACACACTGAAGAACCTGCCGGAAAAGGTCGCCATTCACATCAACGACACCCATCCGGCGCTGTGTGTGCCCGAGCTGATGCGGCTTCTGGTGGACGAGTATGAATTCGGCTGGGACGAGGCATGGGACATCACCTGCCGCACGCTTTCGTATACGAACCATACCGTCATGCAGGAGGCGCTGGAGCGCTGGAGCGTTGAGCTGTTCCGCGAGCAGCTGCCGCGCATCTACGGCATTACGGCGGAGATCAACCGCCGCCTCATGCTGCGCCTGCATCAGGTCTATCCGAATGACCCAGGCAAGTGGGACTATATGGCGGTTATCGCCAATGGCGAGGTACGTATGGCAAATCTCTGCCTTGCGTGCTGCCACATGGTCAACGGCGTCTCGAAGCTGCATACGCAGATTCTGGAGACGACGATCTTCCGCGACTATTACAATATGAACCCCGAAGGCTTCACCAACGTCACAAACGGCATCGCCTATCGCCGCTGGCTGTGTCAGGCGAATCCCGAGCTGACGGGCCTGCTGCGCGGGCTGATCGGCGACGGCTTCACGCGCGATGCGCGCGAGCTGGAAAAGCTTCTGGAATATCGGGGCGACGAACAGGTGATCGACGCGCTTGCGCGTGTCAAGCGCGTGAAGAAGCAGCAGCTGGCCAACTATATCGCCCGTGTGGGCGGCGTTGCCGTCAGCCCCGACAGCCTGTTCGACGTGCAGGTCAAGCGCCTGCATGAGTACAAGCGCCAGCTTCTGAACGTCCTGCACATCCTCAGCCTGTATCTGCAAATCAAGGACAACCCGAACGGACAGTATGTGCCGCGCACGTTCGTGTTTGCAGCCAAGGCCTCGGCGGGCTATGTCCGCGCCAAGCAGATCATCAGTCTGATTGTCGCGGTTTCAAATCTTGTCAACAACGATCCACAGACGCGCGGGCTTCTGAAGGTTGTATTTATCGAGGACTATAAGGTTTCGCTGGCCGAGATCATCATTCCGGCGGCGGATCTGTCCGAGCAGATCTCCATCGCCGGCAAGGAGGCCTCCGGTACCGGCAACATGAAGCTGATGATCAACGGCGCGGTCACGATCGGCACGCTGGACGGCGCGAATGTGGAAATCCGCGAGCAGGTCGGCGACGAAAACATGTTCCTGTTCGGCATGACGGCCGAGGAGGTCGAGGCGCTGTGGCGAAAGGGCTACGACCCGAATGCGTTTGTCACGCCGGAGCTTTCGCGCGTGCTTTCCATGCTGACCTCCGGCGTGCTGGGACAGCGCTTTGACGATATCGCCGCGTCGCTGCTTTCCAACCGGTTCGGCACGGCCGACGGCTATATGACCATCGCCGACTTTGAAAGCTACGCCGCCGCGCAGCGCCGCGCGGGCGAAACATGGACCGACAGGCGGCGGTTCGGCGAAATGTCGCTGGTCAACATCGCAAAGGCGGGCATTTTCTCTGCCGACCGCGCGGTGGAGGAGTACGCGCAGCGCATCTGGGGGCTGTAAGCGCCTATGCGGATTCTCTATAACAGCAGACTGTCCCAGTTCAAAACGCCGTTCGGCGTTCTGCGGCCGGATGAGGACTGCACGATTCATATTGAAATTCCATGCAGCTGCAAAACCGTGCACGTCGAGCTGCTTTTGCAGCGGGAAAACGGCGAGCCGGAGCGCGAGATCGCGCTGACGCGGCAGTCGGCGGACGGACTGTATGAAACCTACGGCGGCACGTTCCGCCTGACGCGGCCCGACCTGTATTTCTACTGCTTCCGCATCACAACCCAAAATGAGCAGTTCCGGCTTTTCAGACAGGGCGACGACACCAACATGGAGGCGGGCGACCTGTGGCAGCTGAGCTGCGTGGATACGCGCGATCCCGTGCCAGAGGCAATGCAGGGCGCGGTCATGTATCAGATTTTCCCCGACCGCTTTTTCCGCGAGGGAATGTGCGACTGTACGGAAAAGCTGAAGCCCTATTGGGTGCATGACAATCTGTCCGACGTGCCGGAATGGCGGCCAAACGCGCAGGGAGAGATGCTGAACAACGATTTTTACGGCGGAAATCTGCGCGGAATCGAGAAAAAACTGACATATTTGCATGAAATCGGCGTAGAAATTCTGTATTTGAACCCGATTTTTATGGCCTTTTCCAACCACCGGTACGATACCTTCGACTATCGGCGGGTCGATCCGATGCTTGGCACGGAGGCGGACTTCGTGTCGCTGTGCCGGAGCGCGCACGCGCTTGGCATGAAAATCGTTCTGGACGGCGTGTTTTCCCATGTGGGCAGCCGCAGCCCGTATTTCCAGAGCGCGGCCGCCTCGCCCGATTCGCCGTATCACGACTGGTTCCAGTGGAAGCACTGGCCGGACGACTATGAAAGCTGGTGGGGCATCAAAACCCTCCCGTGCGTGGACAAGCGGAACGGGGACTATATTCGCTTTATCATCGAGGACGACGACAGCGTTGTGGCAAAATGGCTGCGTCTGGGCGCGGACGGCTTCCGGCTGGACGTGGTCGACGAGCTGCCGGACGAATTTGTCGCGCGGCTTCGCCGCCGCGTGCGCGAGATAAATCCCGAGGCCATCGTCATCGGCGAGGTGTGGGAGGATGCGTCCAACAAAATCGCCTATGGCGTGCGGCGGCGGTATTTTACCGGCTGCCAGCTGGATTCGGTGATGAATTACCCGTGGCAGAAAGCGATTCTGAGCTATGTCCGCGGGGACGGGGACGGCGGGGCGCTGGGCGAGAGCATCCGGACGCTGGCGGAAAACTATCCGCCGGATGTCCTGAATGCGGTGATGAACATTCTCTCCACGCACGATACGCCGCGCGCGCTGACGGCGCTGGTTGATCCGTCGGACGGGAGCCGCGGCGAGCTGGCCGCGCGTCATATGACGCCGGAGGCGCGCGCATGGGCCCTGCGTCTTTTGCGCATGGCGGCGTTTTTGCAGTTTACCCTCCCAGGCGCGCCGTGTATCTACTATGGCGACGAGGCGGGCATGGACGGCTATCGCGACCCGTTTAACCGGAAATTCTATCCGTGGGGCGCGGAGGATACGGAGCTGACTGCGTTCTACCGCGCGCTGGCCGCGATGAAAAAAGAAAATCCCGCGCTTCGACGCGGGAGCGTGGAGGTCTTGCAGGCGGGCGGCGGGCGGCTGCTGTTCTATCGCAGAGCGCCGGAGCAGACTGCTGTGATCTGCTGCAACCGCTCGCGGGAGCCGTGGCGGCTGACGGGGCACGGACGACTGCTGCTGGGCGGCGGCCTGCGCGAGGTGACGGCCGGCAGCGTCACGCTGGACGAGTGCGGCTTCTGCGCGTTTGAACGATAGCGGAAAGAATGCCCTGCAGGGCCGTTGCGGCCCTGCGGGGCGATGCTTTTATGGCGGACTATGCGCGGGTACGATAGCGCAGGATATCGTTTGCGACGGGCGTATAGAACAGCCGGTGAATCTCCTCGGGGTCGCGCGTCTGACCAAGGAGCCACATGAGCTTGCCGCAGATGGCCTCGGTCGTCATGTCGAATGCCTCAAGAATCTGCGGGCACTGGCGGATGCGGTAGCCGACCTGATACACGCCGACGTCGCTGCCCTCATTCTGCACCTGCGTGGTCAGAACGATGGTTTTGCCCGCGGCAAGGCCCTGCTCCAGCACCTCCAGAAAGCCGTCCTCGCCATAGCTGGGTATCCCGCCCACGCCGAAGCTCTCCAGAATCAGCGCGTCGTTTTCGCGCAGCATATATGCCGCCAGCGACGACGGAACGCCCGGGATCAGCTTGAGAAGCCCGACGCGCGCACAGACGCGGCTGTAAAAGCGCGGCTGCGGCAGGCAGGCGTTTTCGATATATTGCAGCAGACAGCCGTCCTGCAAAACGGCGAGATAGGGATAGTTGATGCTGGAAAACGCCTCATAGCTCTTTGAGCGCGTCTTGCACGCGCGCGTACCCTGAATGACCTTGCCGTTAAAGACGATCATCACGCCGTGCAGCGTGTCGCAGACGGCACAGCGGAACGCGTCGAGCAGGTTGACCTTGGAGTCGGTGGAGTCAAAGCTGATGGGCTTCTGCGCGCCGGTCAGGACGATGGGCTTTTTCGCGCCCTGAATCAGATACGACAGCGCCGCCGCCGTATAGGCCATGGTGTCGGTGCCGTGCGAGATGACAAAGCCGTCGTATGCGTCGTAGCTTTCGCGGATGGTCTCGGCCAGCTGCACCCAGTTTGCGGGGCGGATGTTGGTCGAATCCAGACTGAACAGCTGAATGCAGTCCACGTCACAGAGCTGCGAGACCTGCGGGACGAACGAGAGAAGCTGGCGGGAGGAGAGCTCGGGAATCAGTCCCTCCGCGCCCATGCCGGAGGCGATGGTGCCGCCGGTGCCGATCATCAGAATGCGTTTCATAGCGGATTCCTTTCGTTGCGGCAAAGCCGCGGAACTGCGCCGGCGTCCGGCCGGCGCGCAAGGCTTGAATGCGATACTATTTTAACACAGACGGCGGAAAAAACAACCGCTGTGCGGCGCTTGATTTTCCGGCCGGTGCACGATACAATCAAAAAAACGAAGTGTGGAGGAAACGGCATGAGAATTCTGGTCACGGGCTTTGCGCCCTTTGGCGCGGACGAGCGGAACGCGTCGTGGGATGCGGTATCAATGCTGCCGGAGGTGCTGTGCGGTGCGCAGCTGGTCAAACGGCAGCTTCCGGTGGAGTATGACGCGGTCGGCGGCGTGCTGGCACAGCTGCTGGAGGCGGAAAGGCCGGACGCGGCGGTCTGTGTCGGACAGGCGGGCGGCCGCGCGGCCGTGACGCCGGAAAAGGTCGCCATCAACTGGAAGGCGGGGAGCATCGCGGACAACGCGGGTGTTGTGTACAGCGGCGAAAAAATCTGTCCCGACGGGCCGGATGCGTATTTTGCAACGCTCCCGCTTGAGAAAATGCTGCGCGCCATGCGCGAAAGAGGCGTTCCGGCGGCCATGAGTTTTACGGCGGGGACGTATGTCTGCAACTGTACGATGTATCACCTCATGCGCCTTCTGCACGGGAGCGGCGTTCCCGCAGGGTTTATCCATGTGCCGTACGGCTGTCATCAGGTGCTGGAAAAGCCCGCGCCGTCGCTGCCGCTGGAGCAGATTGCCGCCGCGCTGGAGGCGGCGCTGGCGGCTTTGAGGGGAAAAGAATAGAGCATAAAAATTGTGCGCCGTCTGCCGGACGGCGCGCAATCTGTATGCGATAATATTTTTTGCCCTGCTCAGCGGCTCCACTGGTCGATGAGCGATTGAATCTGACCGGCGAAGCGGCGAAGCTCGCGGTTTGAGCGCTCTTTGCAGGCCATGGCCAGCGCCAGCAGGCGCTGCGCCGTTTCAACGAGCAGGGAGTAGGTCTGATCCTTGCGGACGCGGCCCTTCGGCTCGATGCGGCGGCCCTCGGCAAGAACTGTGACCTGACTGGAAATCAGATCAAACTCCGTCCCGCTGTACGGCGCGATGGCCGTATAGCCGCGCTGCATCAGCAGATCGCGGAAGCATTCGCAGTTTTCCTCGTCGCCGTGGTTGACGAACACCGTTTTCGGCTTCTGCGTGAACGCGCCGACCCAGTTGAGCAGACCCTTCTGGTCGGCATGGCCGCTGGTGCCGTGCAGGGCGCAGATTTCCGCATTTACGGCGATGTCCTCGCCGAACAGACGGACTTCTTTCGCGCCCTCAAGCAGCGAGCGGCCAAGTGTCCCGTTTGCCTGATAGCCGGCGAAGAGAATGATGTTTTCCGGCTTCCAGAGGTTGTGCTTGAGATGATGGCGGATGCGTCCGGCCTCGCACATGCCGCTGGCGGAGAGAATGACTTTCGGACGCGCGTCGTCGTTGATGGCGCGGGACTGCTCGGTTGTGGGGGCCAGATGCAGACCGGCAAACCAGATGGGATTGACGCCCTGACGAAGCAGCGCGCGCGTCTCATCGTCGAAAAAGTCCGGATCGCACTGCATGAACACGGCGGTCGCCTCCTCGGCAAGCGGACTGTCCAGATAGACGGGGAAGCCGTCGTGTCCGCGGAGCAGACGCTTCTGCTTGATCTCGCGGATGGCGTACAGCAGCTCCTGCGTCCGGCCGACGGCAAAGCAGGGGACAATCACGCTTCCACCGCGGTCAAACGCGCGCTGGAGATAGCCGGCAAGCTCGGCCACGGCGTCCTTCGGACGGTCATGCAGCCGCGCGCCATAGGTGGACTCCACGACCAGATAGTCCGTTTCGGCAACTGTCTGCGGGTCGCGGAGAATGGGCTGGAAGATGTTGCCGACGTCGCCGCTGAATGTGATTTTGCGCTCGACGCCGTCCTCGCACAGCCAGAGTTCGATGCACGCCGAGCCGAGCAGGTGGCCGACGTCGGTAAAGCGCACGCGGACGTGCTCGGAGACGGACAGCAGCTCAAGATAGCGGCACGGCCGGAACAGCCGCAGCGCGGCCTCGGCGTCGTCGACGGTGTACAGCGGCTCGACCGGCGGCAGGCCTGCGCGCTCGGCCTTGCGCGTTTTCCATTCGGCGTCCGACATCTGGATGTGCGCCGAGTCGCGCAGCATAATGCCGCTCAGGTTTGCGGTGGCCTCGGTGGCGTAGATTCTGCCGTGAAAGCCGTCTTTGCAGAGCTTTGGCAGAAGGCCGGCGTGATCCATATGTGCGTGTGTCAGAAAGACCGCGTCGATCTGTCCGGCCGGAACGGGGATCGGGACGTTTTCAAAGACGTTTACGCCCTGCTCCATGCCGCAGTCGATCAGATAGTTTTCCCCGCCGCATTGCAGCAGCGTACAGCTGCCGGTGACCTCATGTGCGGCGCCGATAAATGTCAGCTTCACGGGCGGTGCCTCCTTTTATCCGCGCGGCGGTGCGCCGCGCGCCGGAAAAATTGTTTCATTTCAGATTTTCAAAATGGTCCGCAGAGCTTTATGCGGAGCTTCCTGCGCAAAAAACGCCCAGCTCTCCGTTCGGGGAGCTGGGCGCCTCGTAAATGCGGCGGAAAGCGCCGAACGGCTCAGTGCGGGTCCTTGCCGCCCTTCGGAGGCGGCGTGCAGGGATCAAAATGCTTCGGGCCGTCATCGAGGAATTCGCTGACGCGGACGCCGCGCGCGTTTTTCATCGCCTCGACGTGCTGGTGGATCATCTCCTTGACCACAAGCGGGTTGCGGACATTTTTCAGCTCCAGATGCGGCGCGCTCTTGTCCGAGGAGTGGATGAGGATTGTACCGACGCCGAACAGCCGCTGGAACAGCGACACATGTACGCCGATGTCGCTTACGCGGTAGAGCAGAACCTCCTCCATTTTCATGTTCAGCAGACCGGTCTGCATGAACAGACGGTCCTCGGAGAGAAAATATTTCGTAAATGACAGCGGCATTCCGAGAAAACGCTTCCGGTCTGCCCAAAGTGTTTCGACACCAAGCTTCATTGCGCGCAGCCTCCCTTTTTCATTGTGCGCCGCACGGCCGGACGGGCGCGGCACATTCTTTATTCTAGTATAGCGCCAAACGGCGCCGCGGTCAAGACGCGGTTTTCCGTGCGGCGCGGCGCTTGCAGCAGCCGGCTCATACTCGCGCCTCCGGCGACATATGATGGTACCAGCATACACAGCCTGGAGGTGCCTATATGAAAGACGATCTGGAGAAAAGAGCGCAGGAGCTTGCTGTGTACATCATTGAAAACCGCGCGACCGTCCGCGCCGCGGCCAAACGCTTCGGAATCTCAAAATCGACGGTGCACAAGGACCTGTCAGAGCGCCTGGCGCTCTGCAACCGCAGCCTGTATCAGCAGGTGCGGCGGATTCTGGAGATCAACAAGGCCGAGCGCCACATTCGCGGCGGGATCGCGACCAAGCAGAAATACAAGGGAAGAACGTGACTTCATCCCCCGCGCCGGCGGCTGCCGGCGCGGGGGATGTGCGCGGGAGGAAAGGGAAGGATCGATGCGGGCGGCGGGGGGGCGCGGAGAGAAAGATACGGCGGCGGAAGGATGTATTCCAGGTGGTGCGGAGCGGGGTGCATGGACGGAAAAACGGCGGCTGAAAATGAAGTTCTAAAAATTTATGAGTTTTGCAAAAAAATTTTCAGAAATCAGTTGATTCTTTCGGTGCAAAGGGCTATACTGGACACAGAGCCAAAAAACGGGCGCTTATGCAAGGAACCTATGAACACAATCATTCAGGAGGAAAGCAATATGAAATACGGTCGTACCTTCAATTTCTCCGCCGGTCCCGCAATGATGCCGGAACCCGTGCTGGAGGAGATCCGCGATGAGATGATGAACTACCGCGGCAGCGGCATGTGCGTCATGGAGATGAGCCATCGTTCCCCTGTTTTCCAGCAGATTATCGACGAGGCCGAGCAGGATCTTCGTGATCTGATGGGCATTCCCGACAACTATAAGGTCCTGTTCATTCAGGGCGGCGCAACGCTTCAGTTCTCCATGATTCCGATGAACCTGATGAAGAACGGCAAGGCCGTCTATGTCGAAACCGGCGCATGGTCGAAGAAGGCCATTGCCGAGGCGAAAAAGGTCGGCGAGGTCATCGTCGCCGCTTCGTCCAAGGACAAAAACTATACCTATGTTCCCGATTGCTCCGATCTGGATATCCCCGAGGACACCGACTACGTCTACATCTGCGAGAATGAGACGATTCACGGCGTGACCTGGCAGACGCTGCCCAACACCAAGGGTCATACGCTCGTTTCCGACCAGTCCTCCATGTTCCTCTCCAAGCCCTGCAACGTGTCCGACTATGGCATGATCTACGCGGGCGTGCAGAAGAATGTCGGCCCCGCCGGCATGGTTGTCTGCATCATCCGTGAGGACCTGATCCGTGACGATCTGAAGGACCTGCCCGTCTACATGCAGTACAGCACCCACGCGGGCGCAGGCTCGATGTACAACACCCCGAACTGCTGGGCGATCTACTGCTGCGGCAAGGTGTTCAAGTACCTCAAGTCCATCGGCGGTCTGGAGGAGATGCACCGGCGCAATCTGGACAAGGCAAAGGTGTTCTATGACTTCCTGGATTCCTCCAGAATGTTCAAGGGCACGGTTGAGCCCGAGTTCCGCAGCCTGATGAACATCCCGTTCGTCACCGAGTCTGCCGATCTTGACAAGGAAGTCGTCGCCGCCACCAAGGCAGCGGGCTATGACAACCTGAAGGGCCATAAGTCCGTCGGCGGTCTGCGCGCGTCCATCTACAACGCCATGCCCAGAGAGGGTGTTGAGGCGCTGGTTGACTTCCTGAAAAACTTTGAGGCCAACTACGGCAAGTAATTGATTCACAACAAGGCGCGGCAGATTGTCGCGCCTTGTCCTGCGAAACCGTATAATCAACAATAATCTGTAATCTGTATTTCATTGAGAAGGAGATTTTATCATGCGTATTCTCGTTACCGACGGTATGGACAAGACCGCAATGGAGCAGCTCCGCGCGGACGGCCACGAGGTCGTCGAGCAGTTCTACGCTCCGGAAGAGCTGGGCGCTGCGCTGCGTGAATTCGACGCGGTTGTCGTCCGCTCCAAGACCAAGGTCCGCGCCAATCATATCGACGAGGCCAAAGGCGGCAGACTGAAGCTAATCATCCGCGGCGGCGTCGGCGTGGACAACATCGACGTGAAGTATGCCGAGGAAAACGGCATCACGGTCAAAAACACGCCCAGAGCGTCGTCCCAGTCTGTGGCCGAGCTTGCCATGGCGCACATGTTCTCCTGCGCGCGCTATATTTCCGTCGCTGGTCACACCATGCGCGAGGACAAGTGGGAAAAGAAGGCCTACGGCAAGGGCATCGAGCTTCAGGGCAAGACGCTGGGCATCGTCGGCTTCGGCCGCATCGGCCAGCATCTGGGTGTCATGGCAAAGGCCATCGGCATGAACGTCATCGCGTTTGATATTTTCCACATCCCCGGCATCGAAGAGCAGCTGGGCATTCCGTATGTGGAGATGGACGAGCTGCTTGCCAAGTCCGATTTCATCTCCGTCCATGCACCGGCAGTTGACGGCGGCGCGCTGATCAACGCCGAGCGCATCGAAAAGATGAAGGACGGCGTCGTCATCATCAACACCTCCCGCGGCACCAACGTCGACGAGGCCGCTCTGCTGGCTGCGCTGGAAAGCGGTAAGGTCCGCGCCGCCGGTCTGGACGTCTACGCCGACGAGCCCGCCTCCAACAAGGCGCTCTACAGCCATCCGATGGTCTCCTGCACGCCGCATATCGGCGCTGCCACCGTCGAGGCCCAGAAGCGCATCGGCACCGAGATCGTGGATATCATCCGCGGCTTCAAGGCCTGATCACTTCAATTTTCACAAATTATATACGTCTCAGGCATTGAAATTTATCGAAAACTGAGATATGATAACATTACCAGCCCGCTGGGCTGGAATGAGGTATCTTTTTGAGGAGGATTTACCAAATGAACGCATATGTAGCCAGTGTCATCGATTATGTAAAGAAGACACACGCGAACGAGCCGGAATTCGTTCAGACCGTGGAAGAGGTTCTGTCCTCGGTTTCCCCGATCATGGACGCACATCCCGAGTATGAGAAAGTCGACCTGCTCAAGCGCATGGTCGAGCCGGAGCGTATGTTCACGTTCCGTGTCTGCTGGATGGACGACAATGGCAATTATCATACCAACCGCGGCTGGCGCTGCCAGTTCAACGGCGCGATCGGCCCGTACAAGGGCGGCCTGCGCTTCCAGAA
>CAKUJN010000045.1 GCA_934661735.1 uncultured Oscillospiraceae bacterium
AGAAAGGCGCGCAGAGCGTTTGTGCCGATTCCGTTGCCCCACAGATTGGGTTCGCAAATATCAATGCCGACAGCCAAATGGACAGCCTGCCCATTCTCGGCGTTTCTGATCCATTCGTAGTTTTTGTCAATGTAATAGGCGTTCATCGAGCCGATATGCCTGCCGTTCCATTCGATTTCAAACCTGTAACGACGGACGTCGTCAGGACGATTTTTCCTGGATTCGTAATACTCCGTCCAGCGTTTCTGCTCAGCTTCCGCATCCGTGTCCTCTTTCTCCCAGGGAGCATCCCAGTTTTCCCATTCACGCTCCACGGTGAACCAACGCACATAGTCCTCGATGTCGGACGCGATCATATCCCGAAGGATGATGTTTTCAAATTCAATCCGCATAATGAACCTTTTTGTTCTCCAATCCTGTTTGG
This sequence comes from uncultured Oscillospiraceae bacterium, assembly GCA_934661735.1. Taxonomy (GTDB): domain Bacteria; phylum Bacillota; class Clostridia; order Oscillospirales; family Oscillospiraceae; genus CAG-170. Next base: position 425 of record CAKUJN010000045.1, read on the forward strand.
CGTATGCCGATTGTGTGGTTTTCTCAGATTACTGTCTTACCGGCACACGGCAAACCGGCATCTCATTTTTGTATCTGCTTCAGCGCCTGATCAGCAGCGCGCAGACGTCATTGACGTTGGTGCCGGTCGGGCCGGTCATGACCAGACCGTCTACGGCCTTGAGCGCGTGATACGCGTCGTTGTCGGCCAGTACTGCGTCAATCTCAACGCCTTGTGCGCGCAGGGACTCCTGCGTCGCGCCGTCGACATAGCCGCCTGCGGCGTCGGTCGGACCGTCAGTGCCGTCAGAGCCGACGGAAAAGACCGCCGTGCCATCCATGCCGGCAATGCCCCTTGCGGCCGAGAGCGCCAGCTCCTGATTGCGTCCGCCAAGGCCGTGACCGGTCAGATGAACGACTGTTTCGCCGCCGGCGATAAAGGCAAGAGAGCGTGCCGTGTCCTGATGCCTGCGCGCGATATCTGCCAGCCAGAGCCCAGCGTCCTTTGCCTCACAGTCGAGATGGTCGTTCAGAATTTCCGGCGTATAGCCCAGTGCCTCTGCGGCCTGCGCGGCGGCGGTGCAGAGCTGACGGACGCTGCCGGTGACGCGCGTCTCCACGTTTGTAAGCGCTTTCGGTGTTTCCTGCGCCAGCAGCGCGCGCGCCTCGTCCGTCAGGCGGAGCTGATAGCGCTCTGCAATTTCCAGCGCCTGCGCACAGGTGCTGGCGTCGGGGTAGGCGGGGCCGGAGGCGATCATGTCCAGCGGGTCGCCCAGAACGTCGGACAGCACGATGGAATAGACGCGGGCAGGGGAGCAGGCCAGCGCGAAGCGGCCGCCCTTGACGGCGGACAGACGCTTGCGGATGGTGTTGATCTCTGTGATATCCGCGCCGCAGGCCAGCAGCTGGCGGGTGATATCCTGAAGCTCGGCCAGCGGGACCAGCGGCTTTTCAAACAGTGCCGAGCCGCCGCCCGACAGCAGGAACAAAACGGCGTCGTTTTCCGTCAGACCCGCCACGGCGTCCAGCGCCGCCTGTGTACCGGTCAGCGAGTTTTCATCCACAACCGGATGTCCGGCCTCAAAGCAGCGGACGCCTGGAATTTCGCCCTGAACATGGCCGTATTTGGTCACGCATACACCTGCGCTCAGACGGCCGCGCAGCAGTTCCGCCGCACAGGAGGCCATCTGCCACGCGCCCTTGCCGGCGGCGACCAGAACCAGCTTCCCGTCTGGGAAGCTCCAGTCGTTCAGTGCCTTTTTGACGGCCTCGTCCGGCAGCGCGCTGCGGATGGCGGCGTGGATGATCGTGTCTGCATCGTGTCTGAGATTCATGGTTTGCTCCTTTCTGTTTCTGCGGCGGTTATTCCAGCTCGAATGCGCCGGTGTACAGCTGATAGTAGGTGCCTTTCTGTGCGATCAGGTCATCGTGCGTGCCGCGCTCGATAATGCGGCCGTGGTCAAGAACCATGATGGCGTCGCTGTTCTGGACGGTGGACAGGCGGTGTGCGATGACAAAGACCGTGCGGCCCTTCATCAGCGCGTCCATGCCGCGCTGCACCAGCAGCTCGGTGCGGGTATCAATGGAGCTGGTCGCTTCGTCCAGAATCATGACGGGCGGGTCGGCGACGGCCGCGCGCGCGATGCTCAGCAGCTGGCGCTGCCCCTGGGACAGGTTCGCGCCGTTCGCAGTCAGCATGGTGTTGTAGCCGTCCGGCAGGCGCGTGATAAAGTCATGCGCGTTTGCAAGCTTTGCCGCCGCGATGCACTCGTCGTCCGTTGCGTCCAGCTTGCCATAGCGAATGTTGTCCATGACCGTGCCGGTGAACAGGTTCACGTCCTGAAGCACAATGCCGAGCGAGTGGCGCAGATCGGACTTTCTGATGTGATTGATATTCACACCGTCATAGCGGATTTTGCCGTCGGCAATGTCGTAGAAGCGGTTGATCAGGTTTGTGATGGTTGTCTTGCCCGCGCCGGTTGCGCCGACAAAGGCCAGCTTCTGTCCTGGCTTTGCGTACAGCGAGATGTTGTGCAGAACAGGCTTGTTTGGAACGTATTCAAAGTCCACGTCGAAGAAGCGCACATCGCCCGCCAGCGGAATCAGCTCGACCGAGCCGTCCTTTGCCGTCCGGCGCCACGCCCAGCGGCCGGTGCGCTCGCCGCACTGGCACAGCGTGCCGTTTTCCTCGCGGCAGTTGACCAGCGTCACGGTTCCCTCGTCCGACTCCGGCTCCTGATCCAGCAGATCGAAAATCCGGCCTGCGCCGGCCACGGCCATGGCCACGGCGTTCATCTGCTGGGAAACCTGAGAGACGTTGGCGCTGAACTGCTTGCACATGCCCAGATACGAGGCCACAACCGAGATCGACAGCGGCGCGATCAGCGCGCCGGTCTCCACCAGATTCTGCACGGACAGATTCGGGACGGACGAGCCCAGCGTGACCAGCAGACCGCCGGCAAAGGCCGTCAGAACATACAGGAGATTGCCGATGTTATTCATAATCGGCATGAAGATATTTGCGAAGCGGTTTGCCTGCCGCGCGTCGGAGAAGAGCTGCTCGTTCAGCCGGTCAAATTCCTTTTCACATTCCGGCTCGTGGCAGAAAACCTTAACGACCTTCTGGCCGTTCATCATCTCCTCGATATAGCCTTCGACCGAGCCGAGCGACTTCTGCTGCCGGACAAAGAAGCCTGCGGATTTTCCGCCGATGTTCTTTGTTGCGGCGCTCATGGCGATGATACCCAGCACGACCACCAGCATCAGCGGGACGCTGTAATACAGCATCAGACAGATGACGCCCAGAACGGTCAGCGACGAGGAGAGCAGGTTCGGCAGACTCTGCGAGATGACCTGCCGCAGCGAGTCGGTGTCGTTTGTAAAGCGGCTCATGATATCGCCGCGGCTGTTGCGGTCAAAATAGGAGATGGGGAGCTTCTGCATCCGGCTGAACATACGCAGACGGGTGTTGTGCAGGAAGCCCTGCGTCACATGCGCCATCAGCTGGGTATAGACCGTGGTGAGAATCAGACTGAGCACATACAGCCCGATCATGACCAGCAGCGAGTGCATCAGCTGCGGGTAAATGCTGTCCCAGCCGCTGACAAGACCCTGCTCGATATAGCTGGTGATGGTTTCAATATAGGCGGCGGGAGCAACGCCGATGACGGCGCTGAGAATAATACAGAGAAAAACGATGGTCAGCTTGACGGGATAGTCACGGAACACCATTTTAATCAGGCGGCCAAGCACCTTCGGGTCCATCTTTCCACGGCCCGCGCCGACCGGCGCCTTTCCGCGCATCGGACGATCAGCCATTTTCCGCACCTCCCGTCCTGTTCTGCGAGTCATAGACCTCGCGGTAAATTGCGTTTGTGGCGAGCAGCTGTTCATGCGTGCCCATGCCGTTGATGCGGCCGTCCTCCATGACCAGAATCAGGTCGGCGTCCTGCACGGACGAGATTCGCTGCGCGATGATGAATTTTGTCGTGTCGGGGATTTCGTCGCGCATTGCCTGACGAATCAGCGCGTCGGTGCGTGTATCGACGGCGCTGGTCGAGTCGTCCAGAATCAGAATCTTCGGCTTTTTCAGCAGCGCGCGGGCAATGCAGAGCCGCTGCTTCTGTCCGCCGGAGACGTTGGTGCCGCCCTGCTCAATGTAGGTGTCGTACTTGTCGGGGAGCGCCTGAATGAACTCGTCCGCCTGCGCAAGCCTGCACGCGCGAACCAGCTCCTCATCCGTGGCCTCCGCGTCACCCCAGCGGAGATTCTCTTTAATTGTGCCGGAAAACAGCACGTTTTTCTGAAGCACAACCGACACCTGATTGCGCAGCGATGTCAGATCATAGTTGCGCACGTCGATTCCGCCGACACGGACGGTGCCCTCGGTCGCGTCGTACAGACGCGAAATCAGCTGAATCAGGCTGGTTTTGGACGAGCCGGTGCCGCCGATGATGCCGACGGTCATGCCTGCGCGGATGTGCAGGTTGATGTCCTCCAGCGCCATGCGGCCGGCGCGGGCGGAGTATTTGAAGCTGACACCGTCAAAGTCCACGCTGCCGTCGGGCACGGTGCAGACAGGGTTTTCGGGGTTGTGCAGATCGCTCTGCTCATCCAGCACCTCAGCGATACGCTTGACCGAGGCCGAGGCCATGGTAATCATGACAAAAACCATTGACAGCATCATCAGACTCATGAGAATCTGCATCGAGTAGGTGATCATGCTGGCAAGCGAGCCGACGTTCAGATACACGCCGCCGCTGGCGATGATCAGCTTTGCCGCGAAATAGCTGATGAGAATACGGCAGGCCGAGATGCAGAAGAGCATCAGCGGATTGCTGAGCGCCAGCAGCTTCTCCGCGTGCAGGAAGTCCCTGCGCACGTCGTCGGAGGCGGCGGAGAATTTCTCAATTTCATAGTCCTCGCGGACAAAGCTCTTGACCACGCGCATCGCCTGTACATTTTCCTGAATGGAGTTGTTCAGGCGGTCGTATTTCTTGAACACCGCGCGGAAGAGGGGGAGGGCTGTCTTTGCCATCAGCCCGAGGCCGAGACCGAGAATCGGGACGATGCCTGCGAAGATCAGCGCCAGCTGTTTGCCGACGCGGATGGACATTACAACGGCGAAGATGAGCATCAGCGGCGCGCGCACGGCAGTCCGGATGAGCATCATGAACGCCTGCTGGACGTTGGAGACGTCGGTGGTCAGACGCGTGACAAGCGACGAGGTGGAAAAGCGGTCAATGTTGGAAAACGAATAGTCCTGCACCTTATAGTACAGGTCGTGGCGCAGGTTTTTCGCAAAGCCTGCTGCGGCCGTGGCGCAGAACCAGCCCGACGCTGCGCCGCACAGCAGCGAAAGCATCGCGACCAGAAACAGCCGCAGGCCGTAGCGCAGAATCAGATCCATGCCGCAGCCGGCCTGAATGCCGTTGATCAGCTCGGATGTGAGCAGCGGGATGATGCACTCGCATGAGACCTCACCCACCATGAAAAGCGGGGTGAGGATTGTCTCGCGCCGGTATTCCCGTATACATCCGGACAGACGTTTGATCATGTATTGGATTCCTCCTTTTGTTGTTCAGCCGAGAGATTGGCGGTGGCACGGTCCAGCAGGGAAATGAGCGTGCCGATTTCCGCCTCCGTCATTCCGGCGGTCATGGTCTGCTCCATGGCGTGAATGTGGCGGCAGATTTCCTGCTGGCATTCGCGCGCCGGCGGCGTAAGCGTGACGCGCTTATAGCGCCGGTCGTCCGGATCAGGCTCACAGACGATAAAGCCCTTGCCCTCCAGCCGCTGAAGCAGGCCGGAGACGGTGGGATGCGTCAGATTGAAGCGCCGCTCGATGTCCTTTGGATAGATGACCTGGCTGTCATGCTCCCAGAGATAGCGCAGAACAAAGGACTGCTGCGCCGTCAGATCCAGCGCGTTCAGCTTGCGGTCGATGTTCAGACGGATGGTATTGCTGAGAATCCGGACACGCGGACCGATTCTTCGTCCGTCCTCCATAAAATCACCTCACGATCAGATATGTCGCATACGACGGATATTAAGTAGTATGCTACATTTTAAGAGAGAAGCGGCAAAAAATCAAGCGGTAGCAAGACAAAAATCCAATGCATTTACAGACAACTTTTGGAGAAATTGAACAAATTCAGCGCAGTGCGCTTTCGGGCAGGTGCAGCCGCTTTTCGCACAGGAAAATGCCCTGCATCGGCTCGGCGTTCAGCAGCCGCCAGAGGCGCGAGCATTTGCACAAAAAGAGATAGTAGACGTTATGGCCGCAGCCCAGCAGCGACTCAAAATTCGCCTGTCCTTTGGACAGGATAACGTCGGCCTCGTCAAAGGCACGGCGCAGCTCTCCGCCGCACCAGGCAAGCTCGGTTGCGGGAATGCACGAGCCGTTGTCCAGAATTTCGGCGATGCTGTCCATGCCGGCGGCAAGCGCGTCCTCGCGCGTGGCGTCGTTCTGCGCGTTGCCGCCGCGCACGGCGCACAGAATGCGCAGAGCGGGGAAGGTGCGGCGCAGCTGTTCGGCCAGTACGCGGTCGAAAACGATTTCCCCCGCGTTGTCGCAGAGAATCAGCGCGGTCCGCGCGCGGGACAGATCGTCCGCAAAGTGTGCGTATTCGGCCTCGTTCAGCGGCTGATCCGGCGTGGCGGCGATGGCATCATCCAGCTCGCGGTCGATTTTTGCCGCGTCCAGCACCGCAAAGTCCAGATAGTTGCCGGTCCGCGAGAATTTCAGCGCCATTTTCAGCGGATCGTCCGCTGATTCCACAACGGCGCGCACGCGCGGCAGCATGGCAAGCGCCCGCGCATTGGCGGTCTGTTTGATCTGGGCATAGGGATCGCTTACGCCATAGTATTTTTCAAACGCCTTTGCAAAGTGCGGTACGCACCACGGCGCGGACACGCCGTCCGGCGCGTTCAGCATGATTTGCAGAACATCCTTCATAAATGCAAGCGCTGTCGGATCGTTCGGCTCCGCGCCGGTCAGGCGGTACTGCCGCTGAATCAGGCAGGCGATACATTGTGCGTCAAACTGCATATGGGCCCTCCTTGTGCCGGAGCGGTAATCCTGCGCGGACTCCGGCAGACTCCTGTGTGTTACTGAAAAATCATACACGATTGTGTGGAATTCGTCAATTGCTATTCCGCGGACGCTGTGATATACTGAGACGGCATAAAACGACGAAATCTGCGAGGTACGAATGAAAAATCTCAGAGTGCAATACCGGCGCGCCGCGCTTTTGCTGCTGGCGCTGCTGTTGATTTTTATGGTGGTCGGCTCATTCCTGGATTTGCAGATATCAAAGCTGTTGTATCCGGGACATGAAAACAGCGTCGGACAGTTTTTTGCCGCGTTCGGCGAGCTTCCGGCGTTTATCGCGCTCAGCTGCGCGGGGAGCCTGCTGATTGTCTGTCGTGCGCGGATCAATTCCGCGTGGGCGGCGCTGATTGCGCTGATTGGCGGCGGCCTGATTCTGATGGCCGTGATTCTCAGTGTGCATGAATCCGTGGACAGCGTGCCGGCCATGCCCATGTGGGTGGCGCTGGTCGTCAACGTGTTTGTCATGGCGGCGTGCAGCGCGGGCATCGTGTACTACGCGCGCAGCGCGCCGGTCAAGACCATTGTCCGCTTCGTCCTGACGCTGGTGCTGGTGTCCATTGGAACAATGGCGCTGATCAACATCGTCAAGGTGCCGTGGGGCCGCGCGCGGATGCGCCTGATTGTGCTGACCGGCAACGAAAGCTATTTCTCCCCGTGGTGGAAGGCCGGTACGGCGCTGAAAAACCGTCTGGTCGCCGAGGGCATTTCCAAAGACGAGTTCCGCTCGTTCCCGTCGGGCCATACCGCATGCGCTTCGTGCGCGATGCTGCTTGCCTTGGTGCCGACACTCAGCCGCCGGAAGCGCAGACGGACCGGCGCTCTGCTGCTGGCAGGCTGTGTCTGGACGGCCGTCGTGGCCGCGACGCGCATCTGGATGGGCGCGCACTTCCTGACGGACGTGACGATGGCGTGGCTGATTACGCTTGGTATGTGCGTACTGGGCGTGTACCTGTTCTACTTCAACAAGCGTGTGTTTGATACGCTGTGGCAGCTGATTACCCAGCTGCCGAATCCCTTCACCCGCAAGCAGCACAGCGGCGGGGAGGAGCATGAGGAATTCTGATACAAAGACCGCAAAAGGCCGCTGTCCGAATGGACAGCGGCCTTGCTGCATTTGTTTTGAAATTCATGCCGGCGCGCGGCGCGCCTCGATGCCCTTTTTCATGGTGTCGTGGATACGGCTTCCGATCTGGGCGGTGGTGACGCCGGAAAGATCCTCGGGGGGAATGATGTCCAGTACGTCCAGATAGACGTCGGTATGGCGGTGAAACATGTTTTTCAGAATCGCCGGCGTATTGGCCAGCACGCACACGACGATGGGCACGCCGGCCTTCTGCGCAATCTTGAACGAACCGTTGCGGAATTCCTGAAGCTCGCCGTCCTTGCTGGTATAGCCCTCTGGGAACACGGCGATGGAGGTTTTATCCTCCTTAAGGAATTCGACGGCTTTGAGAATGGTGCGCAGCGCGGCGCGGTCGTTTTCACGGTCGATGGGCAGACACAGAAGCTCGCGCATGATTTCCGCCACGACGGTGATGGAGAAATTCTCCTGCTTGGAAATAAAGCCGAGCTCGTCGTGCGGGATGGCGTAATAGTAGATTAGCGGGTCATAGGCAAACAGGTGGTTGGATACCAGCAGAAACCGCCTGTCATGCGGCAGCTTTTCCATACCGGTCACATGCACATGCACGCCGCCAAGGAAAAACGCCAGACGGCAGAACTGATTGAGCATGAAGCGGAAATAGCGGCTGGGCTTTTCCAGCAGCTTTTTCGGGTCGACAAAGCGCGTGGAGATGAACAGCACCAGCGCGAACAGAATGACAAAGCCGAGAAAAAATGCGGCAAAGGTCAGCGGAAGCTGCCAGAGCACGTTCCATGAGGCAAACCAGCTGTTTGCGCCGCCGATGGCCGCGGCCGCGGCCAGACTGAGAAAGAGAAAAACGTAGAGCATGAAAGATGACACCTGCTTGCTGAAAATGCACGGAATAACCGTGTGAGCAGACTGCGGCGCAGCCTGTCCCATACATATTATAGCGTCCAATCCGCAAAAGTGGGAGGCAAAATCAGATCTTCACAAAAAGTTTACGATTGCGCGGCGGGGGAATCGGACAGAGCTTAATGAAATCTTAATCTGTCCGGCAATTGTTTCTTAAGACGAAGCGCGGTAAACTGGCGCCAGACGAAAAATGAAGCAAAGCCGCGCAGCGTGTCGAAAGTCAGCCCTGCACGGCGAAAAGGGGAAATCTGTTATGCAAACGCCGGAGATCATTCGTGCAGCCGCGCTGACACTGGCGGCGCTGGCCGGAATCTGCTGTATGTATCAGAGCGTGTATCTGGTTGTGTCGATCATTGTACGCCTGCGAGAGGGACGCGGCGGCCTTCCGGCGGTGGTGCCGAAGCAGCTGCCGCGCTTCGGCGTCCTGATTGCGGCGCGCAATGAGCAGGCGGTGCTTCCGTACCTTTTGCAGAGCATCCGCGAGCAGGACTACCCGCGCGAGCTGGTGCGGGTGTTTGTTGTGGCTGACAACTGCACCGACGACACGGCGCTGGCGGCCGAGCGCGCGGGCGCGACGGTCTGGAGGCGCTTTGACCGCGAACGCATCGGCAAGGGCTATGCGCTTGCCTATTTGCTTGAGCATATGGAAAAGAGCGGGCAGACGGAGGAAATTGACGCATTTCTGGTATTTGATGCGGACAACCTGCTGTGTCCGGACTATCTGCGCCAGATCAGCCGCATGTATACACAGGGCTTTGCGGCGTTCCACGGCTACCGGAATACAAAAAATTTCGGCGACAGCTGGATTTCGTCGGGCTATGGCGTCTGGTTCCTGCATGACAGCATCCATCTGAACACGGCGCGCATGGCGCTGGGCACGACGTGCGCGGTGTCAGGCACGGGCTTCGGATTTACAAAGGAGCTGCTGGAGCAGTGCGGCGGATGGCGCTTTTTCACGCTGACCGAGGATGTGGAGTTTGACACGTGGTGCGCGACGCACGGCGTGCGCATCGGCTTCTGCCGCGAGGCAATGCTGTATGACGAGCAGCCGGTCACGCTGCGCCAGTCATGGACACAGCGCATCCGCTGGGTGCAGGGTGGCATTCAGGTGTCACTGCGCTATGCGGGCGAGCTTGCGCGCGGATTGCTCCGCGGCGGCAGGACGTCGTGGGCCAGCTTTGAGACGGCAATGCTCTCCCTCTGGGGCTATCTGATGGGAATGCTGGGCACGGGCGGAACAATTCTGGCCGCGGGCATTACATGGGGTGCCGGAACAGCGTGGATGACGGCGCTGCGCCTGCTGCTGGGTATGATTGGCTGGATGGCGCTGCTGGGCGCGCTGACCGTTGTCTCGGAGTGGCGCAGAATCTGTGCGCCGGCGCATAAAAAGCTGCTGGCGGTTGTAACGTTTCCGTTTTTCATGCTGACTTTTGTGCCGGTGGCGGTTGCGGCGCTGTTCTGCCGCCGCGGCTGGGCGCCGGTGGCGCATACGGTGGCCGTGCCGATCGGGATGATGCAGGCGGAGAAATAAATGCGGGCGGGCATTCATGCCCGCACCTTTTGTCCGGTTTCACCGGAACTACCTCCTTTGCGGTGACACCGCAATTGTGCCACCAGCGGTGTTTTGCATAGCGGTTTGTAGGGGCGGACGACTCTGTCCGCCCTGTTCGTTTTTCACACACGTTTGTAGGGGCCGATGCCCACATCGGCCCTCTTTTCCGGTATTCACCGGAACTGTCTCTTTTGCGGAAACACCGCAGCTGTTGCTTCGCAGACCTACTTTTTCTGGCTTGTCAGAAAAAGTAGGCAAAAAGAGGCGCTTGGAGACGCGCCATATTGCGCGCTGCCGCGCGCGAATTTTTGGCCGCTCCGCGGCCTGAACGCCCTATTCGGGCGCAGAATTGCTATTTTCCCGATAGCTTATTGTCCCAATATTGCTTACAGGTCTGTAGGAGCCGATGTAGGCGTCGGCCCCTACAAAGATTTGCAATAGAACGTAAATATTCTGCACCATCGGCGAATTCGTAGACGCGTTCTGCATTCCGCAGCAGCGTGTTTTGCTGTCTCCCTGCGCGGCAACTGCTATCGATGGGAGCGTTGTCCCCACGCAGGCGGCGCTGTAGTATAGTTTTGTAGAGAGATTTTCGTGTGCTGGCCGCAATGTTCTTCTACGGAGTTATTCTGTGACACTGCGGTACAATCCGATCCGCATCCAGCGTCTCTTTTTGCATACTTTTTCTGACAAGCCAGAAAAAGTATGCCCGCGGAGCGACGGTTACAGTGTCGCTGTTAAAAACGGCACCTCCGGTGCCAACCGGAAAAGGAGCGGACCTTCGTCCGCTCCTAAACTTTCGCCGCCGCCTCGTAGAAGCCGAGATTTTTCCGCAGCCGTGCGTCGTCCGGCGAATGCTCCGCGGCCCGACGGCCGTATTCCAGCGCCAGCGGGTACAATCCAAGATAGTACGCGCCAAGCGCGGCGAGGTCATACGGCGCGCTGCCCCAGCTGGACGGCTCGTTGATATACGAGCGGCTGCGCTCGGTAATTGCGAGTGCGCGCTGTGAAAACCAGAGCACGCCGCTCCATTCCTGCCGCGAAAGCGCCATGCGCGCCGCGTCCAGCCACGGCTCACGCAGATGCGGCGCCTCGGCGCAGGCCCGCAGAAGCCAGCTGTACGCCTCACCGGCGCGGCCCTGCTCGCGCACGGCGCGGGCGAGATAGCGCATGGAGGCGCAGCGTTCGTCGCGCCAGACGGCCGAGGGCATCGCCAGATGGCGCAGCAGCGTCTGTTCGCACGCCTGCCAGTCTCCGTAAAACAGATATTCCCGACCGAGATAGTGCATGTTCCGGTCGTCGTCCGGCGCTTCCTGTACGGCCAGCTCCAGAAGCGGAAGATACTGCCCGCGGGATTTTTTTGGATCGGGATGATGATCCAGCTGCACGCCGTCCGCGTCGGCGGTCCGGTGCGTGCCGCCGCTGAAGCGCAGCACCTCATGCACCGGATGCACCCACGAAAAGCCATGGCGCGCGTGCGCCTTTTCAGTCCAGAATACGACGCCCTCGCTGCCGTCGGACTGGAAGCTCCAGGTATAGCGATAGCGAAGCTGCATCACATCGGGGGCGAGCACACGCTCCATTGCCGCACGCCAGCCGGTGTGAAACACCTCGTCCAGATCGGTACATACGCAGAGCGCCGCGTCCTCCGGCACCAGCGCGAGTGAGCGGTTGCGCGCTGTGTCAAAGCGCCACGGAGAGATGACCTCCTGCGTCACATGCGCGCCCAGCCGCCGCAGTTTCTCAACGGTATCATCCGTTGAGCCGGTATCCAGAACGTAAACGCCGTCGGCCTCGGCCATCGAGCGCATCCAGCGCTCGGCAAAGGCCGATTCGTTTTTGCAGATGGCGTAGACATAGATCCTGTTTTCGCGCATGAGACGCTGTTTCAGTCCCGCGCGCTCAGGTCGAGAGGAAGCCCGCTTCCCGCAGTGTGCCGAGCAGCTCGTTGAAGTGCGTAATGACAGTCGGCAGGGTGGCATTTGTCTCGAGGTTCGCGACCGCCTCTGCCGGTGTCACAGTGCCCGTCGGTCCGGTCGGTCCAGTTGGGCCTGTTGCACCGACTGCGCCTGTTGCACCCGTCGGTCCGGTGGGACCGGTTGCACCGGTTTCGCCAGTTGGACCCGTAGGACCGGTCACGCCTGTTGCACCCGTCGGTCCGGTGGGACCGGTTGCGCCGGTTTCACCTGCTGCACCAGTCGGCCCTGTCGGCCCAGTTGCGCCAGTCGCGCCGGTTTCGCCCGTCGGGCCAGTTGGACCGGTGGCACCCGTCGGTCCGGTCGCGCCTGTCAGACCAATTTCGCCCGCTGCGCCGGCAGGCCCTGTTGCACCTGCCGTACCGGTGGGGCCTGTTGGTCCGGTAGGCCCAGTTGGCCCAGTTGGGCCAGTTGGACCGGTCGGGCCGGTCACGCCGGACGGCACGGGCGGCCGCGGCGGCTGCGGGAAGCCGCCCGCAGGCTCGGAAAAGCAGCAGCCGTTGTCACAGCAGTATTCATAACGCGCCGTATTCGGATAGAGATAAGCGTTGAGATAGTCCTGATTTGAGCAATTTCTGTTGTCAGCCATAATTGCCTCCAGAGCGAAGAGTTGAGGCGGAACGCCTCAGGACAATGTATGCGCCGGATGGGCAAATGGTGAAAAAAATACCGGCAGGAACCTGCCGGTACAGCCTGCGCGGGAGATATCTATCTGGAAGGCTCTTTGTGCGGATGGTGCGCACAGCAGCAGTTTGGATTTGCGCACGGCGCTGCGCCGTCGCACAGGCGATAGTTGCCGCCGGATATGATCAGCCGGTGTCCGCCGACCAGTGCGGCGGCCAGTTTTTCCCGCGCACTTTCATAGATTTCGGTTACGGTGGTGCGGGAGATGTCCATCTGACGGGCGCACTGCTCATGCGTCTGCTTTTCCAGATCGACCAGACGGATGACCTCAAACTCATCCAGAGACAGAACGATATCGTCCCGTTCCGGTGCGCCGTCGGGGGAGAAGCCGGCGTATTCCGGCTCACGGCAGATTCTGCGGCTGCGCTGCGGTCGCGGCATAACAATCCCTCCTTTTCGACATATGTCGAGTATAGCACGATTTTTCAGACGCGTCAAGTGCGCCGGAGTGTTGATTTGCGTGTGCGGATTTGCTACAATAGCGGCAGAAAAGGCGCCCGTGCAGAGTCGCGGGCCTGTTTCCGGAGGATTTTGACGATGAAACTCAGCGCTTTTTTGTGCAGCTACGGCGCGTTGTACGACGCGGGTGCCTCCACACTTCAGGTTGTGGATATGGCGGCAGAGCATGGCTTCGGCGCGGTCGAGCCGTTCCCGTGTGCCGATCTGGACACGGTCGAACAGGCGCGCACGCTGGGCGCGTATGCGCGGGACAGGGGTATGGCGGTCAGCTGCTTTTCCACCGGCTGCGAGCTGCTGGGTGCCGGCGGGCGCAGTGCGCTGGCTCAGATGAAGCAGCGCATCGATATGGCTGCCGCCATGGGCGCGCCGTATTTCCACCATACCATCCACCCACAGCTGACGCTCCCGCGTCCGGACGAGGTCAGCTTTGTGCAGGCGCTTCGCGAGGCGGAGCCGCTGCTGCGTGAGCTGTGCGCCTATGCCGCGGACCGCGGTGTGGAGTGCGTGTATGAGGATCAGGGCGTGTATTTTAACGGCGTGCGTGCCGTCGAGCGCCTGATTGAGGAGCTGGAGGGAGCGAAGTTCGGACTGGTTGCGGATGTCGGCAATATTTTCTTTGTGGATGAAGAGCCGGAGGCGTTTATCGGCGCGTTTTCCGGCTATGTCCGTCATGTGCACTGCAAGGATTATCTGCGCAAATCGGGCGCGGGTGCGTGCCCAGGGCGCGGCTGGTATGTGACGCGCAGGGGAGACTATCTGCGCGACACAATCGCGGGACACGGTGCGGTCAACTATCCGGCGGTGATGCAGACGCTGCGCGGGGTTGGCTATGACGGCTGGTACTCGCTGGAATACGCGGCGATGGAGCCTGCGGAGACCGGTATTCCCATGGCGGTAGAGAATCTGCGGTACTATTATGACACAGCGCAGCGCGCCGTTGTGCGTGCACCCCGTCTGGACGGCGTGATCCCCAGATTTGAATAGGCCGAAGGCCCGCGCTTTTGCGCGGGCCTTTTCCGGTTTCAGCGGACTGCCGTTAATGCGGTAACACCGCAACTGTCGCTCCGCGGGCATACTTTTTCTGGCTTGTCAGAAAAAGTATGCAAAAAGAGACGCTGGATGCGAATCGGATTGTACCGCAAGCCACAGAATGAGCCCGTAGAAGCACGTTGCGGCCAGCACACGAAAATCTCCCTACAAAGCTATACTACAGCGCCGCCTGCGTGGTGACAACGCTCCCATCGATAGCAGTTGCTACGCAAGGGGATGGCAAAACACGCTGCCGTGCAATTCAGAACGCACCTACGTATTCGCCGGTGGTGCGAATTTTTAATGGAACGGGCGGATGACCCTGTCCGCCCTGTTCGTCTTTCATATACGTTTGTAGGGGCCGATGGCGAGCGCAGCCGTCAGCGACGAAGGAGCGCTACGGATGCGGCCCACCCCTTGCGGGTGCACATCGGCCCGTCGGTTGGGTATTCCGGAAATGAGCAGAACCGAAGTTGATGCAGTCTATCGATAACTACGTGTAGTACATTCGTCGGGACCGAAAGCTATCAGAAAAGTATCAGTCTTGCGCCCGTCAGGGCGTTCAGGCCGCGGAGCGGCCAAAAATTCGCGCGCGTCAGCGCGCAATATAACGCGTCCCCAAGCGCATCTTTTTGCCTACTTTTTCTGGCGCAACAGAAAAAGTAGGTCTGCGAAGCAACAGTTGCGGAGCTGCCGCATCAACGGAAGTCCAGTGAATCCGGACCAAAGAGTCGACAGAGTCATCTGCCCCTACAGGCTGCGGCGCAAAAAAACAGCCCGACCGACGGTCGGGCTGAAATTTTATGCTTCCTCGCGCCATTTGCGGCAGCGGCGCGCCTTTCTGCGGCAGTGCACCGCACTGGAGACGGCGAAGAATGCGATGACGGCGGCAATGGCCGCGATGGTCAGAACCAGATACAGCGTGGTATTTGCACCCTCGGTTTTGACCGAAAGCCACAGATCGTTCATGTCCTGTGTCGCTGCGATGCCAAGCGCGGCAAAGCTCTCGCTGCGCGCAAGGGTTTCGTCGTCGGGGTAGGAGACGGGACTGGACGTGACTTCCTCGTCCAGATACTCCTTGGCGGAGGAAATCGGCGTGGAGTAGCCGATATAATCCAGATTCGCCGCAGAAATTTCAGGATCGCAGAGGAAGTTGATAAATGCCTCGGCACCGGCCTTGTTCCGGCAGCCCTTTGGAATGCACATCGCGTCGATAAAGATGTTGAAGCCTTCCTTCGGGTGGCTGAACGCCAGATCGGGGTTTTCCTCAACCATGGTCAGATAGTCGCCCGCATAATAGGGGGCTGCCCACGCCTCGCCGCGCTGCATCTTGTCAAAGATCTGATCCATGACATAGCCCTGCAGAACGGGCTTCTGCTGTGCCAGCAGATCGGCACAGTTCTTCAGCTCGTTAAAGTCCTCGGTGTTCAGACTGTAGCCAAGCAGCGACTCGGCAATGGCAAACGCATCGCGCGGATTATCAAACATCAGAAGCTTGCCGGCGTATTTGCTGTTCCACAGACAGCTCCAGCTCTCCGCGTCCTCGTCGGAGACATACTGTGTGTTGTAGATCAGACCCACTGTGCCCCAGGTGTAGGGGACGGAGTAGGTGTTGTCCGGATCATACGACTGGTCGCGGAACGCCTCGTCGATGTTGACATAGTTGGGAATGTTGGAGAAATCCAGCGGCTCAAGCATGTCCTCCTCAATGAGCTTTGCAATCATATAATCGGAGGGAATGATGACGTCGTAACTGGCGCCGCCGGTTTTCAGCTTGGTGTACATGCTTTCGTTGGAATCGAAGGTCATGTAGTGGACCTTGATGCCGGTGGCCTCCTCAAACGC
>CAKUJN010000046.1 GCA_934661735.1 uncultured Oscillospiraceae bacterium
CGCGCTGACGCGCGCGGTTTTTATTTAACGCCCTGACGGGCGCAGAATTGCAACCATTCCAATAGCTTTCAGTTCCGACAAATGTACTACACGCAGTTGCGGATAGACAGCAGCAGATTTCGTTTCTGCTCATTTCCGAAATACTCGGCCAATCTCGTTCATGCACAGCACCTTGTAGGGGCCGATGCCCACATCGGCCCCTACAAACGTTTACAATAGAACGTAAATATTGTGGCACCATCGGCGAATGCGTAGATACGTTGTTGTTTCCACGGCAGCGTGTTTTACCATCCCCTTGCGTGGCAACTGTTTCCGATGGGAGCGTTGTTCCACGCAGGCGCCGCTGTAGTTCAGATCTGTAGAAAGTTTATCGTATGCTGGCCGCAGCGTTCTTCTACGGGCTCATTCTGTGGCACTGCGGTACAATCCGATTCGCTTCCGGCGTCTCTTTTTGCATACTTTTTCTGACAAGCCAGAAAAAGTATGCCCGCGGAGCGACGGTTGCAGTGTCACTGCAAAAAAGGCATTTCCGGTGAATCCGGACTAAAGGGCCGATGTGGGCATCGGCCCCTACAGAGAGCGGGGATTCTGGCGCAACAGAAAAAGTGGGTCTGCGAAGCAACAGCTGCGGTATCACCGCAAATTCGGCACCTTCGGTGTCAGTCGGAAACCCAAAAGCGCCGCAGGCGTAGCCTGCGGCGCTTTTTCAATCATTCTGATATCCGAAATTGCTGATGAGATACTGACTGTCGCGCCAGTTTTCCTTGACGCGCACCCACGTCTGCAAAAATACCTTTGTCCCCATAAAGCGTTCACAGTCGGCACGCGCCTGCGTGCTGATTTTTTTCAGCATCGCGCCGTTTTTCCCGATGATTATGCCCTTGTGGCTGGCCTTTTCACAGTAGATTGTCGCGTCGATATCGATGATGCCGTCGTCGCGCTCGGAGAATTTCGTAATCTCCACCGCCGTGCCGTGCGGGATTTCCCGCTCCAGATTCCACAGCAGCTTTTCACGGATGATCTCGGCCATGACCTGCTTTTCCGGCTGGTCTGTGACCATGTCGTCTGGGAAGAACTGCGGCCCCTCCACGGCAAATTTTTCGCACTCGGTCAGAAGCTCCGCCACACCGTCATGCCACTTTGCGCTGACCGGAATGACGGCCGCGAAATCCAGCTTCTCCTGATACGCCGCGATCACCGGCAGAAGCGCTTCCTTTTCCACCGTGTCAATCTTGTTGATCACCAGAATACACGGCGCGCCGCCGGCCCTGATCTGCTCAATCAGCTCCTGCTCCTGCTGCCCGACGTTCGCAATCGGCTCTACCATCAGAATCACCGCGTCCACGTCCGCCACCGACTGCCGCACGACGTTCACCATATAGTCTCCCAGCTTTGTCCGCGGCCGATGGAAGCCGGGCGTGTCCACAAACACCAGCTGACAGTCCTTCCGGTTGAGAATCGCGCAGATGCGGTTTCGGGTTGTCTGCGGCTTGTGTGAGACAATCGTAATCTTTTCCCCCACAATGGCGTTTGTCAGCGTCGACTTGCCGACGTTCGGCCGTCCGGCAATCGTAATCATCGCGGTTTTCTGCTTCATTTCGCTTCTCCTAAGTAAAATTCAAAATACATCTGATCCTCGGCGCGGTTTTCGTGTCCGCCGTCAATTTTTCCTGCCGTGCCGCCCATTTTCTCATAAAAGCGCCGCGCCGGCACGTTGTGAATATTGCAGCCGCAGAAAAATCTGTCCGCCCCGTGTGCACGCGCCGCACAGCGCACCTGTTCAAAAATACGTCTCCCGAGGCCCATACGCTGATACGGCGGCAGCAAATACAGCGCGTTCAGACAGAACGAAAAATCCTTGTACGCCCCATAGCTCGGCGCGCCGAAGCTGAAATAGCCTGCGCACGTCCTGCCATCCATTACCAACCAGATTTCCTGTGATGCGTCCTGCGTCTGCGCGCGCCAGCGCACCGTCTGCGCCGCATAGTCATATCCGTCAATCCACGCATCCGGATAAATTCCACGGTATGCCGCATCCCACGCGTCGTGCCGCGCACGCGCCAGCATTTCCGCGTCGTCCGGCCGCGCTCGCCGGAACATAATCTGTCCAACCTGCACGCCGTTCATCGCGGCAGCTCGATCTCGGCCAGAATGGCCTCCTCCCGCGCGCGCATCTGCCGCTTCATCTCGCCCTCGTCCACATGGTCATAGCCCAGCAGATGCAGAATCGAGTGAATCGTCAGATAGCCGACCTCGCGCTTCGCGCTGTGGCCGAACTCCTGTGCCTGCGCCTGCGCGCGCTCAAGCGAAATGGCCATATCACCCAGCGGCACAAGTCCTGTCCCCACATCGATGTATTCGTCCCAGCTCTCCGGCAGCCTGCCCGCCGTCAGTGTAAACATCGGGAATGACAGCACATCCGTCGCCTTGTCGATCTGGCGGCTGGCCTTGTTGATGGCACGGATGGTCTCATCCGAGCAGACGTAGACGTTGATTTCACACGGCACATTCACGCCCTCCGCCTTCAGCGCCGCCTCGATGCAGCTGCGGATGTGGCGCCGGATCGTCAGATTCCCCAGCGCGTGCTTTTCAAAGGTAATGGATATCCTATGTTCCATTTTTATTTCCTCTTGCTGTTCTCATATTTTTTCGCACCCTGCGGCGCTCTGCCCTGCTCAAACCGGTCATATGCCGCGACAATCTGCTGGACCAGCGCATGGCGCACCACATCCGCGCCTGTCAGCCGGCAGATGGCAATATCGTCCACA
This sequence comes from uncultured Oscillospiraceae bacterium, assembly GCA_934661735.1. GTDB lineage: Bacteria > Bacillota > Clostridia > Oscillospirales > Oscillospiraceae > CAG-170. The sequence continues at coordinate 2,769 of CAKUJN010000046.1, forward strand.
TCCTCCAGCACGCGCACTGCGTCCTTCAGTCCGCTGACCTTGTCCGCCGGCAGGTCGATCTGCGTCACGTCGCCCGTGATGACAATCTTTGACCCGAAGCCGAGACGCGTCAGAAACATTTTCATCTGCTCGCGCGTGGTATTCTGCGCCTCATCCAGAATGATGAAGCTGTCGTCCAGCGTCCGCCCGCGCATATACGCCAGCGGCGCGACCTCTATGTTCCCACGCTCCAGATATTTCCCGTACGTCTCCGGCCCCAGCATGTCAAACAGCGCATCGTAAAGCGGCCGCAGATACGGGTCAACCTTATTCTGCAAATCGCCCGGCAGAAAGCCCAGCCGCTCGCCTGCCTCCACAGCGGGCCGCGTCAGAATGATGCGGTTGACCGTCTTTGCGCGGAACGCCGCCACCGCCTCGGCAACGGCCAGATACGTCTTGCCGGTACCCGCAGGGCCGATTCCGATGGTCACGGTGTTCTTCTCGATGGCCTTCAGATAATTCCGCTGGCCGATGGTCTTTGCCTTGACGGGCTTTCCCTTTGCGCTGACGCAGACCACGTCGCGCGCGATCTGGCTGACCTTGTCCTCGCTTCCGCTGCGCACCAGACTCAGCACATAGCGCACCTTCTGCTCGTCGATCTCCTCGCCCTTTGCCGCCAGCGACAGCAGCGCCTCCACGGCGCGCGCGCCCATATCCGCCGCCTCGATTTCACCCTGAATTTTCAGCTCGTCTCCGCGGCTGACAATTTTCACGCCGAACTCCGACTCAATCCGCTTGACGTTCTCATCAAACGAGCCGAACACGTCGACCAGCTGCTCCACACGCTCAACATTGACTGTTTTTTCCACCATTTGCATCTGCATCATCCTTTTGCGCTGCGTTTACTCCGAACCGGCCCGCAGAATCCGCGCGCCGACCATGCGCGCGATCATCTCCTCACACTCCAGAACGGAATACAGCCGAAGCTGTCCGCCCTCCCGCTCCATATGGAACTTCTGCGCGCAAATTTCACCGGCGATCATGTCCGCCTCTGCCGTGTCCAGCGTGCAGCGCTCCATAATCTGCCGTGCCCACGCCTCATCCACAGGCCCGCTGTGCGTATCATAACCGGAAATCCGCGTGATTTCAAGCGTTACGGGGAACGAATATCCGCCTGGGAGCGTCAGCGTCCGATATGTAGTCATTTTATCACAATTGCCCGCAGGAATTCCACTGTTTCCGAAAATATTCACCCGTTTTCTTCCGATCACCAGACTGACTGCCGTCGAGCTTTTACCGTTCGTCTCCTTTTTCAGCGTCTCGGCCGGCAGAACCGTGCACCCGCGCCGCCATGTGCGCGCGTAAATCTCGGCCAGCGCGCCGGATACCTGCACCTTGTATTCCCAGTCGGTGTAGGCCGAAACCAGCAGCTGTCCCTCCTGCACCACATCGCCTGCCTTGCACAGCGCGTTTCCCTCCAGCACCGTCACGCTTGTCAAAACGCCCGCGCGCGAGGCGACGACATTGCGCGGCGTGCGCCGGTCGTTGACCGGCTCCGGCTCCGGCCGTTCGCGCACGACCACCCGTGCGCAGCAGCCGTTCTGTGTAATCGTAAGCCATTGCAGCTTCGGAATCCGGCACAGCATGTGGTTTTTCACCCACTGGGGCTTGATGGACGGGCCGTAGACGCCGAAACCGATTCCAAGCTCCTCCAGCTCCCGCAGAATCAGCGCATCCGGCACGCTCTCGTTCCCGACCACCTCATAAAACAGCACAAATTTCGGTACGATCAGCGCCGCAGCCACCGCCAGCGCCAACAGCACCGGCAGATACCACCGCCGCAGCAGTCCGGAAAACGTCTGCCGGAAGCCGCCGCTTTTTATGACCTCCATCTCGCACATCGAGCGCTGCGCCGCCGCGCGCGCCTGCGCCAGATCGCGTCCGAGGATGGTCAGCTCCACCGTAAAATCGTCGCACCGGACCGGTTCGCGAAACGCGACGCGCCGCGTGGAGAGCGCGTTGAGGCTCCACTGCGGGCTTGCGCCCGTCATGCGGACGCGGTGCCACCCCAGCAGGAACCAGACGATTTTCCACATCAGCGTCCGCCTCCGTCCAGCCGGATTTCGCGGATCGCGCCGCGCACGCACAGCCGCTCGCGGTGCATCTGCCGCAGTTCCAGCCCCTCGCCCTCAATCGTCACCGTTCCGATGTTCAGCGCGACCACGATCCGTTCCTTTTCATATTCCAGAATTCCGGTATGACAGTCCAGCGCGCACTCGCAAAAGCCGTTCAGCTCCAGATGCGGCACGCCTGCCGCCGCGTCGACCGGAAGCTCCAGCCGCTGCGCAATCCCCGTCAGAATTTTTCGTCCCTTTCCCAAGTCGTCCACCTCGCATTTCCGGCCGCAGCCTGTTCGGCCGTGCCGCCTGTCCTGTCATATCCTATGCCGCGCGGATGAAATCTTTCCGCCGCGCATAGAATTGCGCATAGAACTGTGCGAGGTGACCGGTATGAAACTGAAATCCGACCTTTCCGACATGCTGCGCGCGCTGGCGCTGGCATGCGCCATGCTTGCGCTGCTGCTGTTCCCGCAGCTCGCGTCCGCGGCCGTCGTCGACGCGCTGCATGTGTGCGGCAGCATGCTGCTGCCGTCGCTGTTTCCGTTTTTCGTCTGCTCCAATCTGCTCATCGCGCTTGAGCTCCACCGCTTTCCCGCTCGCGCGCTGCGGCGCGCGATGCCGCGCGCGTTTCACGCCGCGCCCGACGGCGCGGCGGCGCTTGTACTCGGCCTTCTGGGCGGCTACCCCGCCGGCGCGCAGGCTGCCGCACAGCTGTACGCGCGCGGTGCCGTCTCCCGCGGGGAGGCTGAGCGCCTTGTCCGCTTCTGCAATAACGCCGGCCCCGGCTTTCTCTTCGGCGTGGTCGGCGCCGGCGTATTCCACAGCGCTGCGTGCGGCGCCGCACTGTATCTGATCCATATTCTCTCCGCCGTCGTCTGCGGCGTTCTGCTCCGTCCGGCGGCGCTTCCGCCGGATATCCCCGCCGCACAGGACGCGCAGACGCGGCGCATATCGCCGGCCGCCGCGTTCACCGACTCCGTCCGCACCGCGGGGCAGACCGCGCTTCAGGTCTGCATGTTCGTCGTCGTATTCGGTGTGCTCTCGCGCTTTCTGCTTGCGCTGCTCCCAGCGCGGCTGCCGGAGAGCCTGCGCGTGCTGCTGTGCGGGATGCTCGAGCTCGGCAACGGCGCGGCGCTTCTGCGCGAAGCGGCGCTGCCGTTCGCCGTGAAATTCCCAATGGCGGCGTTTCTGCTCGGCTTCGGCGGGATTTCCGTCTGGGCGCAGACCGTTTCGCTTCTGACACCGCACGGCCTGCGCGCGGCAGGCTATCTTCCGGCGCGGCTTCTGCACGGCGCGCTCAGCGCGCTGCTGGCCATGTGCGCCGCGTTCGTTTTTCCACTCGAAGCGGCCGCACTGCCCGCCATGGCAGCAGAAACCGTAGCGTTCCGGCCGCTGCTCTCCGCGTTCATCCCCTCGGCTGTCAGTATTTTCGTCATTTTCCGGAATCTGATGACTGGAAATTCCCGCGCGGACGGTGTATAATGGCCATACACTGATGAAAGGCGGTGCGTCCGTTGCTCTTCCGCAAAAAAATCGACCGCGCGTGCAGCTACTGCCAGTTTGCCGGCAAGGTGGACGGCGAGTCCATGATCTGTCAGAAATACGGCGTTGTTCCGGCCGGACATCACTGCCGCAAGTTCCGCTACGACCCGCTCAAGCGCGTCCCCAGCCGCCCGAACGTCAAGCGCTTCGACCAGCTGGACGACAAGGATTATTCCCTGTAGCGTATCAAAATCCACCGCCCCCGACGGCAAACCCGTCGGGGGCGGTCTCTTTATTTCACCGTAAACCAGCTGTCCTCCGGCGCAAATGTCTGCTGAAGGGTGCAATACTGCAGATCCTTGCCGCTGAGGAGGGAAATTGCCACACGGTCCACGCCGTCCTGCGCGCAAAGCGTCGCCGTGATGCACCGCACCGCCAGCTGCGCGCTCTGCACATCCGTGTCGCACAGCATAAAGCTGTCGGAAAGCACCACCGTACACACGCCGCCGTCCACACGCAGATCAACACACTGCGTTCCCTCTGGGATTTTCGTTTCCAGCGCGGTGGACGCCGGCCCGCGCAGCAGCTCGTCCAGCGCAAGCTCCGGCAGACTCTGCCCGCCGTCCGCGGGGATCTGCCGCCGCTCGGCGCGCAGCAGCCCGCTGTCCTTTTCGACAAAGTAGATATCCGCCCTGCGGCTTGGATACTCGGACGATTTGTCCGTCAGCACAAAGCTTGAGCGTGTAAAGCTGCTCTCCCGCTGTTCCGAAAGCATACTGCCGCTTGTCTCAATCCGGACGCTGCGCACAAAGCCCAGCTGCTCCAGCGTCAGCGTCAGACATGCGTTCGCCAGCGTCAGGCGCACGCCGGAAAGCTGCGCATACGCCTCCGACAGCCGTACCCGCAGCACGCCTCCATCCAGCCGGACGTCCGCGCACCGTGTTCCGTCGGGGAAGGGCGATACATAGTCCCAGCTGGTCGGACCGCTGAAATACTGCTCCAGAATGTCCGCAACCGTCCGGTCAAAGCGCACCAGATCCACCGTCTGATACCCCAGCGCGCCAGTCTGATCATTGTGTCCGCCCTCGCGCGAGAGATAGTAAAACCGGATGGGATTCGCATACTGCGGCTGCTCCGCGGCCGCGCACCCGCACAGCAGCAGAAACGCCAGAAGCAGCGCCGTCAGCGCCGTAATTTTACGCCTCACCGTCGTCATCCTCCTTATCTACCTCGAAATAGGGGAAAATGACCGTAAAGCAGCTTCCCTCGCCCTGCGTCGAGCGCACACGGATGGTGCCGTAGTTGCGCTCGACCAGCTCATGCACAATTGAAAGCCCCAGTCCCGCGCCGCCCGCCTGCCGCGAGCGCGCCTTGTCCACGCGGTAAAAGCGCTCAAAGATATGGTCGACCGCGTCCGCAGGGATACCCACACCGGTGTCCGTAATCTCAATGGTGACGTCCTCCTGCGACCGCTCCAGCGTAACATGCACGCTTCCGCCCTCGCGGTTGTACTTGACGCCGTTTTCCACCAGATTGAACAGGATCTGATACAGATCGTCCTCCAGCGACAGCACCGTGCAGCCCTTTTCCCAGCTGCCGGACAGTCTTACGCCGCGCTCGTCCGCCAGCGGGACCAGCATCCGGAACACGCGCGAAACAACGCTTCCCGCGTCCACAACCTCATGGTCGCGTCCGGCGGCACTCTCCGAGCGGCTGAGCGTCAGGAGCTTCTGCGACATGCGGTTCAGGCGCTCTGCCTCGCTGCCGATGTCGGCGACAAATTCGCGCATGGTATCCGCATCCATTTCGTTTTGCAGAATCGAATCCGACAGAAGCTTGATCGACGCCAGCGGGGTTTTCAGCTCATGCGACGCATCGGACACAAACTGCCGCTGCGCGTCCTCCGATTCCTGAAGCCGCTCGGTCAGCTTGTTGAACTCCCGCGCCAGCATTGCAAACTCGTCGCTGCCGCGCATCTTGATCTTGTGGCTGTATTCGCCCTCTCGCGCCATGCGCATCGAGGTCAGAATCTTCCGCATCCGGCTTGAGCCGGTGATGGTAAAGACGATGGAAAACACAATCATCGCGCACTCCAGCAGAAGCGACGCGCGCAGCGTATTGCGCTCCAGATTCTGAATGATCTGTCCCTGTTCCGCGTCATAGTCCATGATGTAGACGCAGCCGACCGGCTCCTCGTGCAGCATGACCGGCATGGCGGCAAAGCTCTCCATTGTGCCGTCGTGATAGTCCGTGTAAAATACATAGTTGCCCGCCAGCGCCTGCACAACCTCGTCAAACAGCGCAAATTTCCCCTTCGCGCTCCCGTTTTCAAACGAGTCGTACAGCACGCGGCCCTCGCCGTCGGTGATCATCAGCCGCTCGACATTCAGGCCGCCCAGCACCTCAATCACCTGTCCCGCCGTTTCGCCTGTCAGGTTTTCCACGCCGCTGAACGACGACACAACCAGCTGAAGCGTATCCTGTGCCGAGGCGTCCTTGGCCTGATACATCATCTGCCGGGTGTTCGCCGCGGAGTATAGATTCAGAAACACCAGAACCAGCGTCGTGACCAGCAGGTATGCCAGCGCGTTGCGCAGCTGCGAGTTGCCCCGTATCAGCGACAGGTGCTTTCTAGTACTTGAAATAGTAGCCCACTCCCCACTTGGTCAGAATGTACTGCGGCTCGGCCGGATTGCGCTCCAGCTTTTCGCGCAGGCGGCGCACATGCACGTCCACCGTGCGGATATCGCTGCTGCTGTCATAGCCCCAGATGGCGTTGAGCAGCGCGTCGCGCGAATACACGCGGTTTGGATTGCGCATGAGAAGCTCGATCAGATCGAACTCCTTTGCCGTCAGCTCGACGGCCTGCCCGTCGTTAAACGCGCTGCGCGCGTCGCGGTCGATGGTGATGTGCCCGCAGACCAGCGTGTTGTCCGCCTGCTTTTTCTCTTTGCCCGAGCCGCTGCGCCGCAGCAGCGCGCGGATTCGCGCCTTCAGCTCCAGAATGTTGAACGGCTTTGTGAGATAGTCGTCCGCGCCGTGCTCAAAGCCCATCAGCTTGTCCATATCGTCGGCCTTTGCCGTGAGCATGATGATCGGCACATCGGAAAACTCGCGGATCTTCCGGCACGCGCCCAGTCCGTCCAGCCGCGGCATCATCAGATCCAGCACAATCAGATCGATGTCGCCGCCCGAGGCAATCTCCACCGCCTCCATGCCGTCGCTGCCGGTCACAACCGTATAGCCGTCGTTTTCCAGATTGAACCGGATTCCCTTGACCAGCAGGGCCTCGTCGTCCACGACCAGAATTTTCATTTCGTATCCTCCACCGTAATGTAATCGCGCAGCTCGGCAAATTTCTGTTCGCCGATGCCGCTGACTTCCATCAGCTGTTCAATGTCCGCAAAGCCGCCGCTGACCGTCCGGTATTCAATGATCCGTTCGGCAAGCACCCCGCCGATCCCAGGAAGCGTTTGCAGCGTCTCCACGTCCGCCGTATTGATGTTAACCTTTCCCGCCGCATCCTGCGCGGCCGGCTCCTGCGTCTCGGCCGGCTCCGTATCCGGCTCCGGCTGCTCCGCGCCGGCCTGCTGCGTAACCGCCGCCCGCTCGGGCGGGCGATCGGCGGCTGCGGCTACCGCATATGGAACCGAGCTGCGCCCCGCCAGAAAACCCGCGGAAAAGACCAGCGCCAGCAGCGCTGCCGCCGGAACGGCCCACCGTCTGATGCCCGCGTTCATGCCAGCCACCTCCTGCAATTGACATATATCAGGATTCTGCTATAATATCGGTAAAAATAAAATTCAGATTCTACGACATTGTACCACATTTCTCCGGATTTGGGCAATGCCGTTCTTATGAAATTGGAGCCGCACATGAAAAAATACCGCATTCTCACGCTTTTTCTGATTTTCTGCCTGCTTCTGCCGCTGTGCGCCGTACCGGCCGCAGCGATGGAGGACGGCGTCTACACCTCCCCCGTCAACGAAGAATCCATTCCCTACGAGGGCTTCGCCGTCAACGCCAAAGCCGCCGCGCTGATCGACCTGAACAACGGCCGCACCATCTATGAGCTGAACATGGACGAAAAGGTCTATCCGGCCAGCCTGACCAAGATCATGACCTGTCTGATCGCGCTGGAAAACGGCAACCTGTCCGATATCGTCACCGTCACGGAGAGCGCCTTTGTCGGCCTCGACGGGAGCAGTTCCTCCTCCGGCCTTCAGGTCGGCGAGCAGCTCACGCTGGAAAATGCGCTCTACTGTCTGATGCTGGCCTCCGGCAATGAAGCCGCCAACGTCATCGCCGAGCACATCGCCGGCTCCGCCACGGATTTTGTCCGCATGATGAACGAGCGTGCGTATGAGCTCGGCTGCACCAACACACACTTTGCCAATCCGCACGGCCTGCATAACGATGACCACTATACCACCGTCCGTGACCTTGCCGCCATCACGCAGGCCGCGCTGAAGAGCGAAACCTTCAAAATCATCTCCAACACCGCAACCTATACGCTCCCCGCGACCAACCTGTCGGACGAGCGCCAGCTGGAAACGACAAATCAGCTGATCAACAACACCACCAGCAATCCTTTTTATTATTCCAAAGCCATCGGCATCAAAACCGGCTACACCACGCCCGCCGGTCGCTGCGTCATCTCCACCGCGAAAAGCGGCGGCATGTATTTCCTTGCCGTTGTCTGCGGCGCGGAGACAACGCTCCTGCCAAACGGCGAAATCCGCATGGAGAGCTTTCCCGAATGTATCCGCCTGTTCCGCTACGGCTTTGAAAACTACGCCTATGTCACGGCGATTTCGCCGCTGTACCCCGTTGCGCAGATTCGCGTGAACAATTCCGCCGCCTCTGAGGTCGTCTCCCTCGCGCCGCAGACGGATATCAAGCTTCTGCTGCCGAAAACCTACGATCCGGCACTCCTGACCGTTGAGCCGCAGCTGTCCGCGCCCGCAACGGAAGCCCCCGTCTCCACCGGCGACGTGTTCGGCACCGTCAGCGTCTATTATGACGGCGAGCTTCTCGGCACAACCAATCTCACGGCCATCAACGACGTGGCACGCTCCGAGATTTCCGCCGCCGCGTCGCAGACCAGCTCCTATATCCAGCGCAGCTGGTGGAAGTGGGTCGTAATCGTCATCGCCCTGCTCATCGCTGCCGTGATCGTTTTCCTGATCTACGCGGCAATCCGCCGCCGCACCGAGATGCGCCGCCGCATGGCCGCGCGCCGCCGCGCGCTGGAAAAGCGCCGCCGCTTCCGCGACGAATTTGACGACGGTGATTATCCGGAGGAATCAGACTGAGAAAGGAGCCGCGCCATGAACTGGACCGAGCTTGAAGCCGCCTGCAAGTCCTGTACCGCCTGCCCGCTGTGCCAGACGCGGCACAACGTGGTCTTTGGCGTCGGCCCGCACGACGCCGAGGTGTTCTTCATCGGCGAGGGCCCTGGCGAGCAGGAGGACCTCAAAGGCGAGCCGTTTGTCGGCCCCGCCGGAAAGCTTCTGGACGAAATGCTGTCGATCATCGATCTGGGCCGCCGGAACTGCTATATCGGCAATATCGTCAAGTGCCGCCCGCCGCACAACCGCGATCCGCTGCAAACCGAGCAGGACGCATGCATCGGCTGGCTGCGCGCGCAGACGCGCCTCATTCGCCCGAAGATCATCGTCTGCCTCGGCCGGATTGCTGCCATGAAACTCATCCGTGACGATTTCCGCATCTCCCGCGACCACGGCCAGTGGGAGCAGAAGGGCGGCATCTGGTTCACGGCGCTGTATCACCCCTCGGCGCTTCTGCGCGACGAAAGCAAGCGCCCCGACACCTTCCGCGACCTCAAGAGCCTTCAGGCAAAGGTCCGCGAGGTGTGTACGCACACGCTCTGATCTTTTCGAAGCTCCACGTATAATGCAGTCTGTCGAAAAGCCTCGTAGTGTTCGCGCCCGCAGGCGCAAATGAAATGAGATGTTGATCTGTTTTGTCCGGCGGCGTGTACGTCGGGCAAAACACTTTGCGCGATGCAAGTGTGGAATTTGTGCGTCTACGGCGTACAAATTATGCGCGCAGCATCGTGAAGCCTGTCCAAACGCGAACCCAGCAACGCGGTTCGCGTTTGAGAGCTTGTCAAAAATACTTTCTTGACAAGCTCAAACGCAGTCCCCGCCGGATGGCGGGGACTGCGTTTATTTCACATTTTTCAGACGGTTTTCCATATAGCCGTGCGCCGCGTTTTCCAGTCGATCGTCCAGCGGTGCCAGCTCAATGCCGCCGTATTTGTACTCCAGCGCCGTTTTCAGAATCAGATCGCACAGCGCCGGATTTTTCGGCAGCAGGCAGCCGTGCGAATAGCTGGCAAACACATTTTTATAGTGCGCACCCGCCGTTTTGTCCTCGCCGTTGTTGCCGTAACCCTCCAGAACCGTTCCCAGCGGCTGCACGGACGCGCCGAGATACGTCTTGCCGGAGTGATTTTCAAATCCGACCACGCTCGCGCCGGAAAGCGCGTCGCAGGTGAACATATAATTGCCGATCATGCGCTGTTCGCTGCCCACGGTGTACAGGTCCAGCGCGCCGGTAAAGTCGCACTGCACACCGTCCCACGTCTTATAATACTGCCCCAGCATCTGATAGCCGCCGCAGATGGCCAGGAATGTCTTTCCGTCCTCGATTGCCGAACGGATCTGCGCAGTCTTCTCCCCCGCCAGATCCTTCAGCAGCACCGCCTGCTCAAAATCCTGCCCGCCGCCGATGAAAAACAGATCATAGTCCGCAGCGTTCAGTCTTTCTCCGACAGGCACGCCGGTCGTCGTCACGTCAATGCCGCGCCATTGCAGGCGCCGCTCCATGCACAGCACGTTTCCGCGGTCGCCGTAGAGGTTCAGCGCGTCCGGATAGAGATGACAGATTTTCAGCTCCATGTCCTATCCTCCCTATTCCCAGAAATTCTTATAGCCGTAGACCTTGCTGATTGTGCTGCGCAAATCCAGCATTGCCGTGTACGTCGGCATGATATACACCGGCTTTCCCAGCGCCACAGCGTTTTCAATCAGAGACCTGTAATCCTTGTTCACGCGCAGATGCTCCACAGGGAAACCCGCATATTTGAAGCGCAGCGCCATATCCTCGGCGCGGCGGCCGGATACGTCCAGCGAAACAATCTGCTCGCGCATATCGGTCAGACGCTCAAAATCCACATCCCAGATCCAGCTGACGTCGCGCCCGTCCTGCATCCGGTCGTTCAGGCACGCGACAAACACGAACGGCTCCCTGATCTGCGTCAGGAAATTCAGCACCTGATTGCAGCCCGCCGGATTCTTGATCAGAATCATGCGCACATCCACGCCGTGAATCTGAAATTTCTCCATCCGCCCGAAGCCGCACGCAAACGACGAAAGCGACTTTGCCGTGACGGCGGGGTCCAGTCCCATCAACTCGCCCGCGGCCATGGCCGCGCATGCGTTATAGATATTATATCCGCCCGGCAGATTGATTTTCGCCGGATACTCCGTCTCGCCAATGCGGAACACAACCTCGGAATGCTCCTGATCCGTCGCTTCAATGCGCGAGACGGCGACCTCCGGTTCAGGGCGGGCATAGCCACAGTTCGGACAGTGATATCTGCCCAGATGGCCGTAGGTCACGTAGTCGTATACATATTCATGCTTGCAGCGGATGCAGTACGGCGCATCGGACAGCTCGCTCACGCGCTCGCGATAGATCGGCGTGTTGACGCCGAAGAACAGCACGCGGTTTTTCACCTGTCCGGCCAGCGACGTGCACAGCGAATCGTCCGCGTTGATGGCCAGCACCGCCTCGGGGCTGTTTTCAATGCCCAGCCGGATGTTGTCCAGCGTGTGCGTCACCTCGCCATAGCGGTCCAGCTGGTCGCGGAACACATTCGTGACCACGACGACGGACGGATGGACGTGTTTCGCAATGAACTTGAACGCCGCCTCGTCCGCCTCAATCAGCGCATGCGTATAGCGGCAGCGTCCGCTGTTGGTCGAATGGACGGCAAACTCGGCGGTCACGCCGCTGAGCAGGTTTGCGCCGGACCGGTTGGCAAAGTAAGAAATTCCAGCGTCCATCCACGACTGCTCAATCATGCGCGAGGTCGTGGTTTTTCCGTTGGTGCCCGTGACGATCACGGTCGTCACGTTCTTTGCCAGCATGCCAGGCAGGCCTGGGCAGATTTTCAGGGCCACACGCCCTGGGAAATCGGTTCCGCCTCTGCCCAGCAGCCGGAGCAGGCCGCGGCAGAGCTTGCAGGAAATGATTGCGATCATAGCTTTGATTTTCATGCACCTGTTATAACACAAACCGCCCGCATTTACAACATCCGGCAAGAATAATACAAATAGTTACGAAATATTTACAAAATAACTCTTGCCGCCTGACGCGGTGTGTGGTATACTGGGTCTAATCCTGACAAATATGGGCGCTTTGTGTCCGCGCCCGCTGTGGAGGCATCTGCCATGCGTCTGATTTCGTGGAACGTCAACGGCCTGCGGGCCTGCATGAAAAAGGGCTTTTCTGAATTCTTCGACGCCGTTCACGCCGACGCGTTCTGCGTGCAGGAGACGAAGATGCGTCCCGAGCAGCTGTCGCTGGACCTGCCGGATTACCGCCAGTACTGGTGCTCGGCAGAGAAAAGCGGCTATTCCGGCACGGCCATATTCACGCGGCGCGAGCCGCTTCACGTGCGCTACGGCCTCGGCATCGAGGCGCTTGACCATGAGGGCCGGCTGATCACGCTGGAATACGAGCGCTTCTGGCTTGTCACCTGCTACACGCCGAACGCGCAGGAGGGCCTGCGCCGTCTGGATCACCGCATGGCGTGGGACGACGCGTTCCGCGAGTATCTCCGCTCGCTCGACCGTGAAAAGCCCGTCGTGCTCTGCGGCGACCTGAATGTCGCACATCAGGAGATCGACCTGAAAAATCCAGGGCCGAACCGCGGAAACGCCGGCTTTTCCGACGCCGAGCGCGAAAAATTCACACAGCTTCTGGCCGCCGGCTTTACCGACACGTTCCGCTACCGCAATCCCGCGCTGACTGGCGCGTACTCGTGGTGGAGCTACCGCTTCCACGCGCGGGAGAACAACGCCGGCTGGCGCATCGACTATTTTCTGGTCTCCGACCGTCTGCGCGATGCAATCGACGCCGCGCCCATCTATTCGGAAATCACCGGCTCCGACCACTGTCCGGTCGGATTGGAACTGAAGGAGGAACTGATATGAAGAAAACCATGCGGCCGCTCGCCGCGCTGCTGCTGTGCGCGGCGCTGCTGCTCGGCTCTGCTGGGAGTGTTCTGGCCGTCAGCTGTACCAACTACAGCGACTGGTTCAAGCCCAGCTACACGGAAATGAACCAGCTGAATCTGATTCCCGACTCGTTTTCCGGATATGATCTGCAAAAGAACATCACGCGCGGTGAAATGTGCGCGCTGGCGGTTCACGCGTATCAGCTGATTACGAAAAACACGGTTGAAATCAGCAGCGGCAGCTATTTTTCCGACACCTCCGACCCCACCATCCTTCAGGCGTACGAACTTGGCATCGTCGGCGGCTATCCCGACGGCACCTACCGTCCGAATCAGTATCTGACGCGTGAGGAGTTCTTCCAGATCATCCGCAACTTCTGCAACGCCGCCGCGTTCCATCCCACAACCGATTCGTCCAGCCTCTCCGGCTTCATCGATGCAAACGCCGTCTCCGACTGGGCGCTGGATGCCGCCAAAATCTGCGTCAAGTGCAAATACGTCGGCGGCAGCAGCACCTCCTCCGGTCTGGCACTGCTCCCGAACAGCTACACCTCCCGTCAGGAGGCCATGGCCATGTTCCTGCGCTGCTATAAGGGTCTGAGCGAGTATTACTACGGTCTGGTTCTCAGTGCAAAGGTCGTCGACGACGCCGACACGGCCAACGTCACCGTCACCGATTCCAGCCAGACGCTGTACGTCAGGGCCTCGTCGCTGAACGTCCGCAGCACCTGGAGCACGCACGGCGACGTGCTTGGCACGCTTCAGTACGGCGACGCCGTCACCGTCACCGGCGTTTGCAGCAACGACTGGCGCAGAATTTCCTTTAACGGCGTGACCGGCTACGTCTCCGGCTCGTATCTGACCGGCGAAAAGGTCGACCCGTCCACCTATGACCCCGACA
>CAKUJN010000047.1 GCA_934661735.1 uncultured Oscillospiraceae bacterium
GCTCGAAGCTCGATTTTGCCCTCTTTTACCTCGCCGCGCGTCATATTATCGTTTTTGCAGATCGCGCACAGGCGCTCGGCCGCGTCGTTTTCATGGAGCATTCCCTGCTCCATTTCCCAGACGTACAGATGCTCCTTGCCCATGGAAAGCAGCATCGGGATATCCTCTTCCGTGACGATATGTCCCTTGCGGAACTGTGCGCCCTTGAATTCGCCCGGCACAATGCGCGTCAGATCGTGGCACAGCACATGGCCGACCGCGTTTTTCGTTTCGATCAGCTTCATAAGCTTCCTCCTGACTACGGCTGTCTGTCGTTATTCTTCGAGAAAGATCACGTATATTTTAACAATTTTCAGGCCGCGTATCAACGTTTCCATCCGGCATTATCGGAAAATAAGCCGAAAAAGTCGGATATTCTTGACGAAAAAACGTGCCGCCGCTAGAATAAGAGAGAAATGGAGGCGATTTTCATGCCAGACGGGAACACCATTCTATCCGTAGCCAAGGCCATGGAACTTTTGCAGCTGCTCTCCGGCTGCGGCCGGCCCATGACGCTCAAGGAAATCACCGAGCAGTCCGGCTTCCCCAAAAGCACTGTGTTCGGTCTGCTGACCACCATGCGTGAATACGACGTTATCGCGCAGACGCCGGACGGCAGATACGGTCTCGGGCTGCGGCTGTTTGAATACGGATGTCAGATTGGCCGCTCGTTGGATATTTCGCTTGTCGCAAGGCCCTATATGGAGCATCTGGCCGCGGAGGTGAGCGCCTCCGTCATGCTTTCCATCTGCGAGGGCAGCCATGTGATCACGCTCGATCAGGCCGAAGCGCGCGACAAGCTCCGCATCGTCTCCGACGTTGGTTCGCGTCTGCCCATCTACTGCACGTCACAGGGCAAGGTCTTTCTGGCCGCCATGCCGCGCGCAGACGCGCACAAACTGCTTCAGCGGCAGCAGATGGTTCAGTTCACGCCGCACACCATCACCGATGCCGACGCACTGATGCAGGAGGTCGACCGCTGCCGTCTTGACGGCTACGCCATCGAAAACGGCGAATACAAAATCGGCCTGCGCTCGATCTCCGCACCGGTGCACGCCATCGACGGGCATATCAAATACACTGTCGGCGTGATCGGCATGTTCCGCAGCGTCCATTCCGAGGAATTCGCCTCTGCCATCGAGCAGGTCAAGGCAACTGCCGGCATGATCTCAGCGGCGCTGGGTTATCGCGAATAACAGGCGCTCTGCAAAGCCGCAAGCGCCGGAAATGAGGAAGCATATGAGCTATACAGCAGCAGTCATCACCGTCAGCGACCTTGGCAGCCGCGGTCAGCGCGCGGATACCAGCAGCCCCGCCGTGGCCGCCATGCTTGGCGAAGCGGGCTTCGAGGTCGTGTACACAGCCATCGTTCCGGATGAAAAGGAACAGATTTCCGCCGAGCTGACCGCCTGCGCGGACGAGCGCCATATTGACCTGATCATCACCACTGGCGGCACGGGTCTCTCACCGCGCGATGTCACGCCGGAGGCGACGCTTGCCGTTCTGGAGCGTGAAATCCGCGCCATTCCGGTCGCCATGTGGGTCGAAGGGCTCCGCCATACGCCGCGCGCGATGCTTTCTCGCGCCGTCGCTGGGACGCGGGGCAGCAGCCTTATCATCAATCTCCCAGGCTCGGAAAAGGCCGCGCGTGAAAACCTGAGCGCCGTCACCGGCGCGCTGGAGCACGCGATGCACATGATTGCCGCCGAGGGGCATTGACTTTCATTCTGGAATACTGCAAAAATCCCTGTTCAGCAGCGCTGAACAGGGATTTTTATACGCCTATGAAGCATCCGTTCTGCACGGCGTCAGCCTGCACAGCAGGACATAGCGCGCGTTTTCAAACGTATAGCTGCACGTCGACAGCAGAAGCAGCCTGTCGTCCGTCTCCGGCTCGTACTGTGACTGAAAATCCGAATGCGCCGTAATTTCCGCCAGCGCCGCCGCGTCCAGACTGTATATCTCGGACGCAGCGCCGGTCTCCATACCGGCCAGCACATCCAGCCGGAATGTCTGCTCCGGCGTAAACAGCCAGAGGCAGGGATGCGCATCGTAATACGCCTGCTCCCGATATGCCGGAAGCGTCCCGAACATGGTGTCGTTTTTCATATTGTGTCCGTATATGATGGACACCGCTTCTGAGAAATCCGCCGCGCAGCGGCAGTCCAGGAAAATACTCCCGCCGGAGCTGTAGCTGCCGTCCGGCAGCCGGCGCAGATAGTCCTGATTATCGGCGCTGCGCACAACAGGATAGCTGATCGGCGTACCCTCGCTGTAAATCCACGCGATGATATCTGGGCTCGCATCCTGAAGCACCGCGAAATCAATCGTCAGCGGCACATCGGACAGCGTCCCGTCCGGTATCACGTCCTCTGCGTCTGCGTTTTCCGGCATGCGCGGCACAGATGGCGCATTCTCCACATCCGTCTGCGTACCGGCAGGCGCTTCCTCGGAGGCCTCCGGCACCCGCGGCACAGCCGCGATACCGGCAAGCGTCTGCAAATACTGTGCACTCTGTCTGCGCTCCGCGGTATAGCGCCAGATTTTCCATCCGGAAAACGCGGCCGCCGCCGCCAGCACCAGCGCCAGCAGAAGTTTGATCGTTTTTTTCATACGCCTACCCAGCCTCGCCGCAGAAAACCATCAGGTAGCTTCCGTGCAGCCGCACGAACAGCGTCAGCTCCGCCGTCTCTGCCGAAAGTCCCTCCGCAAGTGACTTGGCATGACGGATTTTGTCCACCACATAGGAAAACGTCCGACCCGTCAGATCGGTAAAGCGAACCGTCTCGCCGCCCTGAAGGACCTGTACAAATGCAAAGCAGTCCGCGTTTCCGCCCAGAATCAGCGTACCCGCGTCCGGACTCCCGGCGTATACAGCAGGTCGGCGCGCACCATTCGTCCGGTCAAAGGACGCGAATACCGGCAGCATGACGCCGGACTCCGACACCTCCATCAGGCCGCAGAGCATCTCCCCGCCCAGTTCGATTGCGGGCAGCCGCATTTCCGTCTGCATGCCGGACACGGCCTGCGTCCGCTCGGGAATCAGCGCCGCAAGGCGCTGTGTAAGCTCAGGCAGCGCACGGCGCACGCGACATTCTCCGGCAGCCCGAACGCTACCAAGGACGCCCGCTGCCAGTATCAGCACGCAGCCCGCCAGCAGGCATACCCTCGCCCACGGGCGAAGCTCAGCTTTCCGCATGGCGTTTTTTCCGGCCGCTCAGCGCAAGAAGAATCAGTCCCGCACCGGATGCGCAAAGCGTCAGCACATACGGCAGAATCGACTCGGTGTCTCCGGTATACGGACTGTTTCCATTTGGCTTTGACGGCGCAGCAGGCGTACCGCCATCGTTCTTTCCGTCGGGCTTCTGCGGCTGACTGCCATCCTCGCGCGTATTGACAACGGTAATGCGCGTCCGGCCGCTGATGCTGACAGTATAGCCGTCCGGCACATTCCGCTCCACAACTGTCCACGACGCGCCGGATGCGTCCGTCCAGGAACAGGACCAGTCGTTCTTCGCGTTGAGGACATACGTTCCGGCGCTCTTTCCGTCTTTGAACAGCTCAATTGTGACGGAATCCGGACGCTTCGCGTCCTCACCGCGCCACAGCTTGACCACCGTATAGGATTTTTCGTCCGGCTCCGGCACATACGGAGACTGCGCGCCCTTCGGCTTTGCCTCCACGGCATAGCTCCATCTGCCGTCCGCCGCCAGATTCGGAACCGAGATCAGAAACGCCGCGTAGTCATACTGCGTCGTCTGATCATGCCATGTGACCGGCGCAACCAGATACAAGCCCGTCTGCAAGCCGGTAAACCGCACCGTTCCATCAACGCCTACCGCAGCAGCCGTCGGCGCAATCGCGTTTGCAACTGCATAGGCGTACAGCGTCTGCGCCGCCTGTGCCCATTCCTCCTGTGTTTGCAGTCCGTTGAGCTTCACCGCAGGGTACTCCTCCGCCAGTGTATACTGCGCATCCGCGCTGACCGAGGCGACACGGAAAACCCGCACCGGCACGCCGGCAGGATAGCGCAGTGTCAGCGTACAGTCGCTGCGCGACACGTCAATCCATTCCCGCGCGTCAGCGGTTGACACCGCAAAGGCAGGCGCGCACATCGCCATCAGCATACAAAGGGCGAGCAGAAGCATCAGACATTTTTTCATTTCCATTCTCCCCTCTCGTCAAGCTTTGGCCGTTTCTTTTTTGCCGGCTTCAGGAACACATACACAATCAGCACCAGCAGAATCGGCAGCGCGACAATCGGCGTAACAATCAGCCGGTCAATGATAAACGCCTCCGATACCACGCGCAGCGTGCGCTTCTGCTCGGTTTCAATCCGGACGCCGCGCACCAGCAGCCGGTGCGTGTTGATTCCATACGGCGTACACGTCAGGAGCGTGCAGTAATCCATGCCGTCCGTGATCATGATATCCGTAAAATCGTCCGGCGTTACAACCTTGATCTGATCGACCTCATAGACCAGCGTCCGGTCAAGGACCGTAATCCGGAACGTATCGCCGATTTCCATCCGGTCGAGATGCGTGAACAGCGTCGCCGTCGGCAGTCCGCGGTGCGCCGAAAGAACGCAGTGCGTGCTCTCGCCGCCGACCGGCAGGCTGCTCCCCTCCAGATGGCCGCACGCGGCGTTCAGGACCGACGGGTCGGTCGTGTGGTAGATCGGCAGCTTCAACTGGATCTTGTCGATATCCAGATAACCCATCATGCCGCTGCCGTCCGCATCGAGGCACGCGCGATAGCCATCCAGCTGCGCAAAATCCGTCAGTGGGAATGAAAGCGCCGCCAGCGAACGGTTATAATCCTCCGCAGCCTCAAAATACGCCGAATAATCCTCCGGCGTCAGGCTTTTGACAATCGCGTCGTAGTCCACCACGGCGCGCGACTGGGTCTTTGCGTTCCAGAAGCTGCTGATTGCCGGATAAAGCAGCACGGACAGGCCCGCGAAAAAGATGCACAGCAGAATCAAAGTCAAAATCTTTCGCTTTCTCATGGACCTCTCCCTACAGTTTATCGGGCGCGCGGGAAAGGCATTGCCTTTCCCGCGTTTTTGCGCCCGCGCAGTTAAGATCAGACGGCTCAGAAGCCCTCCTTGGAGACGCGCTTGTTCGTAACCAGAACAATACCCGCACCAATCACAGCCAGACCGCCGAGCAGAATAAACAGCATTGTGCCCGTGCTGCCCGTCTCGGGGAGAACGCTGCCCTTGGCGTTTTCAATTTCCTGTCGGACAAGATCGACACCGCCAAGGTTGTCTACCGAATTCGCCTCGTTCACCGTCACCGTAATCGGCACAATACCGTTATAGCCTTCCGGCGGCGTAACCTCCGTCAGCGTATAGGTGCCTTCGGCAAGGCCGTGAATTGCAATGGTGCCGGTTGCGTCCGTGACAACGGTTTCAAAAATCGCGCTGTCCGCATCCCCTGCATTTGCGTCATAGGCCGTCGCCTCGCTGACACGTGCCGTTTCGCTGTCCACATAATAGCATGTGTAACCAGCTGGCTGTTCCTTCGCCTTGAGCAGCCTGATTACATTGCCAGCTTCGTCCTTCAGCTGGAACTTCGCACCGGCAAGCATGCCGCGCGTCGTCGCATCAACCTTGACAATGCTCATCGCATAGGTGTGTGTTTTGGTGGTATGCTCGGTGTTGTCGCCGTTGCCACCGCCTCCGGCATATGTCCATGCAAGCTTCGCGGTATTGGTGTTTCTTACGGTCGTGGATGCATAGCTTGCGCCGGTATTCAGTACGCCGTCATAGGTAATCTCGATGGCGTTTGCCGTTCCGTCGGTCTTGATTTCATTATAGAACTTCTGATTCTGTTCATCGTACCACTTGATGTGGATAAAAAAGACGGCGTCATCGTTGGAGGCATTCGTGATTTTCCAGCGGTAGTTCGTCCCGTCTGTGGTGTTGTCCCCTGTGTCCACTGCGTGCGATACGTCGTGGTCGTCGCAGACGCCTTCGATCCAGCCGCCGCTGATCTCCTGACCATTGATTTTGATCTTCATGGTATGCAGATTTGCGTGAACCGCCGTACCAGCAAGATCCTCAATGTCATAGACAGCAATAATGTTGTTGCCGTCGTAGTTCATGGCACTGTCCACCGCAATCTTGAAATGCAGCGTCTCGCCGATGTAGGCGTCGTTTTCCGTTGTGTAATCCGTATCGCGGTTCGTCTTTACAAACTTGCCGGCCTCCGCGCCCCAGCCAGGCTTCTGGTTCTTATCGCGGACAACCTTCTGTTTGTCCAGATTCGTGATGGAAACAATCGCGCCAAGCGAGCTCTGGACATAGTAATAGCCGTCGTCCAGTCCCGTGAAGATCAGCTCCTCGCCGGCCACCGCGGTTTTGGTTTCAATCAGCGCGTCCTGCGGCGGCGTCTGCGCCTTGATCCACGCAAGGATGCTGTCACTGGTCTGACCATTCTTCACCGTAACCGCATAGGTGTCCGCCGTACCGTTGATCGGGCCGGTCAGGTTAAATGGCGAATCCACAGCGCTTACCAGCTCATAGCCCGCGGCACTGTCTTTTATCGTATAGGTCGCGACGTCATCCCCGCTGTAGGTCGCGTCAAAGATTTTGTAAACCGAATACGTCTGTCCAACCGTCGGGTTTTCAACCGTAATCGTACCGGTTCCGGCCGCAAAGGCCGTGACCGTCAGCATTGCCGTCAGCACCATCACTACCAGCAGGATGGAAATCACTCTTTTTTTCATGTTTTTTTCCTCTTTCTATAGATTTCTATTTTCATGCGCGTCCGCGGTGCGTGCGCGCAGCTTTGACGTCAACCGTGCGTCCGTTATCCGCTGTCCGCCCGCCGCCACCTGCGCTTCAGCGCAAGCATCGCCGCCAGAGCAGACAGCATCGCCGCCGCGCCGCCCAGCAGATACCACAGCATTCCGCCGCCCGTCTCCGGCAGGACAACACCGGCCGTATTGTGAAGCTCAAGATCTCTGTCCTGCATCAGAACAAACGAATATGTATCGTCGTTCAAAAGCGTCGTGTCGCCCTCGCGGAACAGAACGTGATAGCCGTCATGACTCGGCTCGCTGACAGTGACTGTTACACCGGCGGGAATAGCGGACATCATCGCCACGCCGCCGTTTTCCAGATCAAAGTACTGCGTAACCGGCAGGCCGTCGGACTCATAGCTGATGGCAATCCGGAACGTTCCGCTCCGGTTCGTGCCGTCCACAATCTTTGTCACACGCACGTTGTACGTTTTGACCTCGGCGACATAGCTGTTGACAATGGTAAAGTCCAGGTCCTTCTGATTCCGGCTCAGCGTCTTTTCCACGCCCTGCTCGCCGCCGACCGTCAGCGTATAGCCCGTCAGCTGCGCGCTGTCCTCGCGCTCGACCACACGGAGCCTGCAGCTGTCCAGATTTTCTGGAATCACACCGCTCACACTGAACGAATAGCTGACGCGCCATGTGCCGGTTCCCTTAACCGTGGAGCTCCACCGGTCGTTTTCCGTCACGGTCTTTTCCTCGGTCCACGTGCCCATCTGGCGGCCGGAGATTGTCGTGACGACGCTATCGTTCTCATCCAGTACATCGAATTCCAGATTGAACAGCGCCTCGTCACGCGCCGCCAGTGACGGCAAATAGCTCACATCCGTATAAGTCGGATTCCAGTAGCTTCCGGAGCTGGTGCCGGTCCATGTAAAGGGAATCTCCTTGGTGATGCTGATGATTTCCGTGTCGTCGTCGGCCGGAATGGGATACTGCGTGAACCAGACGTCGTCCAGGAAGTTGCCCATGGTTTTGTAGCCGTCCACGTTCGCGCTGATGAAGAAAAATCGCGCCAGATGCTCTCCCTCCGGAACGTTGTACACACCGGAATGGGTCGACCACGAATAGTTGTTCAGTCCGTCGGAAATCCGCAGGATATATACGCCGTCGTCTCCGCTGTATTCCGTTCCGCCGTTCAGACACGCGGCAACGTATTCCTGAATCTGCTCGGTGGAGTTGAGCGCCTCCTGCTCCTCCAGCGCCCGTGCGATACTTTCGGGCATGATGCACAGATACATCGTGTCCTCATTTCGCGGCGAATTCGGCCGCTTGGCATGTGAAAGCTTCCAGTTCATCGGGTCGCCTGGGATAGTCAGAACCGTCTGATACAGCGCCGCGTCATGCTCGGCGTTGATTTCCGCGTACTGGTTGCCGTTCTTGGGCCACGTCATATTTTGTGTGCCATTGCCGTAGCCACTGTTGCTGTTCGTCCATGCGGACTGCGTCTGACTGGTCGCACGGACAATTTCAATCTTTTTATCGGTATCGGTCGTCTGCCATTTCAGCTGCGCACCATAGTCCGTCGTGCTGTACTGTCTGGCAGCCTTGCTGCTGACCGGATTTTCAAAGCTGCCGTTCAGCACCTGTGTGTTATAGGTGAGGTTTGAGATGGATGCGTAATACGCCTCCTGCGGCACGCCGTTGAGGCACAGCACCGCACGATAGGTGACCATGCTCCGTCCGTCGGTAATGCCGCCGTCACTCAGCGCCACATCCACGTTTTCGCGGTGCGCCCCTGTAATGCTGTAAATCCGGCGGCCATTGACCAGATACGGCCGCTTGTTGACCGCTGCCTCGGCATTGCCGTCGATCTGGCGGTACCATTTGAACGTGACGACCGCGCCGTCCGGCAGATTGTCCAGATCCAGCCCTGTCACGCCCGCCCTGAAGCAGCCGTCCGCCACGACCTCGTCCGTCACGGTAACCGTTACGCCGCTTAAATCGACTGTCGCGTTTGCCGCCAGAACAACCGGCCGGATATCCGGCAGCGAAAATGTCACACTGTCCGCGCCGGTTTCATCCGTGGTTTCCTCTGCGCTCCGGTATTCGTACTCCGCGCTGCCGTCGACGCTTACGCCCGCGAGCGTGAAAACATTGACCTCCTCCGACGGCTCAAGAGCACTGACGGTGACGCTGACACCCGCATACGGGAGAGAAAGCGTCTGTCCATCTCTTTCCAGCGTCAGATTCAAAAGCTCGCCGCCCGTTACGTCCAGCAGCTCCTGATACGCCTCGGGCTCGGCGGTCGTATCCACGCCGCTCTGCGCAATCAGCTCCGCGCCCTCCGCCTGCTCCGGCAGATCGTGAACCGTCACAATTCTGCCGCTCTGCGTCTGTATGGCAGCCGTGCCGTTTGTCACAATTGCATCGGGGGACTTTTCCGTATCTTCGTTATTTTCCGCGTCGGAATCTGTCTCCGCGTCCCCGTCATCTTCTGCGTCAGGGTCTGTCTCCGCATCCCCGTCATTTCCCGCATCAGGGTCTGTCTCCGCGTCCGTATCACCTTCGCTTTCCCCGCCGCTGTTCTCCGCTTCCCCGCTTTCCGCATTGCCGCCGGTCTCCGTGTCGTCCGGAAGCATTTCATCCTCCGGCCGGCTGCCGTCCGGCTCCTCCGGTTCTTCATCGGGAACAGGCTGTTCGGGTGCGTCCGGCGTAGTCATGCACGCCTCCGTGTGCGTATGCTCCGGAAGCTCACAGAGCAGTTCCTCCGGCTCCGTGGCTGCAATCTCCGTCAAGCATTCAGCCGTGTGGATGTGCTCCAGTGGCCGCTCCGGCTGAAGCTGTCCGCAGATCAGCCCGCCGTCCGCGTCATAGCATTCTTCACGATGTGTGTGCAGGCTCCGCTCAGGGAGCGTGCACATCAGCTCACCGCCAGTGTCGAAACAGAAGCTGTTGTGGGTATGCAGCACCGCGTCATATTCCGGATGGCCGCAAATCAGCACGCCATCCACATCATAGCAGTACTCCGTATGCACATGCACTGCACAGGAAAGCACTGTATGCGCCGGAACGCCCGGTGTCTGATAACATGCGTCGGTATGGACATGCTCTGTCAGTCCGCAGTATGTGTCCGGCGCGGCCTCCAGCGTAATCGCCGGCAGAATCAGCGCATAAGTCGTAACCGCCACAACCATGCAGGCCATAACCGTCATCACCCGCAGCCAGATACGCCGCAGGCGGTGCTTTCTATGTAGTTTTTGTGTTTCTGCCCGTAGTTCGTTCTGCATGTTGAATTTCCTTTTTGGTATTTGAAAAGCCGGATGCTTTTTCCGTTTCAGCCGACCGCGCCGAAGTGCGCAAACGGCCATAGCGTAAATACGATTCTGCCGACAATCTCGCTGCGTTCAATGCAGCCGATCAGGGAATTGCGCGAGTCAACCGAGGTTTCGCGATGGTCGCCAAGGACAAAAAACGTATTCGGATCGACTGTATACGGGTATTCCAGATCGGATTGTCCAGCGGATTTTTCCCGCAGATACGGCTCCGGCAGTGCCTCACCATTGACAGAAACGTTTCCATCGACGTCAATATTTACCACATCTCCGCCAACCGCAATTACACGCTTGACAAGAATACGGTTGTTGTAGTAAAACGCGACTACATCGCCCTGTTTTATCTGCCCGCCCTTGACAGAAACAACGATATCACCCTCGCGCAGCGTCGGGTCCATCGACGAGCCATAGATTTGCAGCACCGGCAGCAGAAGCGTCGCCACCAGCACGCTGAACGCCGCGACAATGACCAGCGTATTGATCGTGCTGCGCAGAATCTTCCGATACTGGGAATGAAATTTTTCGCGTCCAAGCGCCTGCTCCAGCTGATCAAGCGTGGGGGCCTCCGCATTGCTCCGTTTTCGTTTCATGCTCTACCGTTCATTCTGCGCGTGCAGGAACTCCTGCATCTTGCTGTTGAATTCGCTCAGGCGGCGCTGGCTTTCTCTGCTGGTTTCGGCAATCAGCCGGTCATGCTCCGCCTGCGCCTGCTGCATCAGGCGATTTGCCTGCTCATTCGCATCCTTCAAAATCGCATCTGCCTGCTCGTTTGCACGCGCGACAATCCGGTCAGCCTCCGCCTCCTGTATGCGGACATTTTCCAGATACTGATTCGCGGCTTTCTGGGCGTTATCAAAAAGGTGATTGAGCGCAAGCGCCGCCTCCGCGATCGAACCGGAGCGTTCAATACAGATTCGCCGTTCCTCCAGCGCTGCTTTCGTCCGTTCCAGCTGTGCACGCAGCGCATTCGCCTGCCGGTTCTGCTCGATCAGCATTTCCAGCAGCTCCTGTCGGCTCAATCCGCGCAGTTCCTTATCCGTCATAGCATTCAGCTCCCCTTTCTGCTCAGATCCCTGCCATGCCAGAACCTGCCCGCCGCCTGATTCTCTGCATGTTAACTGACATCTGTACAAGCGCCGTAGACAGCACAGGCCATGTACGAATTATCATAAATTCCGCAATCATATCTATATTTTCTTAGCAAAATCTTTATGTTATCTGATGTTGCGTATTAGATTATCGCATTGCGTCAATTATGTCAATATTAAGCAATTCCATATTGTCTGATTTGCGTCACAATTTATTCTGGAATACAGAGCAGTTATCTGCCGAGGCCGTTTCCATCTGTCGTCTGCGCGCAAAAGCAGACATATCTTTTCGCTCGTTTTTTTCAGAAAAAACACCGCAGAATTTCACTGTATATACTATACAGTACGCGAAAAGATTTGTCTACAATTTTTTACGGATTTCCCGTATTTTCGACATTCTCTTTCGCACATATGCCCGATATTTCATCGTTTTGTGTCCAAATTCTCGACCATTTCAGAAACGTGGTCTGCGAGACGCCCAACGCTTTTCTTGCTGTGTGCGCCACTCTACCGCATCGCCTCCATCTGCCGCGCCTTGTTCTGATCTCTGGACAATACGCGGAAATATCCGAAAATCTGACCTATCTGTATTTTCTCCCACATACTCAAAATACTATAGATTTTAGCGGATTGTCGTCATAATCGCGTATGATTTTTAAAATGCGTGCATTTTACGCAAAAACGGCGCAGAAACGAAGAAATCCGTTTCTGCGCCATGTTTTTTTCATTTCGGTAGACGGTATTCAGTTCGTATCCTCGCTGTAAAACAGCTGTAAAACCGTTTCCTGCAACGCCTCGTCGTCCACATAGAACTCGGCAAGGCCGTTTTGAATCTGCGACTCACCCGCGGGGGGCGGCAGAATCGTAATTGTGCATTGTTCCGCACGCGCAAGCAGACTGCTCAGCTTCTGCACCGTGCAATCCGAGCGCAGACGCTCGCCCAGCGAGAGTAGCGCATCTGTTTCCATCTCGCCCGCATTGCCTCCGGTAGCCGCCTTTTCGCTCCACGCGTGCCAGAGCGCACGCAGAAAGCGTTCCTGCCGCGCCATGCGGCTCTGGTTCGTTCCGTCGGAAACCGAGCGCCGCGCACGGACGTACAAAAGCGCAAGCTCGCCCTCCAGCGTCACCGTCTGCCCCTCCTGAAGCCGCGGGTCAACCGACGTCATGTCCGTGTCAATCTCGACCGTCACACCGCCAACCAGATCGGCAAGGATCGGCACGGCATCCATATTGAGCGCCGCATAATGATCGATGCTCTGTCCAAACAGCAGGTTTTCCACCGCGCGAACCGTATTTTTACAGCTGTCGTCCCCGCCGCTTCCATAGGTATGGGCAAGACAGAGCTGCTCGACGCGGCTCATGGACGGCTGGCCGCTGACATCCAGCCGCCAGACCGTGGTCATGGTATCGCGGTTCAGCGGCAGCGCCGTACAGGTATTGTTCTGCTTATCCAGTACCAGCAGCATCAGAAAGTCATTCTGCTGCTTGTTCAGGTATTCCTCGTAGGCTTCATAATCCGAAGGCTTATCCAGACCCATCAGCAGAATCGTTTCAAGATTGCCGCGCGGGCGGTAGGTCTTTCCGTTATAATACAGAAGTTCCTCTTCTTCTGTCTCCGGAGGCTGCACTTCCTGCGCACCGCGGTGCTGAAACCGGTTGACCGCAAGCAGTGCAAGCGCAAACAGTCCCGCCAGAAGCAGACACGCAATAACCGCGCGAAGCATTCCTTTTCCAATTTTCACGCGAGCCATGCGAGACTCTCCCTCCGGTATCAGCCTTCCTTGCGGCGGCGCAGCGCGACGACGGCATAGCCCGCCGCCACAACGATCAGCAGCACCGGCAGCATTATCTCATACAGAGGACGGCCGGTCTTTGGAGACGTTGTTCCGGTCGTTTCACCCGAAACGGCCCGATTGGTGCTGACGGCAAACACAACATAGCCCAGATTGTAGAAGGTGATATCCACGGTTCCGTCGGCATTGAAGTGCAGACGCGAACCTGTAATCTCCTCCCAGCTGCCATCCGGAAGCTGATGCAGGACGTGAAGCGTTTCGCCGTCATTCAGCTCGGTCAAAAAGCGGATGGTGACGCTGCCGCCCTCATCGAGGCAGCCCGACTGCGATTTATCCAGCTCCAGTTCAAAGATCTTCGTAACCGTCAGCTGCTTCTCATCGCCAAGGCGCTCCTGAAGCTCGCCGACCTTTTCCGTCAGACCGCTTGGGCGCTCCTGAAGCTCGGCGAACGCAACGTCCTTTTCATTCACATAGTCCAGAAAATTCCCATCCTTATCCGACGTCCAGCCGACATAGTCGCCTGGCGCGACAATGCCGTTGATCGGCACCAGCCGCTGCTGCGCGCTCTCCGGCGCATCGGCCGCGGCAACGCCCGCACAGCAGCCCAGCGTCAGCGCAAGCGCCGCAAGCAGGCATACAAGCTTTTTCATCCTGTTTTCCTCCCTTTAATCCAGTGTTTGTGTCAGTTTCGCAAGCACTAAAAAGCGCCTGCTGTAATCTCCCGCGTAACAGGTGGACAAAATCACAATCCGGTCGTCGGGGCTCAGCGTGACATCCGACGCAACCCGCGCATCCAGCGCGCGGCTTTGCAAAAGCTCGTCAAAGAACGCTGTAAACTGCTCCGCGTCCGTAAAATCACAGCTGGCTAAAATGTGCCGGTTGTCAAACGGCACCGCCGCGAAAATCTCATAATGCAGCTCGCGCTGCTTCTGATACAGCACCAGCTCATGATACTTTTCCAGCCACTCCGTTGAGGAATAGATGGATTGAAGGCTGCTGAACATACTGCCGTCATACATCTGATGCCCGTAGATCACCGTGACCGGATCGTCCAGCGACGTGCTGTTATAGGTGGACTCCGTATAGACCGAGCCGGCCGACGAGTCGTTTCCGTTCACATCGTGCTTCAGATAATAGCTGTCCTCGCCATCCCTTTGCAGCACCGGATCGCTGATTATCGTGCCAGGCAGATCAAGCCACGCATAAATATCGGAATTCTGCCGCCACAGCGCCTCGAAATCAACGGGGCTTTGATAGGCGGGCTTATGCACACGCGGCAGCTGCTCAAGGACAGGATCCTCGGTCTGTGCGGACGGCGCAGCCTGCGTTGCCTCCTCCTGTGCAGTCTGAAGGCCCTCGCGCATGCGCTCGGCCGTCTGCTCCACCGCGGTCTGCTGATTTTTTGAGCAGGCGCACAGCAGTAGACAGCATAAGAGCGCCGCAGTCAGGCGCAGTGCTCTACGCATAGGCCGCACACCCCTCCTGTAGAATCCTTTCCTCCGTGCGGAAAAACTCCGCCGTGAAGTCCGCGCCAAAGCGCTTTTCCATCCGCGCCGCTGCCTCGTACAGGCGCGGCGGGCGCGTGGACAGATTATGACAGTCCGACGCCAAAAAGCAAATCATCCCGCGCCGCATCATCCGTTCAACACGTCCGGCTGTCCGCATTTGTAACAGTGCCGAGGCATTGCTCTGCATCAGAACACCGCGCTCGGAAAGCCAGCTCCACACGCCGCGGCGCTGGAACGCAAAATAGCGCTCAACATGTGCCAGCACAACCGTGATGCCGCGCTCGGCGATCTCCACCGTTTCCATAAGCATCCGCTCGGGCCACGGCTCAAACGGCAGTTCCAGCAAAAGCAGCCTTCCCCCGCCGATACAGAAGCGCTCCAGCTCCTGCATCTGCGCAACGCCGCGGTAATACGCAAGCTCTGCGCCCAGAAGCACACGCGGCAGTTCTGGCGTCAGCGCATCGGAAAGGCGCTGCCACGCGGCCTCCCGCCGCGCAAAAAAGCGCTCCGGCGTATCAGTATCTGCGTAGAAATGCGGCGTGGCCGCCGTCAGGGAAACGCCCTGTGCGGCCAGCATACGAAGAAGGCCGAGGCTTTCGTCAAGGCTTCCGCTCCCGTCGTCAACCTCCGGCAGGATGTGCGCATGAATGTCAATCATGGCTTTGATGAGGTGCTTTCCGCGGACGAAGCCCTCGCCCGATTTTTGCGCCGCTCCTCCTCGCGCCGACGGCGCTCAGCGGCGGCATAATAACCATAGTCATAACGATAGGAATACTTATAGTATTTCTTACCGTACTTTTTGCCATAGCGCTTTCCGCTGCCCTCGGCCGTATCGTCAAAAGTCATGACAAAGCCCAGAATCTTGACCTGCGTAAACTCCAGCTGACGCATGGTAACATCCAGCGCACGGCGGTCGGTATAGTTCTTGCGCACCACCACGATCACACCGCTCAACAGCGGAGAGATCATCAGCGCATCGGATACAACGGTAATCGGCGGCAGGTCGCAGAGAATGTAATCAAAGCGCTCACGGAAGGTATCCAGAAGCGTTTTCATCCGTTCGGAGCCGAGAAGCTCGGACGGATTGGGCGGCAGATCGCCGGCAGTAAGCACATAGAGATTCTCATGGATTCCGGATTTCTGAAGCGAATCGGCCAGCATGGCCGACCCGACCAGCAGATTGGACAGGCCTGGCGCCTTGGATATGGGCAGCGACTTGTGCATGACCGGCAGACGCATATCCATTTCAATCAACAGGACGCGCTTATTCGCCTCTGCAATGGAATAGGCCAGATTGATCGCCGTGGTCGACTTACCCTCGCCCTGTACCGAGCTGGTGATCCCGAAAACGCGGTTATACTCCTCATCCGGCAGGCTGAACATGACGTTCGTCCGGAGAAGCTTATAGGCCTCGGAGGCCGAAAAGCTGAGCTTATTACCAACCATGGCGCGGCGGATTCGGGAATCCTCCGCACTGCTGTGTATGATCTTACTCAAGTTGTTTTCTCCTTTTTGGGAACCTCATACTCGCTGCGGTAGGCGCCTGTGCCTGACGCGGCCAGATCCGGAATAACGGCCAGAATCGGGAACTGATAGCGCTGTGTGATATCGTCCTCGTTATGAAGCTTTTCGTCGAAAATCTCGCGCAGGCAGATAATCGCCGCAATCAGCACCAGTCCAAGAAGCATCCCCAGCGCCGTATTGCGTGTATAGCTCGGCGAGGAAATCTCGGACGGGACAATGGCATAGTCCACAACCTTTACCGAGCTTCCATCCACAATCTCCGCAATTCTGTCCGGCAGGATTTCCGCGATTGTGTTCGCAATGCGCTCGGCCTCCTGCGGATCTGCGGAGGTGACGTCGATGGAGAACACCTCGGTGGAATTGACCGCACCCGCCTCGACCATCCGGCTGAGCTGCTGATAGGAATACGGC
>CAKUJN010000048.1 GCA_934661735.1 uncultured Oscillospiraceae bacterium
ATGGAGCGGGTGACGAGGCTCGAACTCGCTACCTCCACCTTGGCAAGGTGGCGCTCTACCGGATGAGCTACACCCGCACTTCAAATGCAGGTATGATTATAACAGAAATCCGGCAATTGTCAAGAAAAACTTATCCGTACCGCGCAGTTTTTTACCGAGCCGTAGACGCGGCCTCCTGCCCTGCCGGCGTATCCGGCTCGGCATCCGGCTCTCCGCCGTCCTGCGGCTCCTGCGGCGTCTGGCTGTCGGGGTTCTCCTCCGGCTCGCCGGACGGCGCATCCGCGGGCGTCTCGGGCTGCGGCTCCTCCGCGGCCGATTCTTCCTCCTCCGGCGCAGGCGCGGGACACGCGGGATACTGCGACACGTCCCAGTAATAGTCCGCCATTTCCCCGTCGTTCATACAGTGCAGCACATCCGCCGCCAGCAGGTCGCGGAAAATATCGACATGGCAGTACACGCCGTCCAGCTGCACAATGTTCCACCAGTATTCGCTTCCACCGCGCATGCCGCTGACGGTCGCGCATTCCAGCCCCGCCTTGTCGCACAGCAGCTGCCAGCTGACCGCGGCGCTCCGGCTGGTTGCCCTGCCCTCGCACAAAAGCGCGTAGACCGGCGTGCGGCTCTGCGACTCGGTATAGGTAAAGCGTTCCATCAGATAGGTGAACAGCAGCTCGGCCTTTTCCCGCTCGCTCTGGCGATAGCGGACATAGACCGACGCGGCGTCCAGACTCTCGCCGACGGCCTCAGCCATCTCGCGCAGGGTGGCGGCGTCCTCCGGATAGTCAAAGCGGATATCCAGAATCCGCGACTGGCCGCTCTCCGGATACATGGCCATCTGCACCTCCGGCACCGCCATCAGGCGGCTGGGATCGCTGTCGCAGTACACCTGCACGATTGTCTCGGCATCGACCTCGGTATAGTATGTCAGATACAACGTCAGACGGCTGTCCGAGCGGTCGACCGCCTGCTCGATCAGTCTTTTTGCCGCGCTGGCGCTGATGGCGTATTCCAGATCGTCGCGTGCCACCGCATCCGGCCGGAACGTGATGTCGACCTCGATTTCATAATACGACACGATCAGCGAGCAGCTGTGCGTGATATAGTCCACCGCGTAGGCGCCGTAGGGGTCCTCGCGCGCGGCCTGATACGCCGCCGACGCCAGATCCTCCTCCACGTCGCCAGGGTAGGAATAGACGCGGATAACGCCGTGCTCGATATGCCCGTCAATCAGCGCGGCAATGGCCTGCCGCAGCTCGCTCATATTCGACGCCAGCTGCATATCCGGATTGATCTCCGCAGGCTCCGGCTGCGTCTCGGTGTACGGCGCGACATGGGAGTATTCAGACGGAACCAGCGCGGCACACGCGCTCAGCGCCGCACAGAGCAGAATTCCCGTCAGAAAAACCGTAAACCGTTTCATGCCGCCTCCTACAGATTGTCGGAATATCCCTTGAAGCCGTTTCCAAGGACCTGATGCGCGTCCTGCAAAATCATGAACGCCTCGGGATCGATGGAGCTGACCAGCTCCTTGAGCTGGCCGGCCTGCCGCTTGCGCATGGCGCACAGCAGCACGACCTTGTCCTTTTTCGTATAAAAGCCCCTGCCGTTGAGATACGTCACGCCGCGGTCCAGCTGGCGGTCGATCGCTTCGGCGATTTTTTCATACTGCTCGGAGATAATCATCGCAACGGTTGAATAGTCCAGTCCGTACAGCACGCCGTCCAGCGCCACAGAGCAGATATACAGTGTAATGACGCTGTAGAGCGTCTTGTTGATATCGTGAAACACCACGCCGGTCATGACCACAATGACCACGTCCAGCGCCAGCATCAGCTTGCCCAGCTTCAGCTCGCGGAAGCGCCGTTTCAACAGCCGCGCGATGATGTCCGAGCCGCCGGTTGACGCGCCTGGCAGAAACACCATTCCGAGCCCCGCGCCCGACAGCAGTCCGCCGTACAGCGCGCCCAGAAGCGGCTCGGTCTGCGGGACGGGCAGCGCGGTAAACAGCTCAAGAAACAGCGTGCTGACTACCATGCCCAGCAGCGAGCCGAAAAAGAACTTTTTTCCCAGCTGCCGGTATCCCAGCAGAAACAGTGGCACGTTCAAAAGCGCGCTGACCAGGCCGACCGTACCCGTTCCGATCGCCTTGCAGATGACCATGGCAAGGCCGGTCATGCCGCCGACGTTGATGGCGTTCGGTTCCAGAAACAGGTCAAAGCCCAGCGCAAAAACCGCGCTGCCCAGCACGACCAGTCCGCAGAAGCGCGCCAGTCTCCATATGGATTCACGTTTCACGCTATCCCCCCTCAAACGTTTACAGCTCCAGACGGATCTGCTTTTCCTCCGTGTCCTCCTCGCGCAGCAGTACGCCGGTCGCCGGAATCGTCCGCGCGCGGTATCGCGCGGTGTTTGTGACCGGACTGTCCTTCAGCTCGCACGCCCGCGCCAGAAGCGCCTTCTTTTTCAGCGTCATCACCGCCACGCCCTGTGCCGAACGCGTCGTCTTGGCCGCCAGAAGGGCCGTGGAGATGATCAGCGCGCGTCCCTCGGTGGAGTACAGCACGATTTCCTTTTCCTCCGGCAGCAGAATCACCGCGCGAAGCGGGCTCTTGTCCGAGTATGCGCCCGTCAGTCTGCGGCGGTTGGATTTGGTGTCGTAGGCCGACAGCTCGATCTTCGCAGCCTTACCGTTTTCAAAGACGAACAGAATGCACCCGCGATAGTCTGCGGGCAGACAGGCGGTAAAGAAGCTCTCGCCCTCATCGAAGCCCAGCTTTCCAGGAAGATAATCGCCCAGTGCCGAGGCCTTGCCGTCGGCAAAGTCCGAAATCCGGCACTTGTAGACCTGCGCCTTATCCGTAAAGACCAGAAGCTCCTGATTGTTGCTCGTCTCCTGCTGCAGCAGCGGGCTGTCGCCCTCCTTGTACTTCTGCTCGCCCGACATGCGCAGCGACTGCGGCGTGATTTTCTTGAAATAGCCCTCGCGGGAGACGAATACCGTCACCGGATAGTCCGGCACGTCCGGTTCGTCGGGAAGCTCCGTCTCATGGTCGTAGACCAGCGTGGTTTTCCGGTCCTTCCCATACCTGTCGGCGACGGTTTTCAGCTCGGAGACGATGATCGAGCGGATTTTCTTCTCGCTTTTCAGGATTTCCTCCAGCTCTGCGATTTCCTTTTCCAGCTCTCCTGTCTCCTCCAGCTTTTTGAGGATATATTCCTTGTTGATGTTGCGCAGCTTGATTTCCGCGACGAAATCCGCCTGAATCTCGTCGATGCCGAAGCCGATCATCAGATTCGGTACGACCTCGGCGTCCAGCTCGGTCTCGCGGATGATGGCGATGGCCTTGTCAATGTCCAGCAGAATCCGGCCGAGGCCCTTGAGCAGGTGCAGCCGGTCGCGCTTTTTCTGAAGATTGAAGTAGACGCGCCGCCGCACGCACTCGGTGCGCCACGCCGTCCACTCGCTGAGAATTTCGCGTACGCCCAGCACGCGCGGCTGTCCGGCGATGAGAATGTTGAAGTTGCAGCCGAACGTATCCTGAAGCGTCGTTGTCTTGAACAGCTTCTGCATCAGCTTTTCCGGATCGGCGCCGCGCTTGAGGTCGATTGTCAGCTTCAGGCCGTTCAGGTCGGTCTCGTCGCGCATGTCGGCGATTTCGCGGATTTTTCCGGCTTTGATCAGCTCGGCAACCTTGTCCATGATGATCTCCGTCGCCGTGGTGTACGGGATTTCATAGATCTCGATCATGTTGCCGTCCTTGAGATAGCGCCACTTTGCCCGCACGCGGAACGTGCCGCGGCCGGTATTGTAAATTTGCAGCATCTCCGCCGCGTCGTACAGAATTTCGCCGCCCGTGGGGAAATCCGGCGCGGGAAGCGTATCCAGCAGGTCGGCCTCCGGATTTTTGATCAGCGCCGCGGCGGTATCGCACACCTCGCGGAGATTGAACGAGCAGATGTTTGACGCCATGCCGACGGCAATGCCCATGTTGGCCGAAACCAGCACATTGGGGAACGTTGTCGGCAGAAGCGTCGGCTCCTTCATCGTCGCGTCATAGTTGTCGACAAAGTCCACCGTGTCCGCGTCGATATCGCGGAACAGTTCGGCGCAGAGGGGGTCGAGCTTTGCCTCGGTATAACGCGAGGCGGCATAGGCCATATCGCGCGAGTAGACCTTGCCGAAGTTGCCCTTGGAGTCAACAAACGGGTGCAGCAGCGACTCGTTGCCGCGCGCAAGGCGCACCATGGTCTCATAGATCGCCTGATCGCCGTGCGGATTCAGGCGCATGGTCTGGCCGACGATGTTGGCGGACTTCGTCCGTCCACCGGTCAGAAGGCCCATTTTGTACATCGTATACAGAAGCTTGCGGTGCGAGGGCTTGAAGCCGTCGATCTCGGGGATGGCACGGGAAACGATAACCGACATGGCATAGGGCATGTAGTTCGTCTCCAGCGTCTGACAGATCGCCTGCTCAACAGTCGCGCCGTGCAGGCCCTGCACTTTGGGATCGA
Source organism: uncultured Oscillospiraceae bacterium (assembly GCA_934661735.1). Taxonomy (GTDB): domain Bacteria; phylum Bacillota; class Clostridia; order Oscillospirales; family Oscillospiraceae; genus CAG-170. The sequence goes on from CAKUJN010000048.1 coordinate 4,513, forward strand.
TCCGTTTTTTCGCTTCCGGTTCTTTTTTCTTAGGCATAGCTGTTTCGTTCCTTTTTATGCCGGTATCGTGCCGCTTCGCTTACGACACGTCCAGCTGGTCGAGATATTTATAGCCGTTTTCGGCGATGTGCTCTTTTCTGCCCTGCAAATTGTCGCCCAGCAGCAGATCAAACGCCTGCGCGGTGCGCGCGGCATCCTCGGGCATGACCTTGATCAGTCGGCGCGTCTCGGGATTCATGGTGGTCATCCACATCATTTCCGGATCGTTTTCGCCAAGGCCCTTTGAGCGCTGGACCGTGACCTTTTTCCCCTCAAGCTGTCGGAGAATGGCCGTCTTTTCCGCCTCGGTATAGGCGAACCATGTCTTATCCTTGCAGCCGATCTCATACAGCGGCGATTCGGCGATATAGACATAGCCCTCGCGGATAAGCGTGGGACACAGCCGGTAGATCATCGTCAGAATCAGTGTCCGGATCTGATAGCCGTCCACGTCGGCATCAGTGCAGATGACGACCTTGCTCCACCGCAGGCTTCCAAGATCGAACGCCGACAGATCCTTTGCCGTCTTTTTTGTCTGTACCTCCACACCGCAGCCCAGTACGCGGATGAGGTCGGTGATGATATCCGACTTGAAAATACGCTCATAGTCGGCCTTCAGGCAGTTGAGAATCTTGCCGCGGACGGGCATGATGCCCTGAAACTCCGCGTCACGCGAGAGCTTGACCGAGCCGAGCGCGGAATCGCCCTCGACGATATAGATTTCGCGGCGGGAGACGTCCTTTGTCCGGCAGTCGACGAATTTCTGCACGCGGTTGGAGATGTCCAGATTGCCGGTCAGCTTCTTTTTGATATTCAGGCGCTGTTTTTCCGCCGATTCGCGGCTGCGCTTGTTGACCAGCACCTGATCGGCGATGCGGTCGGCCTCCTGCTTGTTCTCGATGAAGTAGACGTGCAGCCGCTCGCGGAAGAACTCGGTCATGGCGTCCTGCACAAATTTGTTGTTGATGGCCTTTTTCGTCTGGTTTTCATACGACGTCTGTGTGGAGAAGCAGTTCGTCACCAGCACCAGACAGTCGGCCACGTCCTGAAACGTGATTTTCGACTCGCCCTTTGTATATTTGTTCGTCTGCTTGAGATACGCGTCGATGGCGTAGACAAACGCGTTCTTCGCGGCCTTTTCCGGCGCGCCGCCGTGTTCCAGCCAGGAGGAGTTGTGATAATACTCAATCCGGTTGACGGTATTGGAGAAGCACACCGCCGCGGAGATTTTCACCTTGTACTCGGGCTTGTCGTCGCGGTCGCGGCCGCGGCGCTCGGCCTGCCAGAACTGCGGCATGGTCATGGCCTGTCCCTCGGTCAGCTCGCGCACATAGTCCAGTATGCCCTGCTCATAGCGGTAGTCGGTTGTTTCAAACTTCCCCGCCGCCGTTTCATTCCGGAAACGGAACGTGACGCCCGCGTTGACGACCGCCTGCCGCTTGAGCGTGTCCTCAAAATACTCCTTCGGGACGTTGATGTCGGTAAAAACCTCAAGATCAGGGAGCCAGCGGAACACCGAACCGGTCTTTTTCCGGTCGGCGGGCTCCTTCTGCATTTTGCCGACCAGCTCGCCGCGCTCAAAGTGCAGCGTGTACTTATATCCGTCGCGGCGGACAATTGCGTCAAAATAGCGCGAGGAATACTGCGTCGCGCATGAGCCGAGGCCGTTGAGGCCGAGGGAGAATTCATAGTCGCCGCCGGCGTTGTTCTGATACTTGCCGCCCGCGTACAGCTCGCAGAACACCAGCTCCCAGTTGTAGCGCCCCTCCTTTTCGTTCCAGTCCACCGGACAGCCGCGGCCGAAATCCTCGACCTCGATGGAGTGGTCCAGATAGCGCGTCACGATGATCTGGTCGCCGTAGCCCTCGCGCGCCTCGTCGATGGCGTTGGACAGGATCTCAAATACCGCGTGCTCGCAGCCCTCAAGGCCGTCCGAGCCGAAAATGACCGCCGGACGCTTTCTTACGCGCTCGGCGCCCTTGAGCGCGGAGATGCTGTCGTTGCCGTATGCCTGTTGTTTTTTCATAGTCGCCTCGCATGTTGTGTTTCAGTCCGGATAGAAATCCCATTATATTGATTTTAGTATACCGTTTTTCCGTCTCAAAGTCAAGTTTACCCGCTTTTGCGGCCGCGGTGCGCATTTTCCGACGCGGATTGTGCGAATCTGCAAAAAAGCCGCCGCAATCTTTGTTTCTTTTTTCCGGCCGCGCCAGTTGCAATTGCGCCGCGCGGGGGTTATTATTTGAATGGAGTATTATGATATAAAGAGGGGCGGACATGCTGAAAATCGGATTTGACAACGAAAAGTATCTGCATTTGCAGTCACAGAATATTCTTGAGCGCGTCGACAAGTTCGGCGGCAAGCTCTATCTGGAGTTCGGCGGCAAGCTGTTTGACGACTATCACGCGTCGCGCGTGCTGCCTGGCTTCCTGCCGGACAGCAAGATGAAAATGCTGCTTCAGCTGAAGGATCAGGCGGAGATCGTCATTGCCATCAACGCCGACCATATCGAGCGCAACAAGCGCCGCGGGGATCTGGGTATCACCTATGATCTGGACGTCATGCGCCTGATCGACGCGTTCCGCTCGATCGGCCTGTACGTCGGGAGCGTCGTTATCACCCAGTACAGCGGCCAGCGCGCCGCCGACCTGTTTGAGCACCGGCTTGAGGCGCTGGGCGTGCGCGTCTACCGGCACTATCCCATCGAGGACTATCCGTCGAATATTGCGCTGATTGTCTCGGACGACGGCTACGGCAAAAACGACTATATTGAGACGACGCGGCCCATCGTTGTCGTCACCGCGCCCGGCCCGGGCTCGGGCAAGATGGCCACCTGCCTGAGCCAGCTGTATCACGAGCACAAGCGCGGCATCCGTGCGGGCTATGCCAAGTATGAGACGTTCCCCATCTGGAATCTGCCGCTGAAGCACCCTGTGAATCTGGCCTATGAGGCCGCCACGGCCGATCTGGCGGACGTGAACATGATCGACCCGTTCCATCTGGAGGCCTACGGCAAAACAACGGTCAACTACAACCGCGACATCGAAATTTTCCCCGTTCTGGAGGCCATGTTCCGCCGCATCTACGGCACATGCCCGTACAAGAGCCCCACGGATATGGGCGTCAACATGGCGGGCTTTGCCATTGTGGACGACGAGGCGTGCTGCGAGGCGTCCAGACAGGAGATCATCCGCCGCTACTACGCCGGCGCCTGCGCCGTGAAGAAGGGTCTTGCCGAGCCGAACGAGCTGCACAAGCTGGAAATGCTGCTCAGCTCCATGCAGCTGGATGTCTCCATGCGCCGCTGCGTTCCGGCGGCGCTCCGGCGGGCTGAGGAGACGCACGCGCCGGCTGTCGCCATCGAGCTTCCGGACGGCCGCATCGTCACCGGCAAGACCTCGGGGCTGATGGGCGCGTCGTGCGCGGCGCTGCTGAACGCGCTGAAGCTTCTGGCCGGCATCGACGACAAGGTCAATCTGATTGCGCCGATGGTCCTCGCACCGATTCAGCATCTGAAGGTTGAGCATCTGGGCAACACCAATCCGCGCCTTCACACCGACGAGGTGCTCATCGCCCTCTCCATGAGCGCCGTCACCAACCCCACGGCCGAAATGGCCATGGAAGCGCTGGCGGGCCTGCGCGGAAGCGAGGTGCATTCGTCCGTCATTCTTTCACCGGTGGATGAAAACGTGTTCAAAAAGCTGGGCGCGAACGTCACGTTCGAGCCGGTGTATCAGTCCCATTCGCTCTACCACAAGTAATCGGCGCACGCCAAAGGAGTTCCTATGAAAAACAAGCTTCTGTCCACGCTGGTCGTCCTGCTGTGCATTGTCCTGCTGGGCGGCGCGGCGTTCGCGCTGTGGCGCGCCATTCCGCAGAAAAAGGCGGACACCGTCACCTCGCTGGAAACCGGCTCGGTCTTTGAGCGCGATGAAAATGTCGTCGAGCCGGACCGCGAGCAGGCGTATGAGGGCGATGTCAGCGTTCCCTCCGAGGCGCAGCCAGACGCCGAAGTGCAGCCGGGGCCTGACTCTGAACAGCCCGAGCAGCCGGACGACGGCTCGCTTGCACGCGCGCAGGCCGTTCTGGATACCATGACACAGGAGGAAAAGCTCTGGCAGCTGTTCTTCGTCACGCCCGAGGCGCTGACCGGCGTGGAGACTGCTACCCGCGCGGGCGACACGACAAAGGACGCGCTGGAGGCCATGCCCGTGGGCGGTATCGTCTATTTCGCAAAAAATCTGGAAAATGCCGAGCAGACGAGGCAGATGCTGGAAAACACGCAGTCCTGTGTCCGCATTCCGCTGTTTCTCGGCGTTGATGAGGAGGGCGGGAGCGTCGCACGCGTTTCCTCCAACCCCGACATGGGCGTAAGCCCGATTGCCTCCATGGCCGAGTTCGGTGCGCAGGGCGACGCCGCGGCGCTGTATTCCGCCGTGTCCGGCCTTGCCGCCGGAATCAGGGCGCTTGGCTTCAATCTGGACTTTGCGCCGGTCGCCGACGTCGCCTCCGGCAAAAGCGCCGTCATCGGTGAGCGCTCGTTCGGCTCCGATGCCGCGCTGTGCGCCTCGATGTCCTCCATCGCCTCCGGCGCGCTGGCCGACAACGGCGTCATCTCCTGCCTCAAGCACTTCCCAGGCTATGGCAGCGCCAGCGCCGACGACCACAACGGCCCCGCCGAGGTGACAAAAACGCTGGAGCAGCTGGAGCAGTGTGATTTTCTGCCGTTCATCTCCGGCATTGAAAAGGGCGTACCGTTCATCATGGTCTCGCACCTGTCCGTTCCGGCCGTAACCGGCGATGACACGCCGTGCGATCTGTCCTATGCGGCTGTGACCGAAACGCTGCGGAACAAACTGGGCTATTCCAACGTCATAATTACAGACGCGCAGAATATGGCCTCCATCACCGGCCGCTATGGCGCCGGCGAGGCGGCGGTTGCAGCGCTGAAGGCGGGTGTGGACATGATTCTCATGCCCGATGATTTGCAGGCGGCATATGACGCCGTGCAGGCCGCCGTGGAGAGCGGCGCACTGACCGCGCAGCGCATCGACGAGAGCGTCCTGCGCATTCTGCGGATAAAAGCACAATACGGCCTGCTGCCCGAGACTGCGGCGGCAGATACGAACTGAAAGAAAGGAATCCTGAACATGGAACAGAAAAAGCTCTATCGCGCATCGATCGACAAGAAGATCTTCGGCGTCTGCGGCGGTATCGCCCACTATTTCGGCATTGACTCCACCGTCGTCCGCCTGATCACCGTCATTCTGGTCTTTGCCTTCGGCCTGAGCCTGTGGGTCTATCTGATTGCGGCGCTCATCATGACCGAAACGCCGGAATATTAAGTTCCACAGCCGCTGCGCAAAGCCTCCGTATGCTCTGCATACGGAGGCTTTCTGCGTGTCAGGCGGCAGCAGAGCCGGCAAATGTGGGCCGGCACGCAAATGACCGTTGCAAATTTCGCGGTTTTCCACTATTATGATGAATGCAGGATGTATCTGAAAACAGCCAATGCGGCCGGACGGCAGACCATTCCACACAGCCGGTTCCATTTTCCGTTTTCAGATACACCCTGAAAAAAGGAGTGACTGTTCATGCAGAATAACAACGATTCCCGACGCGGCCGGATTATCGGCGCGCTTCTGATCGTGCTGATTGCGGCTGTGCTGGCTGTGGGCGGCACGCTTGTCTGGCGCGCGGCAAGGGCCCCGAAAACACTGGATACCCTGCAGCCGGAGAAGGACCCGACGACGTCGGACACAGAGCTGATTGCGTCCCAGCCCGAGCAGACCGAGCCGGAACCGGCAGCGCAGCCGGAGCCTAAACCGGAACCCGAGCCGGAACCGGAACCCGAGCCGGAGCCCGAGCCTGCGCGCGTCACGCTGATGGCGCTGGGCGACAATCTGATTCACAACAGCACCTACTGGTCGATGGAGCTGCCCGACGGCGGCTATGATTTCACGTCCATCTATAACGATATCAAGCCCACCGTGGAGAGCTATGACATCGCCTGCATCAATCAGGAGACGGCGCTGGTCGCCGACCGCGCTCTGATCGACAACTACCCCAGCTTCGGCACGCCGCAGGAGGCGGGCGACGCGCTGGCACAGGCGGGCTTCGACGTGATCACGCAGGCCACGAACCACTGCTATGACAAGGGCGACACGGGCGTGCTGGACTCGATTCACTTCTGGCGCGACAATTACCCCGAAATTACGCTTCTGGGCATCCACGACTCGCAGGAGGACGCGGACACCATCCGCGTGGTGGAGAAAAACGGTATCCGCATCGCCATGCTGAACTATACCTACGGTCTGAACGCCGGCGCACCGGCGGACGCGTACATGATCGACCGGCTGGACAACTATGACCACATCGCGTCGGATATCGCAAAGGCGAAGGAGCAGTCCGATTTTGTGATTGTCTTTGCCCACTGGGGCGAGGAGGATCAGACGACGCCGAACGACTATCAGAAAACCTGGGCGCAGTTCTTCGCCGATGAGGGCGTCGATCTGGTCATCGGCAGCCACCCGCACATTCTCCAGCCGCTGGAGGTCGTCACCGGCAAAAACGGGAATGTCACGCCGGTGTTCTACTCGCTGGGCAACTTCTTCTCGCACCAGCTGAGTGTCACGGGCATGCTGGGCGGCATGGCCTCGGTCACGATTGAAAAGGACGCGGACGGCACGCATCTGACCGGTTATGAGCTGATTCCTACCATGAACGTCATCATCCGCCGCGCGTCCGACGGCTGGTTCGATTACCGCCCGATGCTTTTGAAGGATTACACTGAAGAAATTGCCGCGACGCACCGCATCGAGGAATGCCGCGATGTGAACAAAATGTGGGAGCTTTATCACTCCATCGTGGACTGAGGCGGCTTTTCCAACGGAAATGTGACGTTTTCCCCTATCTGCGAAACACTAATATGCAAAAGAAAATGCAGGATTTGAAAATAATCCTGCATTTTTTATTTTTTCTGAAATAATTCTTGCAAAATGCTGCCAGCCGCGCTATACTGTGCAATGCCGGCGCCGCGCGGACCGCATCCGCGCCGCCGCAGACAGAACATTTTCCGTTATTAAGGAGGCGCTTTTTATGCGCAACCGTCCGTTCTGGTACGATTATCTGATGATCGCGCTGGCCGCGCTGCTGATGGCAGTCAGCTATGCGCTGTTCGTGTTCCCCAACGCTTTCGCGCCCGCCGGCGTCAACGGCATCATCACCATGGTGCAGTATCTTTTCCACATCAGCATCGGCTATCTGTCGCTGGCAATCAATCTGCCGCTGATTATCCTTGCGTGGAAAAAGGTCGGCCATGCGTTCGCCGTGCGCAGCCTGATTTTTGTCGTGGTGTTCTCCACCGCAACGCTGCTTTTCCGGAACATGGATCTGTCCGGCATCAGCTATCACACCAGCAACGGTACCTCGCTGATTCTCGGACCGGTCGCAGCCGGCGCGGTCAGCGGCTTTGTCTACGGCGTGGTGCTCTACCGCGGCGGCTCAACCGGCGGCATGGATATCATCGCCGCGTGGGTGCGCAGCAAGTATCCCGAGGCCAGCTTTGTTTGGATCATCTTCTGTCTGAACGCCTCGGTCGCCGCGATTTCGTTCTTCGTCTACGGCTATCAGTTTGAGCCGGTCATCATGTGCCTGATCTACTGCTATGTCAGTTCGCAGATCAGCGACCAGATGCTCCGCGGCAACAAGAAGGCTCTGAAATTTGAGGTCGTCACCGATCAGGCCGAGGCACTGTCCGACATGCTCATGCGCCAGATGCGCCATGGCGTGACCGTTGTTCCGGCCGAGGGCATGTACTCCAAGACGGAGAAAAAGCTGCTTCTGTGCATCGTCAACAAGCACCAGATCGTCCAGTTCCAGCGCATTCTGGCGCAGTTCCCAGGTACATTCTCCTATGTCTCCGAGGTCACAGAAACAATGGGCAATTTCAAATACGTCCGAAAGTAATCCTCAACCGTCCGTCAGGCCCGAATGTGTCTGACGGACGGTTTTTTTGCCGTTTTCGCAAAAAAAGCTGCGTTTCTCCCGTTTTTTTGAAAAATTCCGGCTCTCTGTCACTTTGCAGGCAGCGCACCGTCTGATATAATAGCCGCAGACATCCGGCGGCGTGCCGCCGGAAAAACGACCGGAGGGCCGGACTATGACAAATCATTCCACCGAACACGCACCCGCAGACGGGCTGTGCGAGGGCTTCACCGAACGGGAACTGATCGAGCATGGCGCGCATCCGCGTCTGGAGCATGTGATTTTATACCTGCGCAATCTTGCCGCCGGCGCGGCGGCAATCCTGTTTCTGGCCTCCATTCTGCACGCGGCGCACGCGTCAATGCTGAAGGCCATTGCCTATTTTCTCGGCGCGCTGGCTTATTTCGGGGAAATCCTGATCCTGACCGACTGCTTCCGCCGCCGCTATCTGCTGCATTGAACGGAAAATAGCCTGTATCAAGAAAAAAGCACCGAAACCACATGGTTTCGGTGCTTTTGAGCTGTTTTTGCTCCAAACAGGCTGCAATCAGCGCTTGGAGAACTGCGGAGCACGTCTCGCCGCTTTGAGACCGTACTTCTTTCTTTCCTTCATTCTGGGGTCGCGGGTCAGGAAGCCAGCAGCCTTCAGAACGGCGCGGTATTCGGGATTGACGCCCAGCAGCGCACGGGCGACGCCGTGACGGATGGCGCCGGCCTGGCCGGTAACGCCGCCGCCCTCGACGGTGCAGACGATGTCAACCTTGCCCAGCAGCTCGGTTGCCGCCAGCGGCTGACGGACGACCATCTTCAGGGTGTCCAGACCGAAATAATCGTCGATATCACGGCCGTTGATGGTGATGGAGCCGGTGCCTTCCTGATACAGGCGGACACGGGCGATGGAGGCCTTGCGACGGCCGGTGCCGTACTGATACTGTCTCTTGCTCTCGTACATAGTCTGTTACCTCCTGATTAGTCCAAAGTCCAGGCTTCGGGCTTCTGTGCGGCGTTCTTATGCTCGGCGCCCTTGTAGATGTGCAGGCGGGTCAGAGCGGTGCGGCCGATGGTGTTCTTGGGCAGCATGCCCTTGACGGCCAGCTCCATGGCGAACTCGGGACGCTCGGCCATGAGCTTGTTGTACTTGACCTCTTTCAGGTTGCCGATCCAGCCGGTGTGATGATAGTAGGTTTTCTGGTTCAGCTTCTTGCCGGTCAGGACTGCCTGCTCGGCGTTGATGATGATGACGAAATCACCGCAGTCAACGTTGGGGGTGAAGTCAACCTTGTGCTTGCCGCGCAGCAGCTTGGCAGCGGTCACAGCGGTACGGCCCAGGGGCTTGCCGGCTGCGTCAAGAACGTACCATTTTCTCTGGACGTTCTCTTTCTTTGCCATAGTGGTCATGATGTTTCCTCCGTTTTTTGTTGGAACAGCACCGTACAATTCCGGCACGCCGCTGCGTGCGGCACACGGGAATTGCGCGGTACAATCCCTTTTATCATAATTTTTTTGACAAAACCGTGACGCGCGTATACAATATTTCCTGAAACGCGCCATTACTTTATAACACACGGAAAAACCGGTGTCAACTGATTTTTTGCCACGTTTTCAAATTTCTCCGTGTGTTCTCTTGAAATCTCCCGTTTTCTCTTGTTTTCTCTCGTTTTCTCAAATTCGATTTCACGTTTTTCAGGAGGCTGCTCCATGCAGAAAATGATGGGCCTGATGCGCCGGTGCATCGACGACTACCAGATGATTGAAGAAGGCGACCGCGTAGCGGTCGGCGTCTCGGGCGGCAAGGATTCCCTGACGCTGCTGGTGACGCTTGCCGCGCTGCGGAAATACTATCCCCGACACTTTGCACTTGAGGCGCTGAGCATCGACATGGGCCTCGGCGGCATGGATTTTTCGCCTGTCGCGCGGCTGTGCGAACAGCTTGAGGTGCCCTATACGCTCAAGCGCACGGAGATCGGGCCGATTATTTTTGAGCACCGGAAAGAGAAGAACCCGTGCTCGATGTGTGCGAAAATGCGGCGCGGCGCACTCAATGAGCTGATGCTGGAACGGGGTCTGAACAAGATCGCACTGGGGCATCATTATGACGACGCGGTTGAAACGTTTCTGATGAGCCTGCTCTACGAGGGCCGCATCAGCTGCTTTGAGCCGGTGACGTATCTCTCACGTACCGGTGTGACGCAGATCCGTCCGATGCTCTATATCGGTGAAAAGGCCATTGCGCATTTTGCCGAGCGGATGCAGCTGCCCGTCGTTCACAACGTCTGCCCCGCCGACAAGCACACCAAGCGTCAGGAGGTCAAGGAGCTGATTGTGATGCTTCAGGAGCAGTATCCCGACCTGAAAACAAAGATTTTCGGCTCAATGCAGCGCCTGCCGCTCCCGAAATGGGGTGTGGGCGAGACGCTCTGAGCCGGTTTCGTGCCAATTATAACGGATAAAGGGGAAATTCCATGACTTTGACGACTGCGTATCTGCTCAGCGCCGTGCTTGGCTATCTGCTCGGCTCAATCAGCGTTTCCATCGTACTCTCCCGCTGCGTATTCCATCAGGACGTCCGTCAGGCCGGAAGCGGCAATGCCGGCGCGACCAACGCCGCGCGTGTATTCGGTCTCGGTGCGGGCGTTCTGACGTTCCTCGGCGATTTTGCAAAAACGATGTCCGCCATGTGGCTTGGACGGCTTCTGGGCGGCGAGGCCGCCATGTGCATTGCCGGAGCCGCCGCACTGATCGGGCACTGCTTCCCGTTGTATTTCGGCTTTCGGGGCGGTAAGGCCGTCTCCGCCGGCGCAGCGGTCGCACTGATGCTGGACTGGCGCATTTTTCTGCTGGCAGCCGCCGTATTCGCCATCGCCGCGTATATCAGCCGCATCGCCTCGGTCAGCTCCATGCTGGCCTCCATTGCGCTTGCCGCCGGCGCGTTCATCTTCGGCGCGGATACGCCGTGCCTGATTCTGGCGTGCTTCACCTGTATTCTGGTCATCGTGATGCATCGGGCAAACATTGCGCGGCTGATTGCCGGAACCGAGCCGAAATTCCACGGCGGAAAGAAGCCGGAAACATAATCATAACCACCGGCCGTGCCGGTGGTTTGCACTAGCCCCCTTGGGGCATGACCCGGGCTGAGCCTATAGGC
>CAKUJN010000049.1 GCA_934661735.1 uncultured Oscillospiraceae bacterium
CCACGGTACCGTTGCCGGTACACCTGATTTCGAGTCAGGGCCGTTATAACCACTTCGATACCACTCCGAATGCGAATTCCGCGCGGAAATGCAGCCGCGCCGGATTTGCGGTGTTATTATATCAGGCGTCGGACGCAAAATCAAGGGCTATCGTACAGAATTTGCGCGGCAGTTTGCGCCATATGCCGCCGCAAAAAAATTTTTTGGACAGATGCAACGTTTTCCACTTCTCTGCCGTCTTTATAAGCAGAAGCAAAAACCGCCGGCTGACACAGACAGGGAGGAAACGATATGAAACGGCTGATTGCCATCGGACTTTGCACCGTAAGTCTTTTTCTGAGTTTGCAGGGCTGCGCCGCTGCGCCGCAGACCGAGCGCCCGTCGTGGGGACGGCTGGACCGGCAGACGGTGGAGTGGTACCGCAGCACGCACACGGCGGACAATTCCTAGCCCTGCGTTTCCGCCTGCTGCACGCCGTCCGGCTCTGAAGCCGCTCTCCAACTTCTTAAGAATTCTGAAATTCGCGCGGAACGGCTTTTTCCGTTCACAATTTTATGATATGATACATACACAATGGACAAAGGGCGCGGTGCGTCCTTTGTGACCCCGACAGGAGGTATGAAGATGAAAATGAAACGAATTCTGGCGCTGCTTCTAGCGGCGTGCATGCTGCTGGGCATTCTGGCCGGCTGCTCCAAAGATGCTGGCACGAACGATCCCAGCACCCCGTCATCCGACAAGCCGACGCCGTCCAACAACGGCAAATCGGACAATGCCGCCGCACAGACCAGCGCGAAATATGTCTATGTGGCGGAGGAAATGCAGCTGAATCTGCCGGTTGAGTACATCAACCAGACGTGTGTTTCGGGCGATTTCCTGTACGCCGTCGGCGAGGTCATGACCGACCCGGGCAGCGGCCAGAACTATGGCATTGATCTGTCCGCCGCGCGCGGCGCAGTTCTGGACAGCGAGGCGGAGACCGCAGCCACGGAGGAAGCCGTTTCCGAAGAAGTCGCTGCGGACGAGACAGACAAGCAGGCTGCCATTGACGATCCGATCGCCGATATGCCGGTTGAAGAGCCGGTTGACGGCAGCGACGACTATGTACCGCCTACATATGAGACGCGCATCTACCGCATTGATCTGATGACCGGCGCGGCGGAGGAGCTGAGCTGCTACACCGATCAGGAGGTTCCCGAGGGCTATGAGGGCAGCAGCTATATCAACTCCCTTATGGCCGGCGCGGACGGCACATTCTGGATTTACGACGTGATGAACAGCTACACCTATAATCTGCCCGCCGATTTTGACGCGGAAAACGATTATGAGTGGAACTATTACGAGCAGGGACCGGCCACCGCGCGCCTTCAGCAGTTCAGTAAGGACGGCGAGCTTCTGACCACCGTTCCCACCGACCTGCTGGTCACCGAGGATAACGGCGTGGCGGATGTGGCATTCATCGATCAGAAAAACCAGATCTACTTCACGAACTATATCGACTGCTCCGTCATGGGCGCTGACGGCAAGCTGATCAAGACCTTTGACATGGGCGAGGACGGCGGAAGCCTGATCGCGTTCTGCGACAAGGCCGCAATCCAGACCTGGAACGGCAGTGAGAAGCTCCAGATCATCGACCCCGACACGCTGGAAGCGGGCGACGCGTTTGAAACGCCGGTCAACGGCTGGTCGTACACCACCTCCTATGACGAGGCGTATGACTTCTATTATTCCTACAATTCGAACCTCTATGGCTATAAGATCGAAGAGCAGGTGTCGGAAAAGGTCGTCGACTGGATGGACTGCGACGTCGACCCCAGCAACATGAACACCACGCTCTCGCTGCCCGACGGCCGGATCTTGGGTCTGTTCAGCCAGTGGGACGACAGCACCGGCACGACAAGCAACTACTGCGTGTTCCTGACCAAAACCGACGCGTCGAGCGTCAAGCCCAAGACGGTTCTGACCATGGCGTGCATGTATCTGCCGTGGGAGCTGCGCAATAAGATCATCGAGTTCAACAAGTCGAGCGACGAATACCGCATCATCGTCAACGACTATTCGCAGTATGCCACGTCCGACGATTATAACGCCGGCATTACAAAGCTGAACACGGAGATCATCTCCGGCAAGGTGCCCGATCTGCTGTACACCGCCAACATGCCCGTTCAGCAGTACGCCAGTCAGGGTATTCTGGTTGACCTGCTGCCGCTGATCGACGCGGATGCAGAGTTGAGCCGCGACGATCTGATGACGAACGTGCTGGAGGCGGCGTGCCTCAACGGCCACCTGTATCAGGCCGCGGAATCGTTTACGATCAACACGGCTGTGGCGCTGGATAAGGTCACGGGCGAGTATGACCAGTGGACGCTGACCGAACTGAAGGACGCGATGACAAAGCTTCAGCCCGACGCGACGGTATTCGGCAAATGGTACACGCGCGACTCGGTCTTTAACGACTGCATCAACCGCAGTCTGGCCTATTTCGTCAACTGGGAAACCGGCGAATGCAACTTTGACTCGCAGGAGTTCCGCGATCTGATGGAATTTGCAAAGAGCTTCCCGACCGAGGTCAACTGGGACGACAGCGACAGCAACGCACTCTACGGCGCGGCCGCGCTGCGCGGCGGCATGCAGCTGCTGATGTCCATATACATCTACTCGGTCGATTCGATCCTGTGGAATCTGGCGGACTTCGGCGATGAACCCGTCAGCTATGTCGGCTATCCCAGCCAGGAGGGCAACAACAGCACGTTCACGCTGAACGACGGCCTCTGCATCACCACCACCTGTGCCGATCAGGACGCGGCATGGCAGTTCGTCCGTCAGCTCTTCACCGAGGAATACCAGAAGGAAAGCTACAACGGCATGCCCACAAACGCGAACCTGTTCCAGCAGCAGCTGGAGGCCGCGCAGACGATTGAGTATGAAAAGGACGGCGCCGGCAATTTCGTCCTGGATGAAAACGGCGACAAGATCATCGTCCCGAAGGCCAGCGTCTGGAACGACGACACACAGGAGAGCGTCGATATCGCCTGCATGAGCAAGGAGCAGGCCGATCAGCTGATGGCGCTTTACAACTCCATCCACATCTGCTCGAATTACGACAACGAAATCTACAAGGTGGTTTCGGCCGAAGCGGCGGGCTACTTCGCCGGCCAGACCGCGCTGGATGAATGCGTCAAGCGCATCCAGAACCGCGTCAGCCTGTACGTCGCAGAGCAGAAGTAAACAGAGATACAGACAGCGGCAGGCAAAAAGCCTGCCGCTGTTCTCTTATTTTGTAACAATTCTGAATTCTGCCGGACCGGCGGGACCGTTGATGGTCAGCCTTGTGTCGTCCCTGACGTCCGTGAATGTCAGAATGCCGTTCTCATCCTTTGTGACGGTGCAGTTGGCAGGATCCCGGACGGTAAAGGTAAATTCCGTCAAGCGCTGTTTGTTCCAGTAAACAGCAGTTGTATCGCCGTCCCCCACGACGCCGAAGCCCCAGCCAGGCACGATCTGCACCCCAAGCCAACACAGAACCAGTCCGTTTGACTGCGGGACGAATGCGTCATACTGCAAAGCCGTGACCTCCTGCGTGCTGCTGCCGTCAAACACATAGCTCGGATAATCCGCCTCGGAAATCTGCACGGCTTCTTCAAAGAACGGATGATACTCGAACGACGGGCAAGCTTTCTGCCACGCTTCGTCCTGATACAGCAGCACGACATGGTCACGGTTTCGCGCGTCCACAAACAGGCATGCCTTACCCGCGTGGTTCATGCTGACGGCAACATGGTCGCGCTGTGGGTCGCGGTCGACAAAAATGGTGTGCATCGAAAGATCCGGGCTCTGTTCGCGCAGTACTTCCTCCTTGATGCCCGAGAAATCATTCACAACCCAGCAGGGCGTGCCATCTGCAATGCGGCCCATTTCCACGCTGGTATAGTCAAAGGTCACAAATTCGCCTCCGACGCGGTAATAGTTGAAAACATGACCGCCAACCGGGAGGTTTTCGGTTTTGTTGCAGGCGTACCAGAAAACGTAACCTTCCTCGTCGTAGTCGTCCTGTAGGATATAGCGCGTCAGATTGGAAATTGCGCCGCAGCTTGGGCAGCTGGACAGCAGCGCGCCCTGCGCCGACTTGTTGACCGACCAGTCGTAGCCGCCGTGTTCGAAATGAATATCATCCTCCCATTTGGGCTCAATGCCGTAGCCGCTTTCCACGATGTACTGGATCATATCCGGCACGGTGTAGATCGCGTCGCGCAGCTCATCGAGCGAGTAGTCCAGCATCTGGCGGATCTCTGCCTGAGAATACTGCGGCTTGCCGAGAATATCCGGCAAATGCAGCGTGTCGAGGTATTTCCCGTAGCCCGCCTTGGCGCGCGAGGTGTCGCGCTTCGGCGCTCTGCCGGAAAGGCGTTCGATTTTTTCGGAAAGCGTCTGCGGCAGCGCCTCGCCGAAGATGGCCTCATAGAGCGTTTTTCCGTCCTTTGCCGCCGCACCCAGCGCACAGACGGACACCAGCGCCGCATCCGCGCGCAGGAAGCTGTTGTTCGTACCGGCGTGATACTGCCCGTTTGTAATGCCCAGCGCATCCGTCAGCGTCCATGCCGTATCCCACGAAAAATCCGTTCCGCTTTCATAGCCCAGCGCGCGCAGGACAAACGTCAGATACTGCGCGGCCGTGACCGGCCGGCCGCCGCCGAACAGCCCCTTTCCCACGCCGGTCGTCAGTCCGTTTGCATACGCGTAGCCGACGTAGGGCTTCGCCCAAGCCGCCACATCGGTAAACGGCGTGGTCCAGCTGCCGCTTTTCGCCTCGGATTCCTTTCCCAGCAGCCGCACCAGCATCGTCACGGCTTCGGCGCGCGTGGGCGCGCGGTCCAGATCAAATATGGGCTTCCCATCCGCGTCCGTGCCGGTGCCCTTGAAAAGGCCCAGCGCGTACAGCGTATCCGCCGCCTCGGCGGCCTCGGTCTGCGCGGCATACGCCGCGGGTATCATCGCAAGCAGCAGGCACACAGCCAGCAGCGCGGAGAGCACTCGTTTCATGCAATTACCCCGTTTCCCGTTCAATTTTCGCATTCATTATAGTGCCGCCGAGACCGCTTTTCAAGTCTCCGCAGTCAAAAAACCGGAAGCACTGCGTGCTTCCGGTTTTGCGGTCTGTCAAAGGCTTCGCGGCGGCTGCGCCTGACTCAGCAGAGCTTTGCGCCCGCGGGGATGGCGTCGTCCACCATCAGCAGATGCAGCTTTTCCTCGCCTCTTTCCGTGTGAACGGCAGAGATGAGCATACCGCAGGACTGAAGCCCCATCATCTTGCGCGGCGGCAGGTTGATGATTGCAACCAGTGTCCTGCCGACCAGCTCCTCCGGCTTGTAATACTTCGCAATGCCGGAGAGAATCTGACGGTCGGTGCCCGAGCCGTCGTCCAGCGTAAAGCGCAGAAGCTTATCCGACTTTTTGACCGGCTCGCAGGCTTTCACCTTGACGGCGCGGAAATCGGACTTGCAGAACGTATCAAAATCAACGTTCTCCTCGCTGAACGGCTCAATCTCCAGCGCGGGAAGCGCGGCCTTCAGCTGCTCCTGATGCAGCTGCTCCAGCTTTCCCAGCGCCGCGGTCATGTCGATGCGCGGGAAAATGGCCTCGCCCTTGCGGACGGAGACGGTCTGCGGCAGACGGCCCCAGACGTTCGCGTCGTCCCAGCCGGTGACGGACGCATCCGCGCCGATCTGTCCGAAAATTTTCTGACAGGAATCGGGCATGAACGGCAGCAGGAGAATCGTGCAGATGCGCACGGATTCCAGCAGATTATACAGAACCGACGCCAGCCGCGCGCGGCTGGCCGGATCCTTTGCCAGCGCCCACGGCGCAGTCTCATCGATATACTTGTTCGCGCGCTGAATGCACTTGAACACCTCGTCCAGTGCGTTCTGGAACTGGAATTTCTCCATCTGCGCCTCATACCGGCCGCGCAGACCGGCCAGCATCGAAATCAGGCTCTCATCCACATCGCCCGCCTCGCGCTCGGCAATCAGCGTGCCGCCGAAATACTTTTCGCACATGGCCGTGGTGCGGGAAACCAGGTTGCCCAGATCGTTTGCAAGATCAATGTTGATCGTGTTGATCAGCAGCTCGTTGGAGAAGTTGCCGTCCGAGCCGAACGGGAACGTGCGCAGCAGGAAGAAGCGCAGCGCGTCCACGCCGAACATCTCGGCCAGAACATACGGGTCGACGACGTTGCCTTTGGACTTGGACATTTTGCCGCCGTCCATGACCAGCCAGCCGTGGCCGTAGACCTTCTTCGGCAGCGGCAGGTCGAGGCTCATCAGCATCGCGGGCCAGATGATGGAATGGAAGCGCACAATCTCCTTGCCCACGAAGTGCACATCCGCCGGCCAGTACCGGTCCAGATCGTGATATCTGTCATTTTCAAAGCCCAGCGCCGTCATATAGTTGAACAGCGCGTCAATCCAGACATAGACCACATGGTTCGGGTCAAAGTCGACCGGCACGCCCCATGTAAAGCTGGTACGCGAAACGCACAGGTCCTCAAGGCCAGGATCGATGAAGTTGTTGACCATCTCATTGACGCGGGACTTCGGCTCCAGAAAATCGGTTTCGGTCAGAAGCTTGCGCACGCGGCCGGCGTATTTCGACAGACGGAAGAAATAGGCCTCCTCCTCTGCGTCGTGGACCTCTCGGCCGCAGTCGGGGCACTTGCCGTCAACCAGCTGGCTCTCGGTCCAGAAGCTTTCGCACGGGGTACAGTACTTGCCCTTATAGGAGCCCTTATAGATATCGCCGTTTTCATACATCTTCTTGAAGATCTTCTGAATGGCGGCAACGTGATAATCGTCGGTCGTGCGGATGAAGCGGTCGTTGGAGATGTTCATCAGCTTCCACAGGTCAAGGATGCCCTTTTCGCCCGTGACGATATTGTCGACAAACTGCTGCGGCGTGACGCCGGCAGCTTTGGCCTTTTCCTCGATTTTCTGGCCGTGCTCGTCCGTGCCGGTCAGGAACATCACGTCATAGCCGGTCAGACGCTTATAGCGCGCCATGGCGTCGGTCGCGACGGTGCAGTAGGTATGGCCGATGTGCAGCTTATCCGACGGATAGTAAATCGGCGTGGTAATATAAAAGGTTTTCTTACAGGTATCGCACATATTATCTTTCCTCATTTCCCGCAGACGCCGAATGGAAGCGCTGCGCAGCATTATTTCTTAGCATACCCGCTTTTGCCCCGCTTGTCAATGGAAAGGCGGGATTTCCCCGCCTGCGCAGGGGGGAAATCCCGCCTCCGGCGGCATATTGCCTTCGGCCGCTATCTTCCGGTCGAGCCGAAGCCGCCGCGGTCGGTATCCGACAGCTGCTCACACTCCTCAAATGTGACCGGCGGCTGCACCTCATAGATGCGGAACTGGCAGATGCGGTCGCCCTTTTCGATCACGGTGTCGCGCGTGGCGTAAACCGGCAGCTTCCACTCGTCGTTTGTGCCGCAGTAGCTGTTGTCGATGACGCCGACGGAATTGGCCTGCAAAATGCCCCAGCGTTTGAATGTGGAGCTGCGCGGTGCGGTGCGCGCCTCATAGCCCTCGGGCAGCTGCATCGACACGCCCAGCGGCACCAGCGCGAACTCACCCGCGCGGAGCGTCATGGTCTGCGAGCAGTACAGGTCGATCCAGTCGCCCTTTTCCGTTTTTTGCAGGCGGGGCAGATCGTCGGAAAAATAGTGGATTCTGATATTCGGCATGTTCATTCTCCTCACTGCTTTTCATCCCACAGGACAATCTCTCCCGCGGCAAGCGTTTTTTTCATATCGATCAGGCGCTGATTTTCCGAGCCGCGAAAGCGCAGACTCAGATTCTTCTGCGCCTCGATAAACGGCCCGTCCACCAGCACGTCAAGCTGGGACAGCAGCTCGTCCGTCACGCCGTCCACACGCGGAAGGCTGCGGTCGTAGACATAGCCTGTAAAGGCCCAGACCGTCTTTTCCGGATACGCCGCGCGGAGTCTGCGCGTCAGCTCCAGAAGCCCCGCCTGATTGCGCGGGTCGAACGGCTCGCCTCCCAGATATGTGATGCCGCGGATATAGTCGGGCTTCATCAGCTCCAGAATGTGCGTCATGGCCGCCTCGTCAAACGGCTCGCCATAGTCAAAGTCCCACGCCTCTGCATTGAAGCAGCCGGGACAGCGGTGCGTACAGCCGGAGACAAACAGGCTGACGCGGACCCCTGGGCCGTTTGCGATATCCCACGGCTTGATTGCGGCATAATTCATGGAAATTCCTCCGTTTTCATGGAAAGCATGTGATAAATCCGGATAGGAGTTGACAATTTCGGGAAATCTGTTAGAATGTCTTTCCCGAGAGCTTTTATCGGTATTCATTCCGGCGGAAAGGGGCGCGGTTCCTTGCAGTCGCACAACCAGATTTTGCACGAGCTTCTGGACATCGGCCAGACGCTTCTGACCAGCGGCGCGGAGATCAACCGCGTCGAGGATACGCTCACGCGGCTCGGCCGTGCCTACGGCGCGGAGCGCGTGGATATTTTCGTCATCACATCCGATATCGTGCTGACCATGCAGTTTTCCGACGGCGTCGAGCTGACGCAGACGCGGCGCATTTCCCGCGCGCCGTCCACCGACTTTCAGAAGCTGGAGCAGCTCAACGCGCTCAGCCGCGAATGCTGCGCCGCGCCGCTTCCGATCGAACAGCTGCACGCGCGCGTGCAGGCCATCGCCGCCGGACAGATTCCCGCGCCGGCGCTGTATATCGGCAGCATTCTGGGCGCGGGCGGCTTTGCCGTTTTCTTCGGTGGCGGCGCGTTCGACGCGCTGGCCGCGGCGCTGATGGGTCTGCTGGTCTGCTTCTTACAGCAGAAGGCGCTTCCGGTATTCCGCAACGCGGCCATTTTTCAGTTTCTAACCGCTCTGCTGGTCGGCTCCATCGTCTGTCTGACCTGCCGCCGCTGCGCTGTTTTTTCCGCGGATAAAATCCTGATTGGTGTCATCATGCTGCTGATTCCGGGCGTCGCGACGACAAACTCCGCACGTGATATGCTGGTCGGCCACACAATTTCCGGCCTGCTGCGGCTGGCGGAATCTCTGCTGCTGGCAGGGGCGCTGGCGCTGGGCTTCGGCAGCGCGATCTATCTGTTCGGGGTGTAAGTATGGTGGTAAAGCAACTGATTTTCGCGCTGCTCAGCACGGCGGCGTTCTGCATCCTGTGGCATCTGCCCCTGCGCCATCTGCCGCTGGCGGCGCTTGGCGGCGCGGCCAGCTGGGGCGTGTACCTGCTGCTGGACGCGCATATGGAAAACGTCTTTTATATCGTCCTGCTGGTCAGCATTTTTTCCGCATCCTACGCCGAAATTGCCGCGCGGCACGCCCGCGCGCCCGCGACGCTGTTCCTGATTCCGGCGCTTATCCCGCTGGTTCCGGGCAGCTCGCTGTATTATACGATGCTTGCGCTGGTGCAGGGAAGCGAGGCGGATTTCCGCAGCTATGGCATGCTGACGGTCAAATGGGTCGTCGCGCTGGCCGCCGGCATCAGTCTGGTCGGCGTGATCCACCAGATTCTCCACCGGCCAGCAAAGACAAAATAGAACTGCCCAAAATGGCGCCGCATATGCGGCGCCATTTTTCTGTTCTGCGGAGATCCATCTGCCGCCTTCCGGAAAAGGGACCTCCCGCCGCAGGCAAAGCCGATGCACGCGCCCGTCAGGTTGAGCAGGATATCCTCGATATCAAAGCTGCCCTGCATTGTGAAAATCCGAACCGTTTCGGTAAACACAAGCACGGCGACGGTCCGCAAAAGGAACCGTCCGAAGCGCTGAAGGCGCCGGAGCATAGACGACAGCCGCAGGCCGTGCGGTGCGCGTTTTTCCGCCGGAGGGTGCGTTTTCTGTCATTTACAGGTGCAGCACGCGGTCGCGGATTTCCTGCGTCCGGCCCTGATTCCAGTACTGCGTGCCGATATAGCCGCAGGTCCGGCGTGCAACGTTCATCTTCGACTGGTCGGTGTTGCCGCACTGCGGGCACGTCCAGACCAGCTTGCCGTCCCTGTCCTCGCGGATTTCAATCTCACCGTCAAAGCCGCAGACCTGACAGTAGTCGGACTTGGTGTTCAGCTCGGCGTACATGATGTGGTCATAGATAAACTGCATGACCTGCAAAACCGCGTCGATGTTCTGCTGCATGTTCGGGACCTCGACATAGCTGATCGCACCGCCGGGCGAAAGCGCCTGGAACTGCGCCTCAAAGGCCAGCTTGTCAAAGGCGTTGATGTTCTCCGTCACATGGATGTGATAGGAATTGGTGATATAGTTCTTGTCGGTGATGCCCTCGACGATGCCGAAGCGCTTTTGCAGGCACTTGGCAAACTTGTACGTCGTGGACTCCAGCGGCGTGCCGTAGAGCGAGAAGTCGATGTCCGTCTGTTCCTTCCAGCGCCTGCACGCATCGTTCATGTGCTGCATGACCTCCAGCGCAAACGGCGTGGCGGCGGGGTCGGTATGGGACTTGCCGGTCATATACTTGACGCACTCGTACAGGCCCGCATAGCCCAGCGAAATCGTCGAATAGCCGCCGTAGAGCAGCTTGTCAATCGGCTCGCCCTTTTTCAGGCGCGCCAGCGCGCCGTACTGCCACAGGATGGGCGCAGCGTCGGAGAGCGTGCCCTTGAGCCGGTTGTGACGGCACATCAGACCGCGGTAGCAAAGCTCAAGCCGGTCGTCAAAAATCCTCCAGAACTTGTCCAGCGCGCCGCCGGACGAAAGCGCGACGTCGACCAGATTGATCGTCACAACGCCCTGGTTGAACCGGCCGTAGTACTTGGGCTTGTCCGGCTCATAATTGCCGGCGTTCGCAACGTTGTTCCAGCCGTTGCCCGAGCGGTCCGGCGTCAGGAAGCTGCGGCAGCCCATGCAGGTATACACGTCGCCGTGGCCCGCCGTTTCGCCCTTGGACAGCTTCAGCTCGCGCATTTTCTTTTCCGAAATATAATCCGGCACCATGCGCTTTGCCGTGCACTTCGCGGCAAACTTCGTCAGATACCAGAAGCGCGTGCCCTCGCGGATGTTGTCCTCCTCCAGCACATAGATCAGCTTCGGGAACGCGGGCGTAATCCATACGCCCTTTTCGTTCTTGACGCCCTCGATGCGCTGCTTGAGCGTTTCCTCAATGATGATGGCCAGATCGTGCTTTTCACGCTCGTTTCTGGCCTCGTCCAGATACATGAACACGGTGATGAACGGCGCCTGTCCGTTGGTGGTCATCAGCGTCACGACCTGATACTGGATGGTCTGCACGCCGCGGCGGATCTCCTCGATCAGGCGGCTTTCAACAACCTTGTCAATGGCCTCGTCGCTGACGCTTGTGCCGAACGTCTCAATCTCCTTCAGGACGCTTGCGCGGATTTTTTTGCGCGAAATGTCCACAAACGGCGCAAGATGCGTCAGAGAAATGGACTGTCCGCCGTACTGGTTGGAGGCAATCTGCGCGATGATCTGCGTCGCGATGTTGCAGGCCGTGGAAAAGCTGTGCGGCTTTTCAATCAGCGTGCCGGAGATGACCGTGCCGTTTTGCAGCATGTCCTCAAGGTTGACCAGATCGCAGTTGTGCATATGCTGCGCGAAATAGTCCGCGTCGTGGAAATGGATGATTCCGGCCTCGTGCGCCTCCATGATCTCCTGCGGCACCAGCATCCGGCGCGTCAGGTCCTTGGACACCTCGCCCGCCATATAGTCGCGCTGGACGGCATTGACGGTTGGGTTTTTGTTGGCGTTCTCCTGCTTGACCTCCTCGTTGTTGCACTCGATCAGGGACAGGATTTTTTCGTCCGTCGTGTTGGACTTGCGCACCAGCGTGCGCGTATAGCGGTAGGTGATGTACTTTTTCGCCACCTCGTACGCGCCGTGGGCCATGATCTGATGCTCGACCAGATCCTGGATCTCCTCGACCGACAGCGCGCGGTTCATCGACTGGCATGAAAGCTCGACGCTTTCGGCGATGCGGCGGATCTGCATCGGCGTCAGGCGATCGGCCTCCTCAACCACATTGTTGGCCTTGGTCACGGCCGCGATGATCTTTACGATATCAAAGGTGGCCTCCGAGCCGTTTCGTTTGATGATCTTCATTGTGCTCTCTCCCTTGTGCGTTGGTCTGCGCGCGTCTCTCTTCCCATAAAAAGGCGGTATTCCTGCATCGTCGCGCCGGACGGCGCTTTCCCAAATGTTGCATACAGTCGGTCAGGAATACCACAATATCTTGTGCGCTGCATGCACACTATACCCGATTTTTCCTCGGCTGTCAACCGGCATTTTCGCGGTTTACAGAATATCTGGTGCATAATTTTGCCGTGAAACACAATATATTGTGTTTCACGGCATTGTTTCTCCGGTTTCGGCGCTGTTTACCACTTATTTTCGACCTTTTCGGCAAAGCCGAAAAAGTTTTTCACCGGCAGGACCGTCCCGTCGTCCAGCGTCACACGGCCGGTAAAGCGGCCGAACACCTGATGCTGGTCGGACTTGATGACGACCGCGCTGGTCAGCGCCTTGCGGTCAAGCACGGGTGTGAAGTCCATGTAGAAGCGGTTGTCGTCACTGGTGAATTTCCACGGGGACAGATAGTCCTCCCTCCCGCGGCTGTCCGTGGGGATATGGAACGTCACCTCGCTGAGCTTGTGGATTTTTCCGTCGTAGAACAGCACGTTTTCCGTCGCGGCGCCGGTATTGCCGAAGCCGTAGCCGATGTTCCAACCGAACGGCACGCCGTCAAGCAGCCCCGAGGCGCTGCCCCAGTACCAGGTGTTGTGATATGTCCACACGCCGCGGCCCCAGTCCAGCACCGCGAAGAAGCGGTCGGGCGTCAGTTCGTAGCGCGTCCCGCCCAGCTCGATCCAGCCCTCGGCGCGCATGCAGTTGATCTTCTGGTTGTAATAGAAATGCTTCGGCTTGTCAAAGGGCGTGGCGATGACCATCGACTCGTCCGGCGCATCTGTCAGCGTGATGATGCCCTCGATTGCCTCGCGGCCGCGGAACCTGTCCATGTGAAAGCTCAGCCGGCGCGCGCCGTCCTCATGATAAAACGCCATGGCGTAGCCGCCGCGCGCAATTTCGGTCGTGCCGTCTGCGGACGACTCCGGCAGGCCGGTCTTTCCCATCGGGAACAGGCGCATCGGACTGGTGGTCTGCTCCCAGCCCTCGTCGAAATTCAAAAAGGAGATGGAGTCCAGACCCATATAGCCGTTGTCGGCAATCGTCAGCGCAAGGCCGATGTGACCGTCGGTGATCAGATAATAGTCCCACTCCTTGATGCGCATTTTCCCCGCCCTGATATCGGCGCGGCGGTACTGGGAAAGCAGTCCCCGCGCCCAGCCCGCCTCGGCAATATCGCCGGACGGCGAAAGAAGCGCCGCGCGCTTTGTAATCTCATGCTGCTGTCTCATCGGGATTCCTCCTTAAAAGGTGTGTTTTCAGAAAGGACGCTCAGTCCTTTTTCCAAGCCGCGCAAAAAAGCGGAACGTCAGCGGCCAGACGCAGCCGGC
Source organism: uncultured Oscillospiraceae bacterium (assembly GCA_934661735.1). GTDB lineage: Bacteria > Bacillota > Clostridia > Oscillospirales > Oscillospiraceae > CAG-170. Next base: position 13,544 of record CAKUJN010000049.1, read on the forward strand.
AAACATCACAATCAGGAAATAGCGCAGCGCGTCCGCCGGCCCCGACGGCAGAATTGCGCGCAGCGGCGCTTTCAGAAGCGATTTGATCGCCACGACAAGCCCCAGCCCCAGCGCAACCTTGAGAATCTGCGCATACCAGACAGCGCCGACCGCAAAGCGGACGTAGCGCTTTTCAATGAAATACATCGGAATCAGCGCCAGAACCGCGCCGGTCAGCGTCCATGCGTTTTTCACCGCGTGGGAGAGATTGGACGCGTCCTCGCTGCCTGCGGCGAAATCGGCGCGGAAGCCGCTGACATAGCCCAGAAACACGCCCGCAAACGCCAGCGCGCCCGCCATCAGCCACGGCATGGCCTTATCCATGGCGCTCTGCGTCCGGAACGCGGGATACAGCGCCGCAAGGCACACCGCCGCCATCAAAAAGCCCACGCTCACATCCAGCGGCGTATGCACGCCCAGATACATGCGCGAAAACGGCACCAGCACAATCACCGCGGCGCAGCACCAGCGCACCCAGCGACGCTTTGTCATGACGGCGGCCGCGCCGAATGTGCTGACGGCGTTCTGCGTGTGGCCGGACGGGAAGGAATAGCCCGTCGCCGCGGCCCGCGCACTCTCCACAATCGTAAAATTCGGGTCCAGCACCCACGGCCGCGGAATACGGCAGACAATTTTCAAAAGCTGGTTGCCGACGGTGCCGAACAGTCCGGCGATAAACGCGTAATAGCCGGTACGCTTGTCCACACACCAGAACAGCACAAACGCCAGAACCATGAACGCGACCTCTGTACCCAGATGCGTCACGGCGGACATAACGGCGTCCATGGCCGGAAAGCGTATGCTCTCAAGCAGACGCAGGAAATCCATACAAATCCCCCTCTGTTTTCTGATATGGACAGTATAGCACGTTCGCGCAGAAAATGGAATACACAGCTGTTCTTGCATTTTTCGCAAAAAACGATATACTGGAATCATAACGATTTCACGAAAGCGAGGCGCTGTTATGTTTTCACAGGAGAGCCGCTGCATCTATGCCAAAAATCAGCTGCTGGAGGTTATCTGCCAGCTGCGTTTTCCCGACATTCTGAAAATCGAGGCAAAAGAGCCGTTTGAGTTTCAGGATGCCGTCCGCGCCGACTATCCGCAGTATCAGAAGAAGGTCGAGCAGCTGCCGCCGAAGCAGGAAAACGGCAAGCTCACACCGCAGGGAACGACCAACAACTATCAGTTCATCTCCGCCGACGGGCAATGGAAAATCAGCCTGACCCGCGGCTTTATCGCCCTGTCCACGCACCGCTACGCCCGCTGGGAGGATTTTGCCAACCGGCTCGACCGGATTCTCGCCGCGTTTATTCAGGTTTATCAGCCCGCATTTTTCTCGCGTGTCGGCCTGCGGTATATCAATGCCTTCCGCCGCGCGGCGCTGGGCCTCGACGGCACGCCGTGGCGCGAGCTGATCCAGCCTGGGTATCTCGGCCTGATGGGGGACGACGACGCGCAGGAAAGTGCGTTTGTCAAAAACGAGCAGTCCATCACCGCCGCCATGCCCGGCGGTGCAAAGTGCAACATCAAGTGCGGCCCCGGGCTGCTGCGCAAGGTCAACAACCGCACCCGCGAGGCGCAGGAGGAGCCGGTTTTCATGCTGGACCTTGATCTGTACATGGAGGGGAACACCCCCATCAACCATGCCGTTCCGGCGCTGAACGTCGTCCACGGCAACGCTGGAAGCCTGTTCCGCGGCGCGATCACCGATACGCTCCATGACGCAATGGAGCCGGAAAACGCCGCCCTGTAGGGGCGGCGGCCCTGCCCGCCTGTTTGTCCGGTATTTACCGGAGGTACTGAATTTGCTGCAACACCAGAACTGTCGCTCCGCAGATCGTTTTGCACAGCAGTTTGTAGGGGCCGATGGCGAGCGCAGCCGTCAGCGACGAAGGAGCGCTACGGATGCGGCCTACCCCTTGCGGGTGCACATCGGCCCTCTTTTCCGGTATTCACCGGAACTGCCTCTTTTGCGGTAACGCCGCAACCGTGTCTCCGGCGGCTCGTCCTCACAAACTCCACATCCCTCGCCCCGCCGCAAGCGGCAGGTCTCGTCCGTTCCGTTGCTCG
>CAKUJN010000050.1 GCA_934661735.1 uncultured Oscillospiraceae bacterium
TTGCGGCTACTACAACGGCCGTGAAGTGATCGCTGTCGAATCGGCAGAGTAATTTCGCTCGATACGAGAATGAGAGGAGGGCTGCACAGCCCTCCTCTTTTTCTGCTCAGGCGCGCGGAAAAATTGCATTTTGGAACAGACTATTGTATGATATCAGATAAAGGAGCGTGAGCATTATGGCAAAACCGATCGTCGCCATCGTCGGCCGTCCGAACGTCGGCAAGTCGATGCTGTTCAATAAGCTGACCGGCCGCCGCATGGCCATTGTCGAGGATACGCCGGGCGTAACGCGCGACCGTATTTACGGCGACTGCGAGTGGTGCGGCAGAAATTTCATGCTGGTCGATACCGGCGGCATTGAGCCTGGTACGGATAATGATATGCTGAAATTCATGCGCCGTCAGGCAGAAATCGCCATCCAGACGGCAAATGTCATTATCATGGTTGTCGATGTGACCGTCGGCCTGACCGCCGCCGACGCGGAGGTCGCATCCATGCTCAAGCGCGCGAAGAAGCCGGTTGTGCTGGCTGTCAATAAGTGCGACCAGACGGGCGGCGTGAATCCCGAAAGCTATGAATTCTATGGTCTGGGCCTCGGTGATCCGATCGAGGTATCGGCCATCCACGGCCACGGCACCGGCGATCTGCTGGATGCATGCGTCGAGGCATTTCCGGAAAACGACGAGGAGGAATACGACGAGGACGTGGTCAAGGTTGCCATCATCGGCAAGCCGAACGTCGGCAAGTCCAGCCTGCTCAACCGCATCCTCGGCGAGGAGCGCGTGATTGTCTCCAGCATCGCCGGCACGACGCGCGATGCCATCGACAGCTATTTTGAAAACGACTGGGGCAAGTACCTGTTCATCGACACGGCGGGTCTGCGCCGTAAGTCAAAGGTCGACGACGCGGTTGAGCGCTACAGCAACATGCGCACCGTCTCCGCCATCGAGCGCGCGGACGTGTGCCTGATTCTGATCGACGCAAACGAAGGCGTGACCGAGCAGGACACCAAGGTCGCGGGCCTTGCGCATGAGGCAGGAAAGGCGTGCATCATCGTCGTCAACAAGTGGGATGCGGTGGAAAAGGACACGCACACCATGGACAAAATGACGCAGGATATCCGCCGTGATCTGAGCTATATGCAGTACGCACCGGTCGTCTACATTTCTGCCCTGACCGGCCAGCGTGTGGACAGACTGTACGAGACAATCAACGCCGTTTCCAACCAGAACAGCATGCGCATCACCACCGGCATGCTCAACAACATCCTTGAGGACGCAACAGCGCGCGTTCAGCCGCCCACGGACAAGGGCCGCCGCCTGAAAATCTATTATATGACGCAGGTCGGCGTCAAGCCGCCGCACTTTGTGATCTTCTGCAACGATGCGCGGCTGTTCCACTTCTCCTATCAGCGGTATCTGGAAAATCAGATCCGCGCCGTGTTCGGACTGACGGGCACGCCCGTCAAGATTACCATCCGCCAGAAGGGCGATAAAGAGGATATCTGAAAAGAGCCGCCCGAACGGAAGTGGCCCGTAAAACAGTTTCAGTCCCAGCAGAAATGCCTGCTGGGACTTTTTCTGCGTATTGCGGTTTGCGGGAACCAATGCCCGCATCGGTCATCGGGCAAGTCCGAAAAAGCGTGCCGCCAAATTCACGGCGGTCCGGCGAAAGCGGAAAAGACAAGGCGCACAGGGCATACTGTGCGCCTTTGCTTATTCTTTTGAAACAGATGTTTTCCTGCGGAAAATCACGCCGTAGACCAGCCACCAGACCAGCGCACTGTAGGGAATCGCACCCAGCAGATCCAGACAGGAGTGCTGCTTGACAAATACGGTTGAGACGCAGATGAGTACGCACAGCGGCAGCATGACCCAGTGCAGCTTCCGTTTCCGGAGCGAGGGCGCATGCAGCGCCGCGGCCGTCAGTGCAGCCGAGCCAATGACGTGCATACTGGGAAAAACGTTCGTGTTGGTGTCGGCGGCATAAATGCGGGAGACAAGCCATGTGGCAAAATTCTCACGTGCAAACACGGCGGGACGCAGATCCTGACCGTTCGGCCAGAGCATATCGAACACGATAACCGGAAGAAAACCGAGCGCGATAAAGGTCATGAAGCGCCTGAAGTTCTCGGCGTCCCAGAACGCCAGATACGCCGTCATGACGGCCATCATCGGAATCCAGAGAAAATAGGGGAAGATCAGCCATTCACAGAACGGGACCAGATCGTCCAGCACACAGTGCATGACGTGGTAATTGTCTACGACCGTATGCTCAGCCAGAAAGAAGAGCAGAAGATAGACGGCCCAGATGGAAAGCATCCACAGGTGGCGGTAATTTTCGACGGTTCCGATTCGTGGAAGAGAACGTTCATTTGCCTGCATATTAATGGAAAACCTGCCTTTGTCTGCCGAGATATACCATATTATACGCGTATGAATGTGCGATTTCAATCGAAAAGCGGCTTTTTAACAAATTGTTCAAACACGCCGCCGTGTGTTGAGCGTGTCCATGCCTCACGGACGGGCGGCAGAGCCGCCGGTACGGAAAAACAGCCGCTCGACGCGCTTGTACAGCAGGAACGTCAGAATCGATACCAGCGCGCCCTTGAGCAGATTGAACGGCACGACCGCGAACAGCACCAGCGTCGGCAGGTCATGCACGGCGGAATTGACGGCGCTGCCCATGCCGATGATCGCATCAAGCGGCATGCCGTACAGCTCGGCGAATTTCGGAATCAGATACCACGCGTTGAAAAGACTGCCGAATACGGTCAGAACAAGCGTTCCGGCGGCCATGGCCCACAGCGCGCCGCGGCGGCTTTTGTGCAGGTGATAGAGCACCGCGGCGGGCAGAACAAATGAGCAGCCGACGATAAAATTGGCAAAATCGCCGACGAATGCGGTGCTGGTGCCCTTGAGCAGAAGCTTGAGCAGCACCTTCAGCAGCTCACACACCACACCGGAGACCGGCCCCATGTAAAATGCGCAGATCAGTACCGGAACCTCGCTCAGATCGATCTTGTAAAACGGCGGCGCGAAAAAAAGCGGGATTTCCAGATACATCAGCACCGCCGCGATGGCAGAAAAGACGGCGATATAGCTCACGCGGCGCGCGGGCGAGAGCTGCCGCCCGTTTTTGACGGCGAAGCGCTGCACCAGAGCGGCAAGCAGGATCACTGCCGCACTGATCAGCAGGCAGAAGCCCAGAAACAGCAGATTTTCTTTCATTTGGGAAAACAGTTCACGCATATTGCTTCCTCCCTTGCAGATGTAAAAAGCGGCGCCCGAGATCCTCGGGCGCCGCCATGGCTTGATACGCGCAACCGTTCCGTATCTTCTGAAAACACGGATGCTGTGCGATCTTCTTCCATCCAGACTGTACTGTCGGTACCGGAATCACACCGGTTCAGCTTGCGCGCGCGGACTTTACCGCCGATCGGGAATTTCACCCTGCCCTGAAGATCCTGATTCAGTTGCACCTATTCTAGCACTGTGCGATACGGTTGTAAAGAAAAAGTTTTTCTGCTATACTGCGAGGGAGAGACAGAAGCGAGAAAGGAGACGGCGGACGTGATCTGTACCTTTACCGGACACCGGCCCGAGCGCCTGCCATGGGGCGCGGACGAGACGGACGAGCGCTGCATGGCGCTGAAATTCCTGATTGCGCAGGCGGTCGGACAGGCATACGACGACGGCTTCCGCGAATTTCTGTGCGGCATGGCGCGCGGCTGCGACTTCTATTTTGCGCAGGCGGTGCTGGATCTGCGGTGCGTACACCCTGAGGTCCGGCTGACCGCCATGGTGCCGTGTCCCAGCCAGGCCGACGGCTGGGACGCGGCACAGCGGGCGCGCCATGCCGCGCTGTGCGCGCAGGCGGACGAGGTCTGCGTGTTTGAACCGGTCTATTCCGGCGGCTGTATGCTGCGGCGCAACCGCGCGATGGTGGACGCGGCGCGCCGCGTGATCACCGTCTACGACGGCGGCGAGGGCGGAACGGCCTATACGGTCCGCTACGCGCGGCAGACAGGGCGGCAGATCGTCGCGCTGTGGCAGTAGCTCAGCCAGGCATCGCGAGGCCGTGCATCACGCCGCCGCGCGCGGACGAGCAGACGTCGCCGCCGATGACCTCGTTCTTGTAGACCAGAAGCGTCGCGTAGAACGCGTCCTCACCGGTGGGGTAGTTCGTGATGGCGTAAACATAGCGGCGGACGCTCTTTCCGGCATACTCGCTCAGATCAAAGCCCTGTGAGACCTGAAGCTCGTTGTAGCGCTGGAAAACCTCGGACGGATCGGTCGGAATGCGGACCTCCTGCGTCTGGACCGGTTCCGCGCCGACCTCCCAGCCGAACGAGGCCAGATACGCGACGCGGTCGTCGTTGGTTTTGACCTCGGACGGCGTGGTATCTGTGTTTTCCTGCGCATTCTGCGCGTCGGGGGCGGACTCCGCGCCCGAGGCGTGTGTGAGCAGGACGGCCAGAACGGCCACAATCAGGATGATGAGCAGTATGATTGCCGTGATTTTTCTTTTGGAGACCTTTGCGGTCATGATTACCATGCGGATTCCTCCAATACAAGTAAGGTAGTACAACCTATTGCGCTGCGGCGGAAAATATGCAGACAAGCGATGCGCCGCGCCGGAAAAGCGTGCGGGAAAGGAAGGCCAATGCAGAGACTGGACAGAATTTTATCCGAGGCGGGCGTCGCCAGCCGGAAGGAGCTTCGCACGATTATCCGCGCGGGGCGCGTATGCGTAAACGGCGCGCCGGTACGCGGCGAAAGTGAAAAATTCGACGAGCGGACGGCACAGATCACGCTTGACGGCCGGCCGGTCGTCAAGCGCTACACCGTTCTGCTGATGCTCAACAAGCCCGCGGGTTATGTGACGTCCTGCGACGATCCCTCCGGCCCGACGGTGATGGAGCTGATTCCGGAAAACTACCGGAGACTCGGCGTCATGCCGGTCGGACGGCTGGATAAGGCTACAGAGGGCCTGCTGCTGTTTACAAACGACGGCGTGCTGGCGCACCGACTCATCAGCCCGCGCAGCGGCGTGTGGAAAACCTACTGTGCTGAGCACGACGGTGCGGCATCGCAGGCGGACGTGGAGGCGTTCGCGGCGGGACTGACGCTCGGCGACGGAACAAAGTGCCTTCCGGCGGTGCTGCGGCCGCAGGGCGCGGGGAAAAGCCTGATCGAGGTGCAGGAGGGAAAATACCATCAGGTGCGCCGCATGATGGCCGCGCGCGGAATGCCGGTCAGCTATCTCGAGCGCGTCAGCGAGGGCGGAATCACGCTGGACGGTCTGGCGCGCGGCGCGTGCCGCGAGCTGCCGCTGGAAATCCTCAGCGGGGTGCTGGACGGTGGTTTGTGACTTTTCACGAAAGGAATTCTGACTTTTCTGAAAAGAAATTTTGGCGAAATTTGGTGCATATGACGAAGAATTATGAATAATCAACAAAAACACAGATGGTTTTTGAAATAAAATGTCAAATGGCTCTTGCAATGATGACGAAATCGTAGTATTATGTCAATGGTTGTTTGTGTAAAAAGCACCCAGCGTGCATCATTTTAGGAGGGTACGTCTATGTCCAGCCGTATATTTCAGAGCGTGATCGTACAGATGAAGGAAGCGACCGACCGTGTGATCGGTGTGATTGACGCGGACAGCAATGTCATTTCGTGCAGTGATACTTCCATGATCGGCGAGAAGTGGCCGGAGGCCGTTATCAAGCTCAACAGCGCACCCGATTCCATCGTCGTGGTCGACCACAAGACCTTCAAGCCGCTTGTCAGCTGGAGCGCCTATTTCGACTACGCCGTGTTTGCCGAGGGCGACGACGAGACCGCGCGCAGCCTGTGCGTCATGGCCTATGTAGCGCTGAACGGCGCGAAAACCTATTATGAGGAAAAGCACGACAAGGGCACGTTCGTCAAGAACATCATCACCGACAACATCCTGCCCGGCGATATCTATATCCGTGCCAAGGAGCTGCACTTTGTCACCGACGTGCCGCGCGCCGTATTCCTGATCCGTCAGGTCACGCGTGCCGACGTGTCGGCCGTGGATGTGATCAGCGGCATGTTTACCGACCGGCAGCAGGACTTCGTTCTCAGCATCAATGAGACCGACATTGCCGTGGTCAAGCAGATCGCCCCTGGAACAGACCGCGACGAGCTCATCCGCATCGCCCAGCAGGTGGAGGACACCCTCCGCTCCGAGCTTTTCATCAAGACCGTCATCGGCATCGGCACCGTCGCAAGCCATCTGCGCGAGCTGGCCGACGCGTATAAGGAGGCCCAGGTCGCCATCGAGGTCGGCAAGGTCTTTGACACCGAAAAGACGATCATCAACTATGAAAACCTCGGCATCGGCCGCCTGATCTATCAGCTGCCGACCACGCTGTGCGAGATCTTCCTGTCGGAGGTGTTCAAGAAGAACTCCATCGATACGCTTGATCAGGAGACGCTGTTCACCATCAACAAGTTCTTTGAAAACAATCTGAACGTCTCCGAGACGTCCAGAAAGCTGTTCGTACACAGAAACACGCTGGTCTACCGTCTGGAGAAAATCAAGAAGCTGACGGGTCTGGACCTGCGCGAGTTTGACGACGCGATCATCTTCAAGGTGGCGCTGATGGTCAAGAAATATCTGGTATCGCGGGAGAACCGGATCGTCTGATCTGCGTCCGCGCGATGCAACGCATTGGGAGACCGATATGATCGAATTTACGAATGTAGTCAAAACGTATGAGCCTGGCACAAAGGCGCTCAACGGCGTGTCGCTGAAAATCGACGACGGAGAGTTCGTGTTTCTGGTCGGCCCGTCCGGTTCCGGTAAATCCACACTGATCAAGCTCCTGACGGCCGAGCTTACGCCAACCTCCGGAAGCGTGTTTGTCAACGGCTTTGCGCTGGAAAAAATCCGCCCGCGCGCCATTCCCTATATGCGCCGGACGCTGGGCGTCATCTTTCAGGATTTCCGCCTGATCGATAACAAGTCAGTCTATGACAACGTCGCGTTCGCCATGCGCGTCATCGGCGCGGCGGAAAGCGAAATCAGAAAGCGCGTGCCGTATGTGCTTGAGCTGGTTGGCCTGGAAAACAAGGGCCGCCGCCGCCCGCACGAGCTTTCCGGCGGCGAGCAGCAGCGTGTGGCCATCGCCCGTGCGCTGGTCAACAACCCCAGCGTGATTGTCGCCGACGAGCCGACCGGCAACCTCGATCCCGCGCGTTCGCTTGAGATCATGATGCTGCTTGAGCAGATCAACGCGCTGGGCACGACGCTTCTGGTCGTCACGCACGAAAAGGAACTGGTCAACCGCTTCACCAAACGGGTCATTGCCATCGACGAGGGCAAGATCATCAGCGACGGAATGGACGGATACTATCTCAATGAAAAAGAATAATATTGGTTACTTGTTCCGCGAGGGCATCCGCGGAATCTTCCTGCACGGCTTCATGTCCTTTGCGGCAGTGTGCGTCACGGTGGCCTGCCTGATTATCATGGGTACGTTCACCCTGATTCTGTACAATCTGCATGTCATGATCGTCGATCTGGAAAAGGAAAACGAGGTTCTGGTCTATATCGACGAGAGCTACTCCGAGGCCGAGGCAAAGAGCGTCGGCTCGCAGATCAACATGATCTCCAACGTCCACAACGCCGTGTTCGTTTCACGCGAGCAGGCGCTCAGCGATTTCCTGGACGAGCAGAGCAACGCCGCCGCCTTTGACGGCGTGACGTCGGATACGCTGCGCGACCGGTTTATCGTGACGATGGAGGACAACTCCCTCATGCAGCAGACGTGCGACAGAATCAATCAGATTGACGGCGTGGCCGACGTCACGGCGCACTATGAAATCGCCAACGGCTTCCAGACGCTGCAAAAAATCCTGAATATCGCATCATCCATCATCATTGTCGTGCTGTTTGTGGTGTCGCTGTTCATCATCTCCAACACGGTCAAGCTTGCCATGTACGACCGCAAGGAGGAAATTGCCATCATGAAGATGGTCGGTGCCACCAACAGCTTCATCCGGCTGCCGTTTGTGGTAGAGGGCTTTATCCTTGGCATTTTGGGCGCGGCCATCGCGTTTTTCCTGCAATGGGGCCTGTATAACTTCATTGAAAGCAAAATCGCGGCAATCGACACGCTTCAGCTTGTCACCGTCGTGCCGTTCACCGAGGTCATCGAGCTGGTGGCCGTCATGTACGCTCTGACGGGCTTTGCCGTCGGCGTCGTGGGAAGCCTTCTGTCCATCCGGAAGTTCCTGAAAGTCTGATAGGAGGACGCTATGAAAAAGAATGGAGCATTCAGACGGGTTGTTTCCATCGTACTTGCCGTTCTGATTCTCGGCTCGCTGGTTTCCGGCGCGCTGGTCATGCTGGTCAACGCCGCAAGCTCAAGCGAGATCAAAAGCGAGCTGGTCAAGCTGCGCGAGCAGCAGGCCGAAATTGAGGCCAGAAGCAAGGAGCTTGAGACCAGCATCAACGAAAACCAGAGCAAAACCAAAACCATTGTCGAGCAGAAGGCCGAGATCGACCAGCAGATGGAAATCTCCCGCCAGAAGATCGAAAACCTGAAGGAGCAGATTCAGCAGTACAGCCTGCTGATTGCCGAAAAGCAGAAGGAGGTCGATGCCTCCGTCGCGCGCGAGGAATCGCTTCAGCAGCAGTATAAGACGCGCATCCGCTCGATGGAGGAGACGGGGAGCGTCTCCTACTGGTCGATTCTGTTCCAGGCCAGCAGCTTCTCCGACCTGCTTGACCGTGTGGACATGATTCACGAAATTGCAAAGTCCGATCAGCTGATGCTTCAGCAGCTGTCCGAGGCCACGGCGGCTGTCAAGGCCGAGCGCGAGGAGCTGGAGCAGCAGAAAACCGAGCTGGAGGCGGCGCAGGTCGAGCTTGCCGACGAGCAGGCTGTCCTTGAGGCGCAGCGCGAGCAGGCCGACAAGCTGATCATCCAGATGCAGATCGAATACGCGGCGCTCTCCGACGAGTTCAAGGCCGCGGAGGAGGCGGAGGACGCAATCCGCCAGACGATCAAGAAAACCGAAACGGATTATTTCAATGCCCTGCAAAAGGAAAAGGCCGAGGCCGAGCGCATTGCCGCGCTCAACCGCCAGAACAACAATAAGGCCGACTCGAATTCGGCCGGCGCAACTGCCTCGGGCGGCTTCCTGTTCCCTCTGGGCTGGTCCAACGGCGTGACGTGCGCCTACGGCCCGCGGACGCATCCGATCTACGGCTATCAGGGCTTCCACTACGGCGTGGACCTCGGCTCCAGCATGAACACCGCCATCTACGCCACCAAGAGCGGCACCGTCACGGCGTCCAGCTACGGCGAGGCAAACGGCTATTATGTGACCATCAACCACGGCGACGGCTATTCCAGCCTCTACGCGCATATGGTCAGCAATGAGGTGGCGGTCGGCGATTATGTAACGCAGGGACAGGTCATCGGCCATGTCGGCACCTCCGGCTGGTCCACCGGCCCGCATCTGCACTTTGAGATTTATCTCAACGGCTCGAATATCAATCCCATGACCTGCATTTCCGTACCGTAAACGAAACCGGAAAATTCTTCCCACAGCCTGCAATTGCGGGCTGTGGGTAAGATTTTCTTTGGAATTGAGGTGTCCTATGAAGAAATTCTGGAAAATCCTGCTGCTTGTGCTGGCGTTTGCGGCCGCAATCGGCGCGGCCGTGCTGATTACCTATACGCAGACGGCAAATTACTATATGAACGAGGCGTACCCCGCCTCGCGGACGGCGCAGAAAACCGAGGAAATCCAGGCGTATCTGGATTACTACTTCATCGACGAATACGACGATGAGAAGCTGGCCGACGCCGCTGCCGCGGCCATGATTGAGGCCACCGGCGACCAGTGGAGCTATTATCTGACCGCCGCGGAATATGACGACTACGTTGAGGCGATGCAGAACGCCTATGTCGGCATCGGCGTGACCATTGCCGTCAGTGAGGATGACGGCGGCATGCTGGTAAAGGATGTTGTGCCCGACGGTCCCGCCTGTGAGGCCGGCATTGAGACCGGCGACGTGATCACCGAGGTCGAGGGGCAGAAAACGCTTGACCTTGGAATCAACGGCACGCGCGCGCTGGTGCGCGGCGAGGAGGGGACGCGTGTCCACATGACGCTGGTGCGCGATGGGCAGACGCTCGAGCTGGACGTTGAGCGGCGCAGCATTGAAACGGTTGTTGCCGAGGGAGAGCTGCTGGACGGCGACATCGGCTATGTCCGGATCAGCAACTTTGACGAACGATGTGCCGACGAGACCATCGGCTGGATCGAACAGCTGCTTGCGCAGGGCGCGAAGGGCTTCATCTTTGACGTACGCTTCAACGGCGGCGGTTATGCTGACGAAATGGTCCGTGTGCTGGATTACATTCAACCCGAGGGCGACCTGTTTGTCAGCGTGGACTACGCCGGAAACCGCGAGGTCGACACCTCGGACGCAAGCTGCCTCGGCCTGCCGGTCGCAGTGCTGGTCAACGAGGACAGCTACTCGGCGGCGGAGTTCTTCGCCTCGTCGTTTCAGGAGTTCGGAACCGGCGTGGTTGTCGGCGCAAAGACCTGCGGCAAGGGCAATTTCCAGACCTCGTTCCAGCTGACCGACGGCTCGCTGATCAACATCTCCATCGGCAAGTACTATACGCCCAGCGGCAGAAGCCTTTCCGAGACGGGCGTTACGCCGGATATTGCGGTTGACATAACAGACGAGGACTATGAGCTTCTGTACTATAACGAGCTTGCGCCGGAGGACGATGCGCAGCTTCAGGCGGCGCTTGACGCGGTTCGGGCGAAAATCTCTTGACATCGGGCGTGCAAACCCTATATAATGACTACCGACTATCGGCAGATGAATTCTGCTGTTGATAAATACGGCAAAATGCCGCATATTTGGAAGGATTGATAACATGGCAAAGGAATTCAAGATCAGCACACTGCGTCTGAAAGAGCTGGAACAGGAACTGAACTACCTGAAAACCACGCGCGAAAAGGAAGTCGCAGAGCAGATAAAGGAAGCGCGTTCCTTCGGCGACCTGTCGGAGAACAGCGAATACGACGAGGCCAAAAATGAACAGGCAAAGCTCTACGGCCGCATCGCGGAGGTCGAAAACATTCTGGCCCACGCCGTCATCATCGACGAGACGGACGAGGCCGCGGGCGTGATCGGCCTTGGCTGCACGATCAAGGTGCAGGACATGGACACCGGCGACGAGGAGCTGTACGCCATCGTCGGCTCGCAGGAGGCCAACCCCATGGAGTGCCGCATTTCCGACGATTCGCCGTTCGGTAAGGCGATGCTGGGACACAAGGCCGGTGATATCGTCGAGATCGAAGCGCCGGTCGGCTCGCTGAAGTACAAGGTTCTCTCCGTCGAAAAGTAAACACAGAGGGCGGATGCTGCCGCAGGGAGGAAAGTATGGATCAGGAAAACAAGCAGGGAAGTGTGAATGAGATTCCCGTGGGCGACCAGATCAAGGTACGCCGTGAAAAGCTGGCACAGCTTCAGGCGGAGGGACTGGACCCGTTCAAGCTGACAAAATTCAACGTCACAAGCGACGCAAAAACCATCTGCGCGCATTTTGACGAGCTGGAGGGCACGCCCGTTTCCATCGCCGGACGCATGATGTCCAAGCGCGGTATGGGCAAGGTCTCTTTCTGCGACATTCAGGACAAGACCGGCCGCATCCAGCTCTACGCCCGCAAGGATGAGATGGACGAGGCGGATTACAACCGCTTCAAAAAGTATGATATCGGCGACATTGTCGGCATCGACGGCGAAGTGTTCCGCACCCAGCGCGGCGAGATGAGCGTCCGCGCGAAGAAAATCACGCTGCTGTCCAAGTCGCTGCTGCCGCTGCCCGAGAAGTTCCATGGCCTGACGGACAAGGAGACGCGCTATCGCCAGCGCTATGTCGACCTGATCGTCAACCCCGAGGTCAAGCGGAATTTTATCATCCGCTCGCAGTTTATCAAGCATCTGCGCAATTATCTGGACAACATGGGCTATATCGAGGTCGAAACGCCGGTTCTGAACACCATTGCCGGCGGCGCGGCCGCGCGCCCGTTTATCACGCACCACAACACGCTGGATATCGATATGTACATGCGCATCGCGACCGAGCTTCCGCTCAAGCGTCTCATCGTCGGCGGCATGGACCGCGTGTATGAGGTCGGCCGCATCTTCCGCAACGAGGGCATGGACCCGAAGCACAACCCCGAATTCACCACGGTCGAGCTGTATCAGGCGTATGCCGATTTCCATGACATGATGGACATTGCCGAGGGCGTTTACACCACGTTCGCACAGGAATACCTTGGAACCTATGCGTTGGAGTGGATGGGCGAAAAGATCGACCTGACGCCTGGCTGGCCGCGCCTGACGATGGTGGAGGCTGTCAAAAAGTATGTCGGTGTTGACTTCGGCGCAATCACGGATGATGCGGAGGCCGTTGCCGCGGCAAACGCGGTCGGTGTGGAGCTGGCGGAGGCCGCCGAAAAGACATGGGGCAATGCGCTGTATGCCTGCTTTGACCAGAAGGTTGAGGAGCATCTGGTGCAGCCCACCTTCATTACCATGTATCCTGTAGAGGTTTCCCCGCTGACCAAGCGCAGCCCGTCCGACCCGCGCCTGACCGAGCGGTTTGAGTTCTTCATCTGCCGCAGTGAAATGGGCAATGCCTATTCCGAGCTGAATGACCCGATCGACCAGCGTGCCCGCTTTATGAAGCAGGTTGAGCAGCGCGAGCGCGGCGATGATGAGACGGAAATGCTGGATGAGGATTTCCTCACAGCGCTGGAATACGGCATGCCTCCCACGGGCGGCATGGGCATGGGCATCGACCGTGCGGTGATGCTCTTTACCGGAGCCGATACCATCCGCGACGTCATCCTGTTCCCCACGATGAAGCCGCTCGACCTTCCGAAGAAGGATGCGGCGAAGAGCGAAGCCGCCCCAGCTGCTCCGGCGAAAGAAGAAGTCATTGACTTCTCCAACGTCGAAATTGAGCCGCTCTTTAAGGATTTCGTCGACTTCGAAACGTTCTCCAAGTCCGACTTCCGCGCCGTGAAGGTCAAAGACTGTGAGGCGGTCAAAAAGTCCAAAAAACTCCTGAAATTCGTCCTCGACGACGGAACCGGCGAGGATAGAATCATTCTTTCCGGCATTCACGAATACTACGAGCCGGAAGAACTCGTCGGCAAAACCTGCGTCGCCATTACGAATCTGCCGCCCAGACCCATGATGGGCATCGACTCCTGCGGTATGCTGATTAGTGCCGTCCACCACGAGGAAGGCGTCGAAAAGCTCCATCTTCTGATGCTCGATCCGCACATCCCCGCAGGCGCAAAAATGTATTAAATCTCCAATTTGACACGTTTTTGACACACTTTCGGAATTCAATATGACACAATATGAAGCTGGAATGCACAGACGCCCTGTGCATTCCAGTTTTTCTTATCCAAAAAGTTTGATTTTCTCACTCATATGCTGCACCGATTTTTTAAGGGTGTCCTCTGTAATATGCGCATAAATATCCAGAGTGGTGCTGATCTCGGCATGTCCCATAATTGTTTGGATCGCCTTGTGATTGGACTCGACCTCAAATATCCGTGTACAGAACGTATGCCTCAGACTGTGAACGGAGAAGTGCGGAAGCAATAGAGGCGGTCGCTGATCTTCTTTGGCAAGCTTCAATTCCTCCGCATTGTAGTCTCGGATGATCCGCTCAATCGCGCGATTCAGGCTGTGGGGATTCAGCAGATCCCCATAGCGATTCCGAAAGATAAAATCTGTGTAACCGTCAATCGTTGGACTGGGTGTATCGTAGAGCGTGTCCAAAATAGCAATCAGTCCAGCCAGTTCAGCCAAGACTTCTGGGCACATCGGGATGAAGCGAATGCTGCTTGCTGTCTTTGGCGTTGAGATCAGGAAACGGCATTTTCCGTCAATCTTTCGATATAGCAGATTGTGATTGACAGAAATAAGCTCGTTTTCAAAATCAATGTCTTTTCGTGTCAGGCCGACGCACTCTGAGATACGCATTCCGGTGCCAAGAAGCGTTACAAAAATCGGCGTCCAGTGGTGATAGACAGGGCTTTGATTGATGTAATTTAGGAAAGCCTGCTGCTGCGCCAGTGTCAGCGCGACGCGCTTTTTGCAGTCCTTTTCTTTCAGCGCCCGATAAACGCCTTTGCTCGGATTTTTGCGGATCAAATCGTCATCGACCGCCATCTCCAATGTGGGATGCACCAGATTATTGATATTGTCTAAGGAATTTGTACGAAAACCGTTTGCCAGAAGATCTCCATAGAGCTTTTTGATGTCACTGTTCTTGATGTTGATAAGAGACTGGTGCGCAAGCGGTGTGGGTCTTATGTATTTATTCCACAGGTACAGATAGTTTTCTCTTGTGCTGGTCTTGAGCTTGGTTTTTGTGGCAATGTAAGTTTCAAACATATCATTGAGCGTGATTTTAGAGGCTTCCTGCGTGCAAATGCCGTCATCCTTGTCATGTTCAATTCTTCGTTCCAACTCACGCAGTTCAGCCAGATCAGAGGCGTAGAGCCATTTTCGTTCGCCGCAGATCGTGTAAGAATAACAATAGCGGCCATCAGACCGATAGGATTCCCCCTTCCCTACGCAGAGATCCGATGGTTAACGTGCCGCAGCAAAAGCTGCATAGCGTCGCTATTTGCCTGCGCCGTACTGTAAAGCGATGCTTTCCGCTGCTTTCTGGCGTCGTGTTCCTTCTTCCGGTATCCGCGGATGGAATCCCACGCGGGCTGAAGCTGGAACATGACCACCCACAGACCCCACGCCGTAAAGGTCAGGAGCAAAAGCGGGACGAGCCATGCGCCGCGCACCAGCGCCAGGATCGCAATGACCACACCGATCAGGACGGAGACACTTCCCCACAGAGGACTGGATCATTTCATAAAAATAAGCCACCTTTCAAAATTCTTTCGATAAAATAAAAAAAGAGGAACCGCACCGACAAATCATTTCTGAATCATCTGGTGCGGTTCCTCTTCCGCCGCGCCGGTATTATTCCGGCAGTTCTTCCCGGTCGCCGTCGATCTGTTCGGCGAAGACTGGGAAACCCTCTGTTTCATTCTGCGCAGGACGGCCTGTTTCCCGTTTCTTCGGAACAGGCGCCCAATCGTCCAATCTGAGCTTCAAGCGTTTATCCTTTGTGATGCCGT
>CAKUJN010000051.1 GCA_934661735.1 uncultured Oscillospiraceae bacterium
TTCGAAAAACCTCGCAGCGTTCGCGCCCGCAGGCACGAATCAATTGTAAATCGTTTTGTCTGGCGGCGTGTACGTCAGACAAAACACTCTGCACGATGCAAGTGTGGAATTTGTGTGCCTGCGGCACACAAATTATGCGCGCGGCATCGTGAAAGCCTGTTCAAACGCGAACCCAGCGAAGCGGATCGCGTTTGAGAGCGTGTCAAAAAGACATTTTTGACACACTCAATGCCATCCATGACGGGATGGCAGTTTTATTGGTATTACAGGACGATGCGGAACAGCGCGTCGTTGCTGCTGTCCGCCTCGGGGTGAAACTGCACGCCGAGCATATGTTCGCCGTACTCGATTGCCTCGATGGTGCCGTCCGCCGTCCATCCGGAGACGACGACCTGCGGCGCGGGATGCGTAATGCGGTAGTTGTGCATGCTGGCACCCAGAACGACCGGCTTTCCGGTCAGGCGCGCAAGCAACGTATCGGGCGCGACCTGCACGGGATGCTTGAAGCGCTCGACGTCATTCCGCGTGATATGGCCGTCCCAGTGGCCGTCGACCGGCTCGGTGAACATATAGCGCTCTTTTTTCATGACGTTGAACAGTTCCAGCAGCTCCCCCGTCCAGCCGCGGCGGCGCGCCTCGTCCTCGACGATGAAGTAGGTGTTCATCATCTGCATGCCGAGGCAGATGCCGAGAACCGGCTTGCCGGTTTTTACCGCGTGCTCCATGATCTGAAAATGATACGAAAAAAAGCGCGAGCCGCCGGTAAACACGAACGCATCGCACGCCGCAAGACACTCTGGAATCACAAAGCCGTCGTCACAGAGCACGCCGAGCGGCGCCGCGCTGTTTTCATGCAGGCGCTTTGCATAGCTGTTCACCACAAAATACTGATCCGCATACAGGTCGTCCGACGTAAACAGCCGCGCGCCTGGGACAATTCCGACAATTCTCATGATCTGCTCCTTCTGTTTTGCTGCCGCCATTATAGCGCACGCGCCGAAAAGGCGCAAGTTCTGCGGCCGCTTCCGGCATTTTTTGCGCAGGTTTGCGCAGAAAAACAAGCCATCCGCCCGAAAGGGGGCGGACGGCTTGCGCCCGCAGAGCGAATACGGGCATACAAAAATGAAGAATCACTCATGATGAGGTTCCATCATGCGAATTGGATTACCCCTTCAGCGCACCGGCCATCATGCCGCGGATGAGGTACTTGGAGCAGAAGATGTAGACGATAATGACCGGAAGACACGCCAGCGCCAGCGCGGAGAACACCAGATTCCAGTTGGTTGCGTACTGGCCGAAGAACAGCGTGATCGCCTGCATCAGGGTGCGGTTGCCCTTACTGCTGATGAACACCAGCGGGAAGAACGCATCGTTCCAGATGGGGACGAAGTTGTAGACGACCGTCGTCGCGATTGCGGGCTTGACCAGCGGAACCACAACCTTCCAGAGAATGTGCCATGTGTTCGCGCCGTCGATAAACGCCGATTCCTCAAGCGAAAGCGGGATCATGCGGATATAGCCGGTCAGCAGGAACATCGTGAACGGGATGTTCATGGCGACATAGATCAGAACCAGTCCCCACAGGCTGTCGATCAGGCCGAGGGCATAGAGCAGGTCGTTGAGCGACAGCAGTCCAAGCCGGAGCGGCAGCATCATGCCGATCAGGAAGAAGAAATACAGGAAATTGGACAGCTTGCTTGTATAGCGGCACAGCACATACGCCAGCATCAGGGAGATTACCATCAGAATTACGCTGGAGACGACCGAAACAAAAATACTGTTCAGGAAATACTGGCCGAAATTCTCACGCTCGAACAGCGTGCGGAAGCCGTCCAGCACGATCTGGTGCGGCAGACCGACAGGGTTCTGCATGATTTCAAGATTGCCCTTGAGCGCCGTGGCCAGCATCAGAAAGATGGGATAGAGCGTATAGAGTGTATAGAGCGTCAGAACGATATAGACGCCAAGCAGGTGATAATTGATCCGTTTTGTTCGTTTCATCCGTTCCGCCCCCCTTACAGATCGCCTTCCTGTTTGCAGTACTTGAAGTAGAAGAACGCAGCCACGCCGATGATGACGAACATGCAGCTTGCGATTGCCGCGCCGATGCCCATGTTGGGCTGGAGGCCGAGCCGCTGGCCGAAGCAGATGCGGTAGAAGAACGTGCCGAGAATATCCGTGGAATAGTTCGGCGCGCCGGTTGTGCCGGCCATGGCGTAGATGATTTCAAAGGCGCTGAAATTGGAGACGAACACGATGACGGACACGACAAACATAACCGGCGCGATCAGCGGGAACGTGATCTTCCAGAACTGTGTGCCGCCCTTTGCACCATCCAGCGAGGCCGCCTCATAGAGCTCCTCGGGAATGGCCTGCATTCCGGCAAGGAACATGATCATCGGCACGCCGGTGTACTGCCACGCGTTTGCCACGGAGATGGCGATCAGCGCCGTTTTTTCACTGCCCAGCCACGCGGTTTTCAGCGCCGAAAGGCCGATGGCGTCCAGCGAGAAGTTCAGCGGGCCCCAGAGCGGATTGTAAATCAGGCTCCAGATAAAGCCGACGACAATGATGGACAGCGTGGACGGGACGTAGAAGATTGTGCGGAAGAACTTCGCGCCCTTGAGCCGCCGCATGTTCAGAAATGCCGCCAGCAGAAGCGCAACCGCGTTTTGCAGCACGATTGTCAGGATAAAGAACACGACGTTGTTTTTCAGCGCGCCCCAGAAACGGTCGGAATAGGCCGGATCCGTAAAGAGCGTGACATAGTTGTCCATGCCGACAAACGTCTTTGCGCCGTAGCCGTTCCAGGAAAAGAAGCTGAGGCCCAGCGAGGACAAAAGCGGATAGAGCATGAACACAACGTAGATGATCAGCGCGGGCAGCAGGAAAAAGACAAAGATTTTTTTCGATCGCTTCAAACTGAATTGCTCCCTTCTCCCCCTGCGCACGGGGCGCAGGGGTGTATCAGGCACCGGACGGGATTATTTGAAATACCAGCTCATCTGCTGCTGCATGTATGCAGCGGCTTCCTCAGCCGTCAGTCCCGCCGTGCACATCTGGTAGACGGTGTCCGCGACAGCGGTGGAATAGTCCGGAGCCGATTCGGTCATGGTCTCATAGCCCAGCATGTGAATGGTCTCTTTGCCGTTTTGCAGCGCGACCCATTCCTTTGCAATGTCCTTATCCAGCGCGGAGGCGTTGGGGTTCGGGCTGAAGAAGCCGAGAACGCCGTTTGCATAGGCCTCGCCGCCCTCGTCGCTGGCAAGCCAGTTGAGGTAGGTCAGAGCCGCTTCCTTGTTGGCAGAGCCGGCATAGGCGCCGACGCCGACCGCAGCGGTGAAGTTGATCGCCGTGGGCGCGGCCGTCTGGCCAGGGAATGCGAAGCAGCCGAGCTTCAGGTCGGGATTCGTGCTGGTGAAGAACTCAAGCTCGAACGAGCCGGACATGTACATGGCCGCCTGGCCGCTGACGAACAGCTGCTGGCAGTCCTCATAGCCGAGGCCCTCGTAGAAATCCGGATAATACGCCGTCAGGTCCTTCAGGGTCTGAAGCATGGTCACATACGCCGGATCGGTGAAGTCGATTTCCTTGTTATAGAGCTTCTGTACCCATTCGTTGCTGCCGATGGTTGCCATCAGAATCGAGGAGGTGATTTCCTCGGAGACATACCATGCCTCGGCAACGCCGCCGGCGATGGGCATGTAGCCGGCCTCCTTGATGATCCGGCAGTCCTCGAGCAGCTCGGGTACGGTTTCGGGCACCTTGGTGATGCCGCAGGCTTCGAAAATATCCTTGTTATAATGCACGCCCTCCATCGTCATGCCGACGGGAATGGCAAAGGACTTGCCGTCGGAGGCCCATGCGTTGATTGCAGAGTCGGGGAAGTTTTTCAGATTGGGAACGTTGTCAACGGTCAGCGTTTCGATCTGGCCGCCGCTGTAGACGGTCGCGCCGCCGCTATACGAGCGCATCATGATGATATCCGCCGCGGTGCCGTTGGCAAGCGCCGTTTGCAGATAGGTGTCATACTCGGTCGCGGAGATCGGCTCGTAGATGACTTTGATGTTGGGGTTTTCGGCGGTGAACTTTTCGTTCATGGCGTTGATGGCCGCCTCGTCCTCGGTTCGCCAGCCGATGAATTTCAGGGTGACGGTCTCGCCGGCCGTCTCTGCGGGTGTTTCCGTGCTGCTTGGCGCGGGGGTGTCGGCGGTTTGCTTTGCGCAGCCTGCAAGCAGGCTGAAGGCCAGGATCAGGGACAGCAACAGACAAATGTACTTTTTCATTATGGTTACTCCTCTCGTTTTATCAGAATCTGGTGCGGTTCGATTGACAGGGAGATTGCGTACTTTGTGGTTTGCGTGCTTGGTTCTGGGGTCTTTGACGCGTCCGTACCCGCTTCACCCGCAGATGAGGCGGGTACGGATGATTACGCCGTATTCTATTGTGTGATGTGCGGATGGCTTACGCCTTGACGCCGAACTCCTTCTCAGCGGCAGTCATTGCCTTGTCCAGAGCGTCAACGAGCTTGTCGACCATCTCGTTGGTGAAGTTGAGGGCGGGGCACCAGACAACATTGTCGCGCTTGTTGTAGACGTTGTTGCGGATGATGCAGCCTTCCTTCTCATAGCACCACGCGTTGATGAACGCGCCGGGTGCGCCGGGATTTTCGAACGGGACGAACTCGCCCTTCTTCGCCGTCAGCTCGATGGAGAACATCATGCCGAGATGCTTATGCCGCAGCATGATGGGGTGCTTCTCCTGAAGTCTGTCCAGACCGGCAGCCATGCGGTCGCTGAGCGCCTTGGACTTCTTGATCAGGTCGTTCTCCTGGATGTAGTCGATGGTGGCAATGGCCGCGGCGCAGGCCACGTTGTGGCCGCCGAAGGTGGAGCCGGAGCGGAACTCGCTGGTGCCGGTGCGGAAGCGGTCATAGATCTTCTGCTTCATCATGACGACGCCCAGAGGCACATAGCCGTTGGTCAGGGCCTTGGAGGTGGTCAGCAGGTCGGGCGTGATGTTGTAGTTGTTGGCAACAAACCACTCGCCGGACTTGGCAAAGCCGCACTGGATTTCGTCAAAGATCAGCAGGATGCCGTACTTGTCGCACAGTGCACGGATACCGTCCATGTACTCCTGCGGCGCGACGGGATAGCCGGAGTTGGAGCCGGGCAGCGGGTCCATGATCAGGGCGGCGATGGTTTCGGGGCCTTCTCTCTGAATCAGCTCCTCTGTCTCCTTCAGGCAGGCCATGCCGCAGGTGCCGTAGCACTTGCTGCAGTCGCACTGGCAGTGGTCGCAGTCGCAGGGGGGCGCCTCGAGCATCTTGGGGTCCTTTGGATACTTCTCATTGAACCAGGGCAGGCCGCAGGCTGCGGTGACGTTGATCGTGGTGCCATGGTAGGAGCCGCGTCTGTGGATGATCTTGGTGCGGTCCTTGAAGCCGCATTCCAGCTGATAGGCCCACGCCGCCTTGATGGCGGTCTCGTTGGACTCGGAGCCGGAGTTGACGTAGAAGAAAGCGGTCAGGCCCTTCGGCGCGATCTCGGTCAGCTTTTTGGACAGCGCAACCATGGGGATGCAGTAGTGGTCGCCGAAGTTGGGGAAGAAGTCGAGAATATCAAACTGCGCCTTGATGCGGTCGATGATCTCGGTGTTGTTGTGGCCGCACATGGTGGTCAGGATGGAGGAGAAGGAGTCCAGATACTTCTTACCTTCCAGATCATAGATGTAGTTGCCCTCGGACTTGACATAGACCTTGGGATTGCGGTTCAGATCGGGGTTGGACATGTAGTGGGGGCAGATATGGTTGACGGCATATTCCTTGATGCCTTCGATGGTATCGGGAACAAAGGGCAGCATGTTGTCCGGAATGCATGCCTTCATTGCTTCGGGGATCATAGTCATTTTCTAATTCCTCCTAAGATATGTTGAAAGGGGCGCTTACTTGAGCAGGCCCATGCGGGATTCGATGTAGGCGATGCTGTCCAGCACCCAGCCGGAGAAGCACGCCGCATGGTCGACATAGATCAGCAGGATGTCCGGCTCGTCGTCGTACCAGAAGCCGCCGGCGTACTTGCCGTCCTTCTGGTCGATCTTGACCTGCGTCTCAACGACGAAGTCGATGAAGCCGCATGCCGCCTCGATGCCGCGCTCGTCGCCGGTGAAGGAGTAGTACATGGCAGCGCCCAGCGCAGCCTTGCCGCTTCCCCAGTAGGACCACACGTCCTCACGGCAGGTGAACAGGAAGTCCAGCCAGCGCTTGACATGGTCCAGATACTTCTTGTCGCCGGTGACCTGATACATACGGTCGAGCAGCAGCATGGAGAAGCCGATCTCCCAGTAGCACTGCTTCAGCTTGGTGTTGTCGATGCACTCGCCGCCGTCGGCTTCCAGCGCCAGCTTGCCGTCGTCGGTCGTCATGAAGTAATATTTGTTGGGATCAGGCTGCTGCTCCTGCACGCTGATGCACCAGTCGGCGCAGCGCTTTGCAAGCTCCATATCGTTCATGTAGATCGCCGTCACGCCCGTCCAGCCGGTCGTCATGGCGCGGCAGAGCTTCATGGCGCGCTGAAGCGGGAAGCCGCCGCAGGGACGCTCACAGGTTTTGATGAAGTTGTAAATCGGATAGGAGACGTCAAAGCGGCCCAGACGGTGCGCGCCCTGGCAGGTCCAGTTATGCTTGTAGATATCGACATTGTTGACCGTGTCGTTCGGGTCCTCGGTCAGAATCAGCGAGCCGTCCGGACGCAGCCGGTGGTCACGAATCCAGCTCAGCTGGAGATGTGCCTCCTCGTTGTTGCCAACCAGATTCCAGGAGTACGCCTGCTTGTGGAACGCGTCGTGCGCATATCCCTCCCAGTCGTAGCAGCCGTCCTTGCCCAAAAAGCCCAGCTGGAAATCCACGGCTTTGCGGATTGCCTTTCTGCCCGCGTCAAATTTGACCTGCAATTCAGCTCTCGTCATGATGTTTCCTCCTCATTCTTGAAGCCATATTTATTTCATCCGTTGGACAATATTATTTTAGGCTTGGAGAGGCCATCCGTCAATATGGTCAGCATTTAATACGGTTACGATTTTATTTCCGCACTTTTTGTTATATTTCACAATATTTGATACAAAAATATTGATTTATACAGAAGCATATGTTATTCTGAATGCA
Organism: uncultured Oscillospiraceae bacterium; assembly: GCA_934661735.1. Taxonomy (GTDB): domain Bacteria; phylum Bacillota; class Clostridia; order Oscillospirales; family Oscillospiraceae; genus CAG-170. The sequence continues at coordinate 7,163 of CAKUJN010000051.1, forward strand.
GGTCATTTTAATTCGGAGGGTATATTATATGGTACGCACACGCAGCACGCGGCTCATTGAATACAGCAGCTCCCAGCAGACGATCAAATATAACAACACCATGCTTCTGTTCAACCTTATCCGCGACCGGATGCCGATCTCCCGCGCGGGGCTGGCGCGGCTGTGTCCCCTGTCGGCCTCGACGATCTCCAATCTGGTGGACGATCTGCTGAAAAACGAGTGGATCATCGAAACCGAGTCGGTCCAGGCCTCGGCGCGCGGACGAAGGTCCGTCATGCTGGAGGTCAACGCACGGCGCGGCTATGTCGCGACGGTCGAGCTGCTGGGCCGCGACTTTATCTGCACGCTCTACAACATCGGACTTCAGAAAATCGCGGGCACGCGCGTGCGCAATACGCTGTACACCGGCGCGACAATCGCCGATTCGCTGCGTGATCTGCTGGCGGCGCAGCGAATCCCCTCCTGCCTGCTGCTGGGCATTCATCTGATTTTCCCGGGCGTGGTCGATCCGGTCAACGGAGACCTTATCCGCTCGACGGTGTTTCCCAGCGAGGACATTATCGACCGGCACATGGTCACGCAGCTGAAAAAGCGCTATCCCGACACGCATGTGATGATCAGCAGCAACGGCACCATCATCGCCTTTGAGGAGTTCATCAAGCGCGACGACGTTTCCCCGCTTCCCCTGCTGTCGCTGAACATCGACGAGGCCATTTTCGGCGGCGTCGTGCTGAGCGATGAGAGCGAGCTGACCAACTACTGCTTCCCGCTGGAAATCGGGCACACCATCGTCGACTGCAACGGCAGGCTCTGCAAATGCGCCAACCACGGATGTCTGGAAACGCTCTGCGCCACGCCGATTCTGTTCCGCGAGCTGAACGAAAAGGCCGGCACGCAGCTGTCCTATTCCGAGGAATTCGGCATGGACTGCAACGTGACGGCCATGAAGGAGGTCGCCGTTCTGCTGGAGCAGGGCGACGCGGCGGTTATGGGCGTACTCGAGCGCTATGCATACGCGCTGTGCTGCGGGCTGATCAGCGTGATCAATCTGTTCCACATCTGCACCATCCGCATCGGCGGCGACCTTGCGATTCTCGGCGAGCCGTTCCTGGAGCTGCTGAAAAAGACGCTCTATACGCGCTTTTTCCCGCTGAACAACCTCTATCAGCCGCAGCTGAAGCTGTTCGTCAGCGATTATGAGCAGGTGCGCCTTGCCGCGACCATCATGTGTCTGGACGTTCTGTTCCGCGAGGAGCTGTGACGGCGGCACTGCCGGACAAATCCGAAAAAGCGCCGCGGGGAATTCCATTCCCCGCGGCGCTTCCGCAAATACCGGTATGATTAAGTCTGTTCGGCCTCCGGCTCGGGCAGATCAACGACGGCCGGCTGGTGGTGCACATGCGGCAGGAACGTGTCCAGAAGATCGCGCATGGCGATGCAGAGCGTCGAGGTGTTAATGCACGGATGGCAGCCGACAGCTTCCGCCTCGTACACGGGCCGGTCGATTACCAGCCGGACATGGTTGTCCGGATCGTTCATCAGGCCCAGAATGCTGACGGAGCCAGGCGTGATATCGAGGTATTTCTCCATATCCGCCGCGTCGGCAAACGACAGGCGCGACACGCCAAGCTGCTTTGAAAGGTCCTTTGTTTTGAAAACCTTTTCCCCCTCCAGCATCAGCAGGTAGAAATCCGTTTTCTGACGGTTGCAGAGGAAGAGGTTCTTGCAGATTTTCTCGCCGAGGACCGTTTCGACCGCCTCGCACGCCTCGATGGTGTCCGCGTGGTCATGGTCGACGCGGGCATACGGGATGTGCAGCGCGTCCAGCAGATCATAGCACGCGGCTTCCTTTTGCAGGCGGCCGGTCATATCCGCCGGACGGCCCGAATAACGTTCAGAGATGTTCATATTTTTATCCGACACGGATGTACAGATCCGATACGGCCACTCCTTTTTCATAGGGATTGCAGAGGGTGTTGACGGTTTCCGCCACGCCGGCGGCGTCCAGCACATAGTACGACCCGCCCGCGATATCCGTCGCCGCGCCGGGGAGCGTGGCGGTCCGGATGTCCGACCGGTCGCACAGCATCAGCGTCTCGGCCATCCAGAGATAGTTGGCGGTGGTGAAGCTGGCGGAGGTGGATTCGCGCAGCAGCTTCAAAACGGATGGCAGGGCGATTGCACCGCGGACGGAGACCCACTGGTCAAGCGCGGCGCTGATAAACTGCCGCTGGACCGAAACGCGGCCCAGATCAGCCGTCGGATAGCCGGAGCGGAAGCGCAGAAGCTGAATCGCGTGCGCGCCGTCCAGCTTCTGCTCGCCGGCGGACAGATCGATGGTCAGATTCTGGCTGGGGTCGGAATAGTGCATATCCATCGGCACGTCAAAGGTGACGCCGCCCATGCGGTCGATCATTTTCTCCAGCGCGGACATATCGATCAGCAGATAGCCGTCCGGACGGAAGCCGATGATTTCGGTGACGCGCTCGAGGAGCTCGTTGATGCCGTTCTCTCCGCCGCCGGCCCAGCCGTAGGCGGAATTGATCTTCGGAACGGAATATTCGCAGTAGACCAGCGTGTCGCGCGGAATGCTGACCAGACTGATGCTGTGGGCCTCGCGGTCGAGCATCATCAGCATCATCGTGTCCGTGCGGTAGCCGCCCTCGTCCACGCCCGCCAGAAAAATCGTGCTGCAGTTGCGGCGGCGCGTGCCGGAGGGCTCGTCCGTTCTGGGCTGGCGCGCCGTGCCAAACATGACGGCGCAGAAAATCACCAGCAGGCCCATGAGAATCAGGATGAGGTTCCGCAGGCCGTGCCGCTTTTTGACCGGCGGCTGCGCAGAAGAAGATCGGTCCTGCGGATACATCTGCTCCACGCCTTCGCGCTGGGCGACGGTGTGCGGGTCCCTGCCCTGCTCATAGAGCCACTGGGCGTATTCCTCGCTGTCGGGATGGGGCGCGGGCCGCGGCTGAAGGCGGCTGCGGCGCGGCTTTTTATGACGCTGCTCCAGCTCGCGCATTTTCTCCGCCTCCTCCTCTTCTCTCGCGCGCAGCTCCTGCTCGCGCGCAAGGCGCTCCTGCTCGCGCTCGCGCTCATACTGCGCGCGCTTCGCGGCCTGATAGGCGGGGCGCGACTGCTCATAGAATGTCAGCGGTGGGAACACAAGCGGCTGCGTCCGCGCAAGCGGATCGTCGTCCGGCTCGGCCGCGGGCGCTTCGGGCGTTTCGGCGACGTCCGGCTCGGGCGACGTCTCGCCGTAGAATTTTTCATAGTCGATGTGTACGTCGTCCGCGCTGACAGGCGTCTGCTGACGCGGCGGGAGCGGCTCTGTCTGCGGAGGCTCAGGCACAGCGGGCTCCGGCACATCCGGCACGGCCGCCGGCGCTTCGCCGTCTGACAGCAGGCTTTTCACATCGGCAAGAAGCTCGTCCAGATCGACATCCGGATCGTTCGGTTGCTGCGCGTCGGGCTCTGGGCCGTCCGCGTCCGGCAGCGCGCCACTGTACAGATCATTGATATCCGGCATCCGCAAAGCTCCTTTCCCGTCTTAATTTCCGCGGAAATACCGCGGCGCAGACTGATAAGGTATTATAGCGTATTTTTTCCATTTTGTAAACACCCGCCGCAAAGCGCCGCGACGCTGTAGCGCAGGTTCTTGCAAACGCGGCGGGCGCATGGTATAGTTGAGAAAAACATTCGGGAGGTTTTGTCTTGAACTACGACGTCAGCATCGTCCCCTGCTCCGGCTATGCGCCGGAGGAATGCCGCGAGGCGCTTACGCAGGCGCTTGCGCCCGTCGGCGGACTGGACTGGGTCACGGCCGGCATGCGCATCGCCGTCAAGGTCAATCTGGTCGCCGCCATGAAGCCCGAGGAGGCCGCCACGCCGCATCCGGCGCTTTTGTGCGAGCTGGTCCGGATGCTGACGGCGCGCGGCGCGTCGGTCGTCCTGGGCGACAGCCCCGGCGGGCTGTACAACGCGGCGCATCTGGCGCGCGTCTATGACGCGACCGGCATGCACGCGTGCGAGGCGCTGGGCGCGGCGCTGAATCAGGACTTTTCGCAGGCGGAAGCCGTGTTCCCCGAGGCCGCGGCAGCAAGGCGCTTTACCTATACGGCGTGGCTGGACGGCGCGGACGCGGTCATCGACTTCTGCAAGCTGAAAACGCACGGCATGATGGGCATGACCTGCGCCGTCAAGAACTTTTTCGGCGTGATTCCAGGCACGATGAAGCCGGAATACCACTATAAATACCCGAAAACCGAGGATTTCTCCGACATGTTGGTCGACCTGTATGAGTATTTCAGGCCCCGCCTGTGCATCTGCGACGCGGTCGTCGGCATGGAGGGCAACGGTCCGACCAAGGGCACGCCGCGCAGAATCGGCTGTGTGATGGCCGCTGGGAGCGGCCATTCGCTGGACCTGCTGGCCAGCCGCCTGATCGGCCTGACGCCCGACGAGGTGCCGACGCTGGCCGCCGCGAAGCGCCGCGGGCTGATTCCGGCTTCGCCGGATGATCTGTCCGTTTCCGGCGATCCCGCGCCGTTTATCCAGCCGGATTTTCAGACGATTCCCTCGCAGGCCAGCGTCTTTTTCCGCAAGGGCGGCGACGGCCCCGTCGGGAAGCTGATTGACAGCCTCATGTTCCACGTGCTTACGCCGTGCCCGCAGCTGGACGCGCCCGCGTGCATCGGCTGCAAAAAATGCGCGAATATCTGTCCGGCAAAGGCCATCACCATGCAAGGCGGCAGGCCGCGCATCGACCGTGGAACGTGCATTCACTGCTTCTGCTGTCAGGAGTTCTGCCCGAAGGGGGCCATGAAGGTCCACAGGCCGCTGATTGCGCGTCTGCTGAACCGCTGAGTGCACAAATGCGGCGGAAAATTCATAAATTGGTTGCGTTTTCGGAAATTTCAGGATATAATGCCAGATAGCGGCGTCCGGTGTGTGGGACGCGGCAAACAGGTGTGTGAAAAGAAAGGATGACAACAATTATATGAGCATTTCTTCGTCGGCTCCGTGGCTGAAATACTACGGCGATGTTCCGCATCATCTGGAATATCCGCAGAAATCCATCTATGAGATGGTCGCTGCCGCGGCAGAGAAATTCCCGAAAAACTACGCCTATGAGTTCATGGGCAAAAAAACGACGTTTGCCGAGTTTGTGCGGCACATCGACGACACGGCAAGGGCGTACCTCGCCATGGGCATTCACAAGGGCGACAAGGTCACGATCTGCATGCCCAACTGCCCGCAGGCGCTCAACAGCTTCTACGCGCTCAACCGCATCGGCGCAGTCTCCAACATGATTCATCCGCTTTCGGCGGCAGGCGAGATCAAGCACTATCTCAATTTCTCGCACTCGCGCGCCATTCTGACGCTGGATCAGTTCTACGAAAAGATCGCGCCCGTCATGGAGGAGCTGGACGACCCCGACTGCAAGCTCCTTCTCGCCCGCATTCAGGACGAGCTTCTGCCGCATCTGGCGGTGGGCTACGCGCTGACCAAGGGCCGCAAAACGCCGAAGCCGCCGAAGCGCGGCGGCTATATCTGGTGGAACGAGTTCATGCGCACCGGCGCGAAGCGCAATCTGCCGCTGCCGAAATCGCTCTCCGCGGCGAACGACTGCGCCTCCATCCTCTACTCCGGCGGCACGACCGGCACCACAAAGGGCATCATGCTCAGCAACATGAACTTCAACGCCCTCGGCCTGCAAACCATTGCGGCCAGCGGCTTTGCGCCCATCAACGGCATGAAGATGCTTTCGGTCATGCCCATCTTCCACGGCTTCGGCCTTGGCATCGGTATTCACACCGCACTCATCGGCGGCGCGTGCTGCATTCTGGTCCCGCAGTTCAACGTCAAGACGTATGCGGAGCTTCTGATCAAGAAGCAGCCGAACATCATCCCTGGCGTGCCTACGCTGTTTGAGGCGCTGCTGCGGGCGGAGAAGCTGGAAAACGCCGATCTCAGCTGCCTCAAGGGCGTGTTCTGCGGCGGCGACAGCCTGTCCATCGAGCTGAAGAAAAAGGTCGACGCGTTCCTCAAGGCGCATAATGCCTCCGTCCAGATCCGTCAGGGCTACGGTCTGACCGAGTGCGTCACGGCAAGCTGCCTGACGCCGAAGGATTATAACCGCGTCGGCTCCATCGGCGTGCCGTTCCCCGATACATATTATAAGATCGTCAAGCCGGGCACCACGGACGAGCTGGACGCCGACATCGAGGGCGAAATCTGCATCTCCGGTCCGTCGGTCATGCTGTGCTATATGGACAACCCCGAGGAAACGGCGGCAACGCTCCGCCGTCACGCCGACGGCCGCATCTGGATGCACTCCGGTGACCTTGGAAAGATGGACGAGGACGGCTTTGTCTACTTCTCCCAGCGCATCAAGCGCATGATCATCACCTCCGGCTACAACGTCTATCCAGGCCAGCTGGAGAATATCATCGACGGCCACGAGAAGGTGCTGCTGTCCTGCGTCATCGGCGTCAAGGACGCGTACAAGATGCAGAAGGTCAAGGCCTTCGTCGTCCTGCGCCCAGGCTATGAGCCGAGCGAGGAGATCAAGCAGGAAATTCTGACCTACTGCCGCGGACACATCGCAAAATACGCCATGCCGTACGACATCGAGTTCCGCGCCGAGCTTCCCAAGACGCTGGTCGGCAAGGTCGCCTACCGCGTTCTGGAGGAAGAGGAGGAGGACCGCCGCAAGCAGGCCGAGGCGGAGGAAAACGCGTAAGCATATCGTCATTTCGTGCGGGCCGGTATCCGGCCCGCACGCATTCGTAAAGGAGGATTTCATGAGCACGAGCAAGGAACGCATCTGGGAGCTGGACGCGCTGCGCGGATTCTGCATTCTGTGCGTCATTTTCATCCACTTCATGTTCGATCTGACGTATTTTCTGGGCATGGATGTGCATTTTCCGCCCGTCTATACGTTTATCCAACAGTACGGCGGCGTGATTTTCGTCATTCTCTCCGGCATCTGCGTGACGCTTGGCCATCACAGCGCAAGGCGCGGCGCAATCGTGCTTGGCTGCGGAATGCTCATCACGCTGGTCACATGGGGCATGTACCGGCTGGGGATGGCGGCGGCGGATGTGATTGTCAAATTCGGCGTGCTGCACCTGCTGGGCGTGTGTATGCTGGTCTATCCCCTGTTCCGGCGGCTTCCGCCCGCCGCGCAGGCCGGCATCGGAGCGTGCATCGTCGTGCTGGGCTATGTGTTTACCACCATACGCGTGGAGGCGCGGTGGCTGTTTCCGTTCGGTCTGATTTATCAGGGCTTTACCTCCAGCGACTACTTCCCCATTTTCCCGCAACTGGGCTGGTTCCTGCTGGGCGCGGCGCTCGGGCGGACGGTCTATCGGGAAAAACAGACACTTCTCCCCTGCGCGGCGCAGGATTTCTTCCTGATCCGGTTCCTCCGCTGGTGCGGGCGGCAGTCGCTGTGGATTTATCTGGCGCACCAGCCGGTGATCTATGGCATTCTGGAATTGATTGTGTTTTTGAAGCAATAAACGGTGCGTTCCGGTTTCACCGAAGTGCCGTTGATGCGGCGAGGCCGCAACCGTGCCTCCGGCGGCTCGTCCTCACAAACTCCAAGCGACGCTTCGCTCTGCATACGTTCGGCTAAGCCAATCGCGCGGCGCAAAGCTTGCGCTCTTGGAGCCTCACGCAATTCCTCGCCCCGCCGCAAGCGGCAGGTCTCGTCCGTTCCGTTGCTCGTCCTCTCCAAATTGCAAACGCTTCGCTGG
>CAKUJN010000052.1 GCA_934661735.1 uncultured Oscillospiraceae bacterium
GTGCACCCGCAAGGGGTGGGCCGCATCCGTAGCGCTCCTTCGTCGCTGACGGCTGCGCTCGCCATCGGCCCCTACAGAGTGCTGTGCAGAATCGTCTGCGGCGCGACGGCTACGGCCTCGCCGCAAATTCGGCACCTCCGGTGCCAACCGGACAAAAAGGACCCGCCGCAGCGCGGCAGGTCCTTTTCCTCACCCGATGAATTCCACCTGCTCCGTGCAGACGAAATAGAACCGGTTTTCCGTGTCGTTGCTCAGAATCAGCGCATTGCCGATTGTCCCCAGCAGCGTCGCCCCGACCAGCAGCAGGTTCCCCGCCGTCAGCGACACGGTGTGCGCCATGCCGCACCGGTCCATCGACGAAAGGATTCCCTTGTTCTCGCAGCACGGCGGCACCGTGCAGGGCTTCGGACGCGGCGGACGGCACGGCTTGCAGGGCGGCGGGCATTTCGGCCGCAGAATCTGCAGCAGGCTCTGCTTTGCCGCCTGATAGTTGTACGCCTGCTGTTCGGCCGTCGTACCGGAGGACTCGAACGCAATCGCGCTCAGCGCGCACAGCGAAACCTCGCTGATGGACAGATTCGGACACGAGCACGCGCCCAGCAGCGGCAAAAACGCGTTCAGCAGCTCCGGCCGGTAGTCCGCGCTGTCCGGATCAATCCGTGCCGCCAGCGCGTTGACCGAATTGATAAAGCCCTGCGCGTCGTCCACGCCGTCCAGATTCTCTCCGATAACGGTAAACAGATTCGCCACCGTCTGCGGCCGGTAATAGGGCGTCGGCCCGTACACCGTGCCGGACACGTCGATCAGCTCGCACGAACACGGCGTAAACCGGTTGAACGAGCCGGTCAGCGTATCGGCCAGATTGTCGTATGTGCCGGTCTGACCGCACGGGCATACCAGATATGCGCCGATCAGGAAATTATCGGTCAGAAATGCGAAACGGTTAAAGTCGATCAGCGCCGGCAGATCGCCGCTGCAAAGCAGCTGAAGCGCAGCCGCCAGACTGTCGCGGCACGCGCAGGTCTCTTCGCTCCCCTGCGCACCGCAGACGTTCTCCTCCTCCGTAGCTTCGACCGGCGGGCAGTGGTCCTTCGGCGGCGGGCAGCAGCTCTGCTGCGTCTGTCCGCAGCCGCATCCGGACTGTGTGCCGGTGGTGGTGTAGTTGCTGAAATTTTGACTCATGCAATCACTCCTTGGAGCCGTATTCCATGTATGGCTACACAATACTATATGCCGCCGCCGGACATTGTGTGCCCGCAATCTGCGCAGACGCCCGCGCCGTCTTGATTCTTCGCCGCTTTTGCGGTATCATGGCAGAAAGAACGCGTCGCCCGACGCATACAGGAGGAATGCCGCATGCACAACCGAACCGTCCGCCGCGCCGCCGCGGCCGTCCCGCCCGCGCTGCTTTTCTGCGCGCATCTGACGCCCGCAGTCTCTGCCGCGTCTGCGCCGGAGACCGCCGAAGCCGCCGCTCCCTCCGCCATTGATCGCCTCGCGCACCTGCTGGTCCAGGGCGAGCCGCTTCTGTGGATGCTCCCGCTGGCGCTGCTCATCGCGCTGGCCGGCATTTCGATTATCCGTCCGCTGCTCACGCCGCATGACAGAACTTCCCGCCGCTTCCGGAAATATGCGCGCTTCCTGCCCGATCTCCCCGACGAAGATTCCGAGGACGCCTCCGGCGAACCCCCCTCCGAGCCATAGCGTGATATGCGATTCATCGCCCCGCCGCCTTTCCGCCCGCGCCGCAGATTCTGTGTCTCCGCTTCCGGCCGCAAAACCGTCCCGCCCTCCGGCGGGACGGTTTTTTACGTCTCGCGATAGGTCATCCACCCGTACCACGTCATCTGCCCGACCTCGCGCCACCGCAGCCGGTACGCCTCCGTCTCCCGCCACGTACAGTACCGGAACCAGTACAGAATCTCCAGCTGGCACGGCAGAATGTCCTCAATGATGATCTTCATTTCCGCAAAGCGCTCCGGCACGCCCATCACATCCGGAAAGCTGACGCGGACGCGGTTGACGCCCGTCTCCTCCACGCGGCATGCCGCGCCGCACGCGCTGAGGCACCGGCTCAGCGCCTCCGCGGTAAAGCTGTCCCCGCCGATCTGCAAAAAGCCCGCGATTGCCGCGCGCCGCGCAGCCGTATCGCGCAACGGTGTGCGTCGGCGGAACAGCGCCTCCATTCTGTCCAGGCCCTCCGCCTCCGCCGTCAGGACCAGCGTTTCTCTCTGTCCCGCCTGTGCCGCGCCGTCCGCCGTGTCCAGCGCCGCGCCCAGCGCCTGCAATTCGCCCAGTGAGAAGCTCCCCTCCCGAAAGCTGTATACGCCCAGCGGCAGCAGCAGCCGCACCAGCTCGTTCGCATAGCCCATCACGCGCCCTCCGTCAGCGTCACCGTACCCAGCTGCGGCAGCACCGTGTCCGCCCCCGCCAGATCGCTCTCCGGCGCGCTGAGCACATAGTTCCGGATTTTTCCCGTATCGTACAGCAGCTTTCCAAGCCTTGCCCGATACACCGACTCACCCAGAAGCCCGCCGCCGAAATACGCCTTCAGCGCCGTCTGCGCCGCAGCCTTCGCCTCTGCAAACGTCGCGCCCTCTGCCGGCCAGAGCTGCGCCGTCACATCCACACTCTGCGTCTGCGGCGCCATCACCGTCACATCCACCGCAATCTCCCGCACCGCGTCCAGATCGTCCTGAATCTCCTGAAGCAGCGCCGCCTCCGGCGCGCCGTCCGCCGCGGCCACCACCACGCCGACCGTTCCGATTCCCTTCCATCGCGGAATCACGCGCACCGCCTCCACATTCGGATGTGAAAGCGCCCGCAGCTCGTAAAACGCCGCGTTCGCGCCGTTCGGAAGCCGGATGAAGCTGTCCAGAATTCTCGCGCGCAGCGCCTCGTCGCTCTCCTGACTGCTTCCTCCCGCAAACGCCGCCGGATTCGTCACACCCGCCACGCCGTTCGGCGCGCGCGTCATCCACGTCACCGTCTCCGGCGGCACATTTCCGCTCTCGCCCGTCTCCTCGGCCTCTGCCGGAATATCGGCATACAGGCTCCCCGCCGGAATTTTCCCGTCCTGCGTCGTCACAAAGCGCACCAGTCCCTGCGTCGAGCACACCGTCCCCGCCGCAACCGGCACATCCGCCTCACACGCCGCGTCCAGCCGGAAGCGCAGCTGCCCCACCGCCTTCTTTCCGCCCTTCCGCACAATCCCGCGCAGCCGCCCGTGCATATCCAGATATTCGCCCGCCGCCGACTGCGGAAAGCTCTGCCGCAGCGCCCAGTCCGCATACGCGTAAAGCGTCTCAATCTCCGCCGCCGCGGCGTACAGCCGCACCGCCAGATCCGCCGTATCCTCCATCGCAAAGCCGGTTTTCTCCGTAAAAACCGCCAGCATGCTTTCATAAATTTCCGCCGCCTGCTTCATACCGTCACCTCCGCCGTCACTTCTCCTCCCTCATACTGCAGCTCCACCTCCACGCGTACCTGTCCGTCCGAAACGCCCCGCACCCGCGCGCCGCACACGCGCAGCCCCGTTCCCTCCAGCGCCTGCGCCGCGTACAGTCCTGCCGCCGCGCTCTGTCCGGAGGGCTTTTCGCCGCTCAGCTCACGCAGCCGGCTTCCCAGCTCCGGCAGGAACGGAAAGCTTCCTCTCCTGCACGTCAGACGGAACAGCGCCCTCGCCAGAAGCGCCTGCTCTGCCTGTAACCGCACAAATCCGCCGAAGCCATCCGGTACATAATCCCCGTTCCGCAGCAGATTTTCCATCACTCCACCAGCACCTTTCTGCCGTTGACATACAGCTCCCCGCTGATGCGCACCTCGCCGCTGATTTCAATCTTCCCGTCGTTTTTCAGATGGATTTCCGCCCTGTCCGAAAAGATTTTTACCTCGCGCGGCGCAATCTTCGCCCGCTCCTCAAGCTTTCCCGCCACATACAGCTCGTTTCCCCGCACCACCAGCACGCTGTCCGATACGCTCGGCTGCCAGCAGTAGCCGCCCGGCGCGATGACCCGCGCGCTGCGCTTTTCCGCGTCCGTGACCACCGCGCCGTCCGTGCCGCCGATCGTCACCGTGCCCAGCGTCGCCGGCTCCACCGCCGGCGTCTCCTGTACAATTCTTCTTGATAACCACATCTTCCTCACCTCAGCGTCAGCGTGCACAGCATTCCCTTCGCGTCGCAGCAGCTCTCCGCCGCCTGCACCGTAAAGTCCCCCGAAACGCCCAGCTCCGGCAGCATCACGCTGACCGTATCCAATGGCCGCGCCGTAAACGCGCCCGCCGTTTTGATTTCCAGAAGCGTCTTATCCCGCGCCGCATCCTCCACGCGCTGCTCGGCCGTCCGCCACGCGGCGCGGATTTTGTCGCCCGTCACGCCGTGTACCTTGACGCAGCTTCCGCCCTCGCGCACGAATTCCTCGTCCACGCTCACGTGCTGCGCGCCGGTGCGCGTGTCCACCAGAATCTGTCTGGACGACCGCCCGTACCGGCTTTTCAGAATCTTTGCCGACACGCACTGCGCCTGCGCCAGGCGCACCGTTTTCCCCGCCGCCCCGCGCCGGAGGACCAGCGTTCCATCCTCCGTAAACCGCGGAAACACGTTCGCGCTGTGGCGGCAGTAGCCCGCCAGCGCCTGCCAGCAGCTGTAGCCCGTCTCCACCACGAATTTTTCCACCGGCCCCAGCGCCTCCGCATCAATTTTCGTCACGCCCCACGGCCGGACATACGCGTTCAGAATATCCTGCATCTGCGCGCTCTGATATTCCGCCGCCCGCACCTGATTGTCCATCAGCGCCGCGGCCATCCCGCGCCCCGTCACCTCCGTCAGCAGTCCTCTTTCGCCCAGCTGCACCTCATAGTCGTCCACAAGGCCCGTAAAAACCGTTTTCCCGCCGTGCACCGCCCGAAAGCCCACCGCCGTTTTCAGCTGCTGCGTCAGCGCCCTTTCGTGGCAGAAGCACACCGAAAAGCTGTCGCACGGGTCCCCGTCCGTATACTTGAAGCTCCACTGCAAAAACGGCGGCAGCAGCACCGTCCCGCCGCCGTAAAGCGTCAGATACCCCGTCACTGCACGCGCACCCGCCTTCCCGCCGTCACGCTGTTGGGATTTGCAATCTCCGGATTCATCGCCAGAAGCTCCGGCATTCCGATTCCATAGCTCCCGCACACATGCCACAGCGTCTGCCCGCTCTGCATGACGTGATAGCGCCTTGTCCCTGCGGCCACGCCGCTCTGCGCCGCCTGTGCCGTCCCGTCCGCGGGACTGCCCTCGCAGAATTCAAAGCTGTACGCCACATAGTCCTCACGCGGCTCCTGCGTCAGCCGCAGCTGCGTAAACCACGCCTCCGCGCACTGCCAGACCGGATGCAGCAGCGCCCCCGCGCCGTCCGCGCGGAACACCGCCATCAGCTCCAGATAGCGCTCATACGCCCTCGGCCCGAAAAACTCGCCCTCTCCGCGCAGCACCATGCACGTCCTGCCCAGCTCCTGCACCACAAAGCCGCCCATCGGGATTTTGTGCACCACCGTCTGCCGCTCACAGCTGACGGTATAGGTTCTTGGATTATTCGGCCATGTAAAGCCCTTATACCGCATATTCAGCATCCGTCATCCTCCATACCGCCGCGCGTCGCGCTCAAAATACCGTGAAATCTCCGCCATCGACCGCTGCGTCTGCCGTCCGGCGATGCCGCTTGTCTCCAGCCGCCGCGTCAGCTCGCCCGTCACGCCCCCGCCGAAGCGGCTTCCCGTCTCCTGCGGTACGCTGACGCTCTGTCCGCGCTGCGTCTGCCATGTCTGTGCCTGCCGGCGCTCCTCGGCCATTGCCGCCGCGCGCGAGGCCGCGGCCGCCGCGTCCTCCATCCTGCGCCAGAGCGTCTGCTGCGGCTGCTCCGTCTCGCGGCGCATCACGCCGCCGTCCGCTTCATCTGCCGCCTGCCCCGCCGCGCCGTCCGTCTGCTCCGGATTTTCCGCTCCGTCCCGCGCCTCACGCCTCCGGCGCGTCAGCAGAAGCTCCCGCAGCGCCATTTCCGTCTGCGTTCCCAGACTTTCCGCCATCTCCGCCTGCTCCAGAAGCAGCGCCTGTACATAATCCACCGCGTCTCAACTCCTCAAACCTCGCCTCGTCAAAATTGGGATTCCGCTCGCCGAGCGGCGCGCCGCATACGGCGCAGCCGCCCTTTTCCGCCTCCGCCCTGCACGACGGGCACAGCCGCTCCAGCCGCTCCTCCTCGTCCAGCGTCATCTGCAATACACAGTACAGATATTCCCCGTCCGTCATCTCTTTTGCCCGCGCCTCCGACGGCAGCACGCCGAACGCGCGCAGCACGCGCCATTTCAGCCGCTCATACGCGTCCTCGCGCAGCTCGTCCATGATCTGCTCATGTCCCTCGGTGCAGCACGACGGATTCTCCTCCGCGCACAGCGCCAGATACCGCCGCGTCCAGAAGCCGATCTGCTCCGCCGGCATGGCCCGCAAAACGGCCTCGCCGCTTTCAAACAGCCGCTTCCCGTCTCTTCGCGCCGCCCTTGCCAGAATGCACGCGTTCAGCGCCAGTCCCGCCGTCTCCGCGTCGCCGTCCGCCATGCGTCCGGCCTCATACCGCGCCTGCATCAGCTCATACGCTGAAATCAGATGCAGCTCCGCGCCGTTTTTCAGGGCGGCGCGCCGCGCGCCGCCCTGAATTGCCGAAAGTCTGCCCATTATACGCCCGTCTCCACGCGGCGTCCGGCCTCAATCGTGACCTTTTCCATCACGTTTCCGCCCACCTCCGCGCTCTCCTGCATCTGGCTCCACTGACAGCCCGAGTAGATCACGTTCCGGTCCGGCTTGCACACGACCAGCGAGAAATTGTCCAGCGTCATGAAGTCCAGTCCGTCCCGAATGGCCTCGTCCGTCGCATAGATGCGCGTCAGCTCCAGCGTGTACCTGCCCTGTCCGCGGATGGTCGCCACCGGCGCCTCCTGCCCGAACGCGTAAATCGCCTTGCTCGACCGCGTCGCCGTCACGCGGTAGCTCTGCACCACCGCCACGCGTACGCCGTTGACCTCCAGATAGATATCCGCCGTCGTCGGAATTTTTGCCGTCATTTCCGTTCCCCCTTATACGCTGATGTGCGCGGTCAGATAAATCCGGTTCAGTCCGTGCACCACCGCGAATTCAAATTCCACCACGCACACCGTCGGGTCTGTCGTCGACGCCGTGACCGTCAGATGGTCATAGCGCTCGATGATCTCCCTGTCAATCCGGTCCTCCAGCTCCACCACGACCTGACTGCGGATGGCGTTGCGCGTCAGCGCGTTGTTTTTCGCCCTTGCAAACTTCGCGCGCAGCGACGTGCGGATTGCCGGAATCACATCGTCCACAATCAGCATTGTCGTCAGCTCCCTAAACGTCTGATCGGCGCTTCCGCCGGTCTTTGTTCTGGTCGTCAGCCCACGGATGACGCTGACCTTTCCCCCGATACACTCCAATACCGTCACGCCCGCCGCAACCAGCGCGTCATACTCCGTATCCTCATACGACGCGCTCACGCCGCTGATACCGCGCAGAACCTGCCCGTTCAGCGGCATGGCCGGATCGGACTGGTCCGTCAGTACGCCCGCCAGCGCGGCGGCCGCCATGCACCCGCCCGCTGCGCTTGTCTCTCCCGTCAGATACACATCCGGCGCCATCAGCACCATCCGCTCCGAGTTCAGCGCCTGCGCCCGCTCGGCCAGCTTTTCCTTCGTCGGCCCGCTCATGCCCGCAATGCCGATACACTCGCCGCGCTGACCGCTCGCCGCCTCCACCGCGTCGCGGAGCGCCTTGTGCACCGCCTCCAGCGCGCTTCCCACCACGCAGAAGCTCGCCTGCTTCTCCGCAAAAATCAGGGCCAGCGCCGTCGTATATGCCGCCGCGGTGTCCTCCGCCACAGGACAGGCCAATACCGTCCCCGCGCCGTTCTGATACGCCAGCCGCAGCATCCTGCCCAGCTGGCTGTTCTCGCCGAACACGCTCTTCCCCGCGGAATACGACGTCACCGTATACAGTCCCGCCTTCGCCTCCGAAAGCCCCGCCAGCGCAATCACGCGCTCCGAGCGTCCGGTCGCCGTAATCGACGACGCGTCGTAATCCGAATACACGCCCGGCCGCTCATGGTAAACAATGCTCATTTCACTTCTCCCTTTAAGATAAAGTCCGTAAATTCCGTCTCGTCCTCATTCGCCACGGCATACACATATGCCTCCGCCTCCACGCGCACCGTGCACCGGTAGCAGTCCCCCGCCGCGTCATATCCGCACTGCTCCACCGTCAGCGCGCCCAGCCGCACCACCGGCGACGGCCTCGACAATGCCGCCGCCAGCTTTTCCGCCTCCTGCATGCACCGTTGCGCGCCAAGCGCGCGCGGGCAGAATACCCGCAGATACACCTCCGCCTCCAGCCGCCTGCCATAAAGCGGCGTCAGCGACCCGTCCGCCTGCTCCTCCACGCCCAGATACGCATATACCGCGCGTCCCGCGCCCTTTGCCTTCAGAAGTCCCACCGCCGTGCACGGCTGTGTCAGCGCCGGCATCGCCCCCGCCGGAAACGCCTTCACGGCGCGGATTCCCGCCGCCTCCGCCAGCCGTATGACCGCCTCAATCAGCTTTTCCATACGCCCTCCGCCTCGGCGGGGCGCAGCAGCGCCCACACATACATCGCGCGGTCGTCCATGCACAGCAGCTCCGCCCTGCACACGCGGTAAATCCGCTCACGGAAGCAGACCGTGTCGTCCGCGCCCAGCACCGGCTCCGCCGGCCCGATATACACATACCGCTGCGCCGGAAGCTCGCCCAGCTCCGCAATCGTCCGCATCGCCTCCTGCCGGCCCTTTTCCGTCACCGGCTGCAAAAACGCGCGCACCGCGTGCGTTTCCCCGTTCCGAACCACATTCATCCTGCACCCGTACCGCCGCAGAATCGCGTCAATTGCCTCCTTCATCCGCGCACCCCCGCAAACGCAAAGCCCCTGCGGCTGAACGGCCGCATCAGAAGCATCGCCTGCGTGCACAGATCGTCCGCCGTCTGCGCGCCGCCCGCCGTGACCGAAACGCTGCCCATCGTAAACGCGCGCACGCCCGCGGCCACGCCGCCCGCGCAGAAGCGTCCCGCCGCCAGCAGGGCCGCCGCGCAGATCAGACTCTCGCGGCATGCCTCCGCCGTGACCTCCGGCCGCAGCGAAGCCGTCAGCTCCTGCTCCGCCGCCGCGCACAGCGCCCGAAGCGCCGCCTCGCTCTCCGCCTCCGGCCGTGCGAACACGGCCGCCACGGCGTAGATTTCCTCCGTCCGCGCCACTCAGATCACCAGAACCTTTGCGCTCTCCGGCATGATCTTGCCAAAGCCCGAGATCGACGTGATGGCCGCGCGCTCCAGCTGACGGTCGATCAGCTTGTCATATTCCACGCTTACCTCGCCCGCCTGCACCATCTCCAGCGCATAGCGTCTGTCCAGACCGATAATCGTGCCCTCCTTCACGCACGGCGAGCGCAGCAGCTGCGCGCCCAGCGGCGTGCACAGCGAGCCGGTGCCCTGGAAATTCAGACCCGCCGCCGCATTCTGCATTTCCGAGAGCTTCAGAAGCTTCACCAGCGCTCCGTTCGAGGCCAGCATCGTGTTCAGCGTATACGGCTCAAACTGCGACCAGAACTCCACCAGCTGCGCATAGCTCAGCGTTCCCTTCGTTCCGCTCATCGGGCTTGTCCCGATCTTCAGCTCTGCCGCCGCGTTGTTGTTGCCGTCGCCGTTGACCAGCACGTCCACCGCGTCCTGCACATGCATCTGCTGGATATAGCTGCCGATCTGGCGCAGCGTCACCGAAAACAGATCCAGCTTCTGGAAGCGGATTGCCTCATACGACGCCACCAGCATTCTGCCGCGCTTGTTCAGCTTCACCAGATTGCTCTTTGTCCTCACCTCCGTCGCTGGAATGCTCGCGCCCTCTGCCACCTGCATCAGCTTTTTGTCGTCCTCCGACGCGGCGGTGTACACGCTGCGATAGTCCATCGAGTCAATCGTCGTCACGCTCGCCGTGATCTTCGGCAGCACGTCGTTTTCCTCCATGCCCTGTCTGACCGTGCGCGCGATGTACTCCGGAAACAGCACGCTCGACTGCATCGTGCGGAAGAATTTCTCCACCGGATCGGAATACGCGCCTCTCGCGCGGATGTCAAACCGCTTCAGCTGTCTCTGGAACGCATCCGTCCCCTCCAGCGCCGTGCCCCTGTAGTTTTCGCTCGGGTCCAGACCCTCCAGAACCTGCGTAAAGCTTTTTCCGCTCTCGCGGTACATGCCCTTTTCCAGCTTGATCGTGTCAAATCCCATTTTCATTCTCCTCCCGTTTTATTATCACAGAAATACGCCAACCGTCTTGCCCGTGCTGTCCACGCGGACGACCAGACAGCTTCTGCCGCCGCTTGTCGCCGCCTTTACGCCGCCTGTGCCGTCCGCGGCCAGCGCCGCGTAGCCCAGCGCCGGCGCCGTGTCGCCGGAATAGCGCAGCTCCGCGTAGCCGCTCATCTGTACGGCGGCCGCGCCGCCGCGAAGCTCCTCGCACACGCCGCAGAACGCGTCGCCGTCGTCGCACGCGCCGACCGTCCCGTTCGCCGTGATCTTGCATACCGCGTCCTTTGCCGCGTCCGCCGCAGCCGCAAAGGTCACATACTGACCGCCGATTGCCTCAAATGAAATTGCCATGTAGTCTCCTCCTTCAATTTTATCTCTTTATCATTTCACCGGCTCCCGCCGGATGAAATTCCGTGTTTTCCCGCGCTCCCACAGCCGGCCCGCCGGCCGCGCCGCCTTCGCAGCGATGATGAAACCGGCAGGCGCTGTCAGCGGTTCCCTCAGACCAGAAACGCACTGTCCGTTTTTTCCGTCTCCGCCCCCGCGTGCGGCAGCTGCGTGTACAGCGGCAGCCGCTCCGCGGCCTTGCACTGCATCGCGCCCGTCGCCTCAATCAGGCGCTCCGGCTCCAGCGCCGCCGCCATCTGCCGCAGCGCATCCTCTTTCAGCCCCGTGTCCAGCGTCAGCGCCAGCTGCACAAACTCCTGCTCCAGCCGCGCGCGATACCGTCTCCCCAGAAGCGCCTGCTTCCGCAGCACAATCACCTCGTCTGGCGAAATCCATCCCTCCGCCTTCATTTTCTTCATCACGCCCGCGTCCCTCTGCGCGGGCACCGCCACAAACGAAAACTCATACGCGTCCTTCGGCTCGCACAAAACGGCCACGCACGTCTGCCCGCCGTAGCTCTGCCCCTTCTGATGGCCGCAGCTCCCGTATTCCTCTCCGCATACCGAGCACACGCGCCGCCCCATCGCGCAGCCGACCGACACCTCTTTTTTGATGCCGCCCTCAATCTCCCGAATCAGCTCTGCCGTCCGTTCCCCGCGCAGAATATACGCCCATGCCTTCACATACGCCGCATCCGGCTCGTATTCCACGCCCGCGTCAAAGATGCGCGCCACCTGCTTCTCGCTCGACCACGCGTGGTCGCAGATGCCGGTCTTTCCGATGAACATCGGTGCCAGCCGTTCCAGCGCCTCCGTCGAAAACCGTTCAAAATCGCGGTCCGTCCGGTCGTCGCACAGCCGCACGGAGAACACATAGACCTCCTCCGCCGTCAGCGGCGTTTTCGCCTGCGCGTTGATTTTTTCCAGCTGCACCTCGTCCGGCGTCCCCGTCGTCAGAACGCTTGCCTGCTTTCTGATTTTCATTTTTCCGCCTCCATTTCCATCCGGATTTTTTCCGCCTGCGCGCGGTAAAGCGCCGCGCGGCTCTCCTCCACAATGTCCTGCAATGAAATGTCGTCCCATACAATCTCCGCGCCGCAGCCATAGCCGTTCAGCCGCAGCCACATCCCGCACAGCCGCTCCAGCGCCGGCTGCACGCACCGCCGGATGGCCCACAGCTCCGATGTCAGCAGATCCGACTGCTGCGCTGCCATCCGCTCGGTCGATGCCCAGCTCAGCCCCAGCAGAAACGGCGGCAGTCCCGTTTTCGCCACCAGCTGCTCCAGAATCAGCCTTACCGGCGTCTGCGCGTCCAGAATCTGCCCGTCCGCGCCGATGACCCTGATCTCCACATCGCCCACCGCCACAAAGTCGCGCACCGCGCCGTCTCTGCCGTCCTGCATCGCCGCGGACCATTCTCTTGCCATCTGCTCCGCCGCGTCGGCGTCGGCGGCGCCGTCCTTCGGCCGGTACACAACGGAATACCGCACATTTCCCGCCCGTTCCCAGTTCACGCCGATCGTGCCGTAAATTTTCATCAGCACCTCCGCGAAAAACGGCATCCCGCGCAGCAGCGACACGCCGTATGGATTTTCCGGCTCCGGATTCCACGTTGAAAACAGAAGCAGCTCCTGATACGGCAGCTTCCGGAATTTCCCGTTTTCGTACACGCCCAGCGCAAAATCTAGCGGTCCCGCGCCCTCCTGCACATGGACCCTTGTCACATCGCCCCAGCATACCGCGCGCAGCGCGCCGCCGGAGACGACCATTTCGCCCACCGCGCGCCCGTATGTCAGCAGGCTGTCCAGATACGCCGACAAGAAGCATTCCACGCCGTACTGCCCTCTGCCCGTCGGGACCGTCCGCAGAAACTCGCGCAGCTCCGCCTGCGCCCGCGCGTCACCGCACCGCACCGCAAACCCGCCCGTCAGCCTCACCAGCTTTCCGATTGCCGCGTCCAGAACCGGCACGGCGCTGCGCACCCTGCGGTACAGCTCCGTCTCCGCGCCCAGATCCACACACTGCGCCATCTGCCCGAACGGCTGCGCCGCTCCCTGCCGGAGCTGCGCCGCCTTGCATACCGTCTCCCGTTTCTTCATTGCTCCACCTCAATTCCTTCGTTTTCCGCCCCGCGCGCCACGGCCCGCGCCGAAAAGCCGCTCCTGTCCGTCAGCACGCCCGTCACAAAATACCGCATGTCGTCCATCGCGTGGTCGTTTTCCTTTTTCACGCGATCCCCGCCACCCGACCGGTCCCAGACGTAAAGCTCCATCTCCCGCAGACAGTCCGCGCACTGCTCGCAGATCACAATTTTCCCGCTCTTCAGCGCGTCGGCCGTCCTCCGGATTCCCGCCAGCACCTCGTTGTCCGCCTTCCGCACGTTCCATCCCTCGCGCCGCAGCGTTTCGATGAAGCTCGCCGCCGACGGGTCCACAATGACCGACCGGATGCTTCTTCCGCCCGCCAGCCGCCTGAGCGCCCGTGCGTATTCCGCATCCGTCATCTGCTTTCCCTCGCGCCGCGAGTCGTAATAGAATTCCGCCGTCCGGTACCACACGCCCCTGCACCGGCCCCACAGCCCGAACGACGCCGGATTCACCGTCCCATAGTCGCATGAGATGTGCCACTGCTCCCACGGCCCGTCCGGCGCGCGCACGGCCTGCGACACGTCGTAGAAGTCGTAAACCCGTCCCTCCGCCGCCGTCCACAGGCCCAGCACAAACCGCTCGTAAAATGCGCCCGTGTACATTTTCCGGTATCGCTCGCGCATCCGCCTGGTCATCGCCGGATTGTCCTCCATCGTAAAGTGCAGATGCAGGCACCCCTTTTCCTCCGCCCTGCAAATCCACTCGCGGTAGAACCAGTGCTGCGGCCCCGCCGGATTGCAGCTGAACCATATCCGGCTGCCCTCCACCGAGCACCGCGCGCACGCCTGCTCGACAAACGACCGCGGCATCAGCGCCGCCTCGTCCAGCAGCACCCCCGCCAGCGTCACGCCCTGAATCAGCGCCGCCGACCGCTCGTCGCACCCGCCGAACAGATAAAACCGGTTCTCCCGCTTTCCAAACCGTGCCGTCAGCTCGTTTCCCTCCGCCTGCCGCACAACCTGTATCCCGATTTTCTCCAGCCGTGCGCACAGCTCCGGCAGCAGATTCCGCCGCAGGCTCGCCCTTGTCTTGCCGCACAGCGCAAACTGCCGCCGGTCAAAGCTGAGCATCGCCCACAGGAAAAATCCCAGCCCCAGACAAAGCGTCTTTCCCGACCGGACCGCGCCGTCGCAGATGATCGCCTCATACCGCGCGTCGCGCCCCTCCGGCGTCCACCATGTCATCGCCCGAATCTGCTTCGGCGAGAATTCCTCACGGCTCATGCTTCGCCTCGCGCCTTCTGCTCCCGATCAGCGCGTCCAGGAATTCCTCCGCCGTGCATCCCTCGCTCTCCGCAAGCGCCGCCAGCTGCTCCAGCGCCTTCGTCCTGTCCGCCAGTTTGATCTCCACCGACCCCTTTTCGTTCCGCTTGATCTCCGTCAGCATCGCCAGATCCAGCGACTTGATGTCCACCTTTTCACCCAGCACCAGCCTTACGCAGTCGTTCGGCTTCCCGAACGCCAGCTTTCTCAGCTGCCTGCGAATACGCTCCATGTCCTCCGCGCCGCGCGGCTTTTTCGCCTCCTGCTTCTTCGTCTCAGACCGCTTTGCCCCGCGTCCGCTCTGCTTTTCCGCCATTGTCCGCCTCACTCCTTTCCGCTCTCCTCACCCCTGCCGCCAAATCCCCCGTCCGTTGCCCGCCCCCGTGCAACACAAATAATTTTTTCCGCCTCCACCGGCGATTTGCATCACGTGCTGTCCGTTTTTCACACACGCTTGTCCGGATTCACCGGACTTCCTCTTTTGCAGTGACACTGCAACCATTGCTCCGCAGGCCTACTTTTTCTGTCTTGCCAGAAAAAGTAGGCAAAAAGATGCGCCAGGACGCGTTATATTGCGC
>CAKUJN010000053.1 GCA_934661735.1 uncultured Oscillospiraceae bacterium
AGCTGATGTTCCAGTGCGACTTTGGCCCCACGCAGTTTGCTGCTGTCCGTCAGGCTGTCGCATACCTGCTTGACCGCGAAGAGTTCTGTGCCACCTTCACCGGCGGCTACGGCTCCGTCGTCAACGGCCCGTACTCCACCGCACAGTGGATGTATCAGGAATCCGAAGAGCTGTTCAACGAGAAGCTCAACAACTACGCATACGATCCCGCCAAGGCAGTCGAGGTTCTCGAGGCTGACGGCTGGACCCTGGATGAAAACGGCAACGAGTACTCCGGCACCGGCGTCCGCTATAAGGAAGTCACCGCTGAAGAGGCTGGCGACTACGGTCTGAACGTCACTCTGGCTGACGGCCGCATCCTGATGCCGCTGCACATCATGTGGGCCTCCTCCGAGGGCAACTCCGTCTCCGACCTGCTGGCTACGATGCTGGCCAACGGCAAGCAGACGGCTGACACCGGCATGGTCATCGAGCAGGTCACCATGACCTTCTCCGAGCTGCTGAACTGGATGTACCGTGACACCTCCGTCGGCGATCAGTACGGCGTGAGAACCTACGGCATGTACAACCTGGCCACCGGCTTCGCCGATGTCTATGACTACGCTTACAACTACGCTTCCGATCCCGAGTCCGACTATGTCAAGATGGGCTACAACACCAACTTCATCTTCGACAAGGAGCTCGACGATCTGTCCATGGACATGGTCTACAAGGCAGCACCCGGCGACGACGCTACGTTCCTGGATTACTTCCAGAAGTTCATCATCCGCTTCAACGAGCTGGCTGTTGAGCTGCCGCTGTACTGCAACGACTATCACACCTTCTTCCCGTCCTGGCTGAAGGACTACAACGAGTCCAGCCTTTGGGACTTCCAGAAGGCTATCGTCTACGCTTCCATCGAGGGCGCAGAATAATAGCGATCTTCCCCAGATTTCCGGCGACGGGGCGGCATTTCCGCCCCGTCGCTTCCGGTATCTCCGGATTTTCTTTTTTGATTTAGCGAGCAACACCATTTAACGAGGAAAAATTTACCCGCAGGGTTTCATATACAGCTACAAAGATATTACGAGAGAAAAGGAGGGTGTGCGGATGACCAAATATGTACTGAAGCGTCTGCTTTACATGGTAATCGTGTTTCTGCTGGTCTCGCTTCTGATGTATTCCATCTACAACCTGATCCCTACCGATCCTGCGCGTGCGCAGCTCGAACCGATGAAAACGACCCTCAAGCCGAATGAGTATGAGGAACGCTATCAGATCCTGCGTGAGCAGATGGGTCTAAACGATCCGCTGATTATCCGGTATCTGCGCTGGATCGGTTTCTGGCCAGACGTCAGCGGCGAATTCAACGGCATGCTTCAGGGTAACTTCGGCTACTCGCAGATTTATAAAACCAGTGTCAGAAACGTGCTTCCGCCGCGTATGCTGAATACCATTTACATCAATATCTTCTCCACGCTGGTGGCGCTTGCCGTCACGATTCCGCTGGGCATCTACTGCGCCGTGCACAAGCGCGGCAAGGTGGACAGCGTTGTGCAGGTCCTTTCCATCATCGGCTATTCCATTCCGGTGTACATCATCGCGCTGATTTTCATCTGGCTGTTCGCGGTTACGCTGGGCTGGCTGCCGGTATTCGGCATGCAGACGCCAGGCAGTAATTTTGTCGGCTTCCGCGCATTTCTGGATAAGGTCTACTACATGACGCTGCCGGTGCTGGTCATGACGGTCGGCTCGCTTGGCGGCATGACGCGCTACGTCCGCGCGGCCATGATTGAAGCGCTCGGCATGGACTGCATCCGCACCGCGCGCGCCAAGGGCCTGCGCGAAAAGGTCGTCATCTACTCCCACGCGTGGAGAAACGCGCTGCTGCCGGTCATCACGGTTCTGATCGGCTGGTTCATCAGTATTTTCTCCGGTTCCCTGATTATTGAAAAGATGTTTGCCCTCAACGGCATGGGCCAGCTTTACTATCAGGGACTTATGAACAACGACTTTGAGCTGGCGCTGGCGATTCAGATGTTCTACGTTCTGATCGCGCTGGTCGGCCAGCTGATCACGGACCTCAGCTACGGTCTGGTTGACCCGCGCGTCCGTGTCAACAAATAAGGGGGGCAGAGATATGGAAAAGAAGAAAAAGTCGACCCTCCTTACCCGCCTGTTCGGCAACCGCAACAAGGTTACCGACTTCATGACCGAGGAGCAGATGCAGAGCCCCGGCCGCCTCATCGCCAAGAACTTCCTGCACAACAGGCTTGGCATGTTCGGTCTGATTGTGTTCATCCTGATCTTCCTGTTCGTCATGATCGGTCCGTATTTCTCCAAGCTGGACCTGTCCTATCAGGACAACACCCAGCTGAACGTCCCGCCTGGAATGAACATGATGAGCATTCCCGACGGTATGAAGAACAAGGTCGCCGATATCTCCCCCGGTACGACTTACGGCGTCGGCGCCGATACCGACGGCAACGTCTATATCTGGGGCTACACCAAAATCACCGATACCATCGACCTGAAGAACATCCCCGAAGAGGTTCTCAATGCCAAAATCGTCAACGTCGCGGCGGGCTATGACCACATCACGGCGCTGGACGAGAACGGTGCGATCTATGTCTGGGGCAACAAGCGTCTGGGTCAGGACAAGATTCCCGACAAAATCCAGATGGCTGCCGCCTACGGCAAGAATCTCGGCATCAAGCAGATCGAGGCCAGCAACCAGTTCTCCGCGGCTGTGACCGAGGACGGCGAGTTGTACCTGTGGGGCAACGACAAGCAGGCCGATATCAAGATCAAGAAGGAATATCAGGGCAACATCGAAAAGGTCGCCCTGACCACGCGCGGCTATATCGCCCTGACCAAGGACGGCGCGGCCGTGTATGCGGGCTTCCAGAAGGACAACGCGCTTGTCCGCGTGCCCGAGGGGCTTGACTCCGGCGTCGTCGACATCGCCGCCTCCAGCAACGCCGTCGCGGCGGTCAAGGAGGACGGAACTGTCGTCGTCTGGGGCAACTGCACCAACGGAGAAAACAACGTACCCGAATTTGAAAGCAAGCCCGTCGAGCTGTACGGCGGCCGCTATCACTTCACTGCCCTGATGGACGACGGCGAGGTCATCTCCTGGGGCGACAACACCCATGGACAGGCCTCCGTGCCCGCCTCCGTCAACGACAAGGAGATTGAGACGGTCTATGCCGGCTTCTATCAGAACTACGCCATCACCGTCGACGGCGACGTTGAGACGTGGGGCCTGAAGGGCTATGTCTGCGGCACCGACGATCTGGGCCGCGACGTGCTCAACCGCATCATCAACGGCGGCAAGGTCACCATGACCGTCGGCGCCATCTCCGTTATCATCGAGCTGATCATCGGCATCATTCTGGGCGGTCTGGCCGGCTATTTCGGCGGCTGGGTCGACAACCTCATCATGCGTTTCTCCGAGGTCGTCGGCGGTCTGCCGTTCCTGCCGTTCGCCATGATTCTTTCGGCCATCATCGGCACGCGCATCACGGTTGAACAGCGTATGTATCTGATCATGGTCGTGCTGGGCGTCCTGTCGTGGCCCGGCATCTGCCACCTGATCCGTGCGCAGATCCTGTCGCAGCGCGAGCAGGAGTATGTCACCGCCGCCAAGGCGCTGGGCGTGCGTGAGAAAACCATCATTTTCCACCACATCATCCCCAACGTCATGAGCCTGATTCTGGTCAACGCGACCTTGAGCTTTGCCACCTGTATGCTGACCGAGTCCAGCCTTTCGTTCATGGGCTTCGGCATTTCTCCCCCGACGCCGACATGGGGCAATATGCTCAACGGCGCAAACGACTCCATCGTCATCCAGCAGTTCTGGTGGCGCTGGGTATTTCCGGCTGCGATTTTCGGCATCTGCACCATCTGCATCAACCTTGTCGGCGATGCACTGCGCGATGCGGTTGATCCCAAGTCGGCCGAGCGTTAAGGAGGGGTTGTTGTGGCATTACTTGAACTGAAAAATCTGAAAACATTTTTCCAGACCAAGCGCGGCACCGTCAAGGCCGTCAACGGCGTCAGCTATTCGCTGGACGCGGGCAAGGTCCTGGGCGTCGTCGGCGAGTCCGGCTCCGGCAAGAGCGTCTCCGCAATGAGCATCCTGCGTCTGCTGGACGGAAACGGCTATATCGACTCGGGCGAAATCCTGTTCCATGGTCAGGATCTGACGAAGCTGTCCATCAGCGAAATGTACAAGATCCGCGGCAATGAAATCTCCGTCATTTTCCAGGAGCCGATGACCAGCCTGAATCCGGTCTTTACTGTCAGCCGCCAGATCTCCGAGCCGCTGATGATCCATCAGGGTATGAACAAGAAGGAGGCCGCGGAAAAGGCCATCCAGCTTCTGTCCGACGTCAAGATTCCGAATCCGGAGGTCGTTGCAAAGCAGTATCCGCACCAGCTGTCCGGCGGTATGCGGCAGCGCGTCATGATTGCCATGGCGCTGGCCTGCCGGCCGAAGCTGCTGATTGCGGACGAGCCGACCACGGCGCTGGACGTGACGATTCAGGCGCAGATTCTGAAGCTGATGAACGAGCTGCGCGAAAAGAACGGCACGGCCGTGCTGTTCATCACGCACGACCTCGGCGTTATCAACCAGATGGCCGACAACGTCGCCGTTATGTACTGCGGTCAGGTCGTCGAGTACGCGCCGGCTGAGACCATCTTCCACAAGAGTGTCTATTCCCATCCCTACACCGAGGGCCTGATGCTCTCAATCCCCCGTCTGGATACGCCCAGCGACGAACGGCTTGAGGCAATTCCAGGTGCTGTCCCGCATCCGCTGGATCTGCCGAAGGGCTGCAAATTCGCCCCGCGCTGCAAGTACGCAACCGAGCGCTGCAAGGAAGAGGAGCCGGAGCTGATTCATGTCTCCGACACCCAGCAGGTTCGCTGCTTCTACGCGAAGAAGGAGGACAGACATGCAGAATAAAGAGAAAAAGGTCCTGCTTCGCATCAGCAATCTGAAGCAGTACTTCCCCCTGAAGGGCGGACGCTTTGTCAAGGCAAACGACGGCATTTCTCTGGATATTTACGAGGGCGAGACGTTCGGCCTGGTCGGCGAGTCCGGCTGCGGTAAGTCGACGCTCGGCCGCACCATCCTCCAGCTGTATCACCAGACCTACGGCCGCACCATGTATTACGGCCGGTCGCTGGACGATCTGGCGCCGAAATACGTCACCGAGACGGTAAAGCACCTGAAAAAGCGCCGCATCAAGCTCCGCGAGCTGGAGGAAAAGCGCGACAAGCTCGAAGCAGAGTATGCGAAGCTCTCTGAAAAGGAGCAGTATGCGAAGCACGGCGAGCTGGACACGGCCCGCAAGCTGGCCGAGGACGCGCTGCTGGATATCACAAAGATTGTCGGCGGCTTCCTCGTCGTAGAGGATCTGGATCCCGTCATCGCCATCTACAGCAAGGGCTACGGCATTGCGCGCAAGCTCTCCGCCATGGAGGAAAAGCGCCAGAGCCTTCAGGTCGACGTGGACGACGCGGAATACGCGAAGAAAACCGCCGAAAATGAGGGAAAGTCCTTCAAGCCCGAGCAGCTGGAAAAGGCGCAGGCCAGGCTGAAGCAGTGCGACGATACCATCGCAGATCTGCGCGGACAGCTTGCCGCCGTCAGCGCGGAGATCGAGAAGATGCGCGAGCCCTATGCCAACGATCCCGAGTTCCAGAAGTATGAAGCCTACCGCGACGACGGCATCGACCTTGCGCGTCTGAATTATGACGAGATGCGCCGCCTGCGCCGCGACATGCAGCTGATTTTCCAGGACCCGTATTCCTCACTGAACCCGCGCATGAGCGTCGGCCAGATCATCAGCGAGGGCATGCAGGCGCACAACATGATCAAGAAAGAGGACGCCCGCATGCAGGAGATGGTCCTGAAGATCATGGACGAGTGCGGCCTTGCGCCCTACTTCCTGCACCGCTTCCCGCATCAGTTCTCCGGCGGCCAGCGTCAGCGTATCGGCATTGCCCGCGCGCTGGCGACCGACCCGAAGTTCGTCGTGTGCGACGAAGCTGTTTCGGCGCTGGACGTTTCGATTCAGGCGCAGATCATCAATCTGCTGCTGGATCTGAAAGAGCGCGAGAATCTGACCTATATGTTCATCACGCACGACCTGAGCGTCGTTAAGTACATCTCCGACCGCGTCGGCGTCATGTACCTCGGCTCGATGGTCGAGCTGGCGGACTCCGACGAGATTTTCCATCATCCCATCCATCCATACACCGAGGCGCTGCTCAACGCGATTCCGACGACGGATACCGTCGGCGCAAAGGAGCTGTCTATTCTGGAGGGCGACATCCCCAGCCCCGTCAACCCGCCGAAGGGCTGCAAGTTCCACACGCGCTGCAAGTACTGCACGGAGATCTGCACGCAGGTCGTTCCGGAGTGGGAAGAGGTTCGCCAGAACCATTTCGTCGCCTGCCATCATAAGCTCAAGGTTGAGGAGTAAGTTCTATGCTGTTTCAGAGAAAGGTTGACCGCGCGATGCGCCTCCAGCAGGAGCAGAACGAGGCCGCAGAGCGCGAAAAGCTGACGCGCGACGAGGATAGAGAGTCCTTGAGCAGAAAGGACAGACTGGCCATGATCCTTTCGGCGTGGCTGGTGATTCTGCCTGTGGCGATTGTGGTGCTGCTGGTGATCGCGTTCGGTTCCTATTTTCTGTTCTTCCATTGAGCAAACATGTTGTGATAAAACCGCCTGCCGGCCGGCAGGCGGTTTTTTCTGCTTGCGCCGGAGGCACAGCCGTTGCTTTGCAGATGATTCTGCACAGCAGTTTGTAGGGGCCGATGCCCACATCGGCCCTCTTGTCCGGTTTCACCGGACTTCCCTTTTTGCGGTAACACCGCAACTGTGCCTTCGGCGACTCGTCCTCACAAACTCCGCATTCCTCGCCCCGCCGCAAGCGGCAGGTCTCGTCCGTTCCGTTGCTCGTCCTCTCCAAATTGCAAACGCTTCGCTGGTTTGCAATTTGGTTCCGTCTGTCTTGCCAGAAAAAGTGGGCAAAAAGAGGCGCTGGATGCGGATTGGATTGTACCGCAAGCCACAGAATTACCCCGTAGAAGAACATTGCGGCCAACACACGGGAGTCTTTCTGTAAAGCTGCACTACAGCGCCGCCTGCGTGGAAACAACGCTCCCATCGGAAGCAGTTGCCGCGCAAGGGGATGGCAAAACACGCTGCCATGCAATGCAGAACACATCTATGTATGCGCCGATGGTGCAGAAAATTTGCAGGGCCGATGTAGGCATCGGCCCCTACAGAGTGCTGTGCATGAATGAGATTGGCCGAGTATTCCGGAAATGAGCAGAACCGAAATTAATGCAGTCTGCCGATAACTGCGTGTAGTACATTCGTCGGAACCATAAGCTATCGGGATAGTTACAGTTTTGCGCCCGAAGAGGGCGTTAAATAAAAATCGCGCGCGTCAGCGCGCAATATGGCGCGTCTCCAGCGCCTCTTTTTGCCTACTTTTTCTGGCAAGGCAGAAAAAGTAGGTCTGCGAAGCAACGGTTGCGGTGTCACCGCAAAGGAGGCGCTGCATTGCCAGATGGAAAAGGGGACCGGCTTTGCCGGTCCCCGTAAGCAGATATTCAGAATCAGAACGCCCAGGTACCGTCGCGGAAAATCGCGACTGTCCGGCCGTCGGCGCAGACGGCGTCGATGGAGAGGTCAGCGGAGCCGATCATAAAGTCCTCGTGAATCATCGAGTCGTTTACGCCGAGCTGGCGGCACTCGTCCAGCGTCTTGTGCTCAAAATCGCGGATGGTGTCGGCAAAGCCCATGCCAAGGGCCAGATGGCAGCATGCGTTTTCGTCAAACAGCGTGTTGTAGAACAGGATGCCGCTTTCGTTGATCGGGGAATTGAACGGCACCAGTGCGCACTCGCCCAGATAGCAGCTGCCCTCGTCCATGGTGATCAGCTTTTCCAGCAGGCTTTCGTTCTGCTCGGCGTGCCACTCGACGGCCTTGCCCTCATGGAAGCGAATCCAGAAGTTGTCGATCAGCTGGCCCTGATAGGAAAGCGGCTTCGTCGAATGGACCACGCCCTCGGCCTTGCCGCGCATGGGAGAGATGAAGCACTCCTCGGTGGGAATATTCGGGTTAAAGAAAATGCCCTGAAGGCTGGTTTCACCGCCGCCGCAGAACTGTGCCTCGGGAATCATGCCGACGGTGAAATCGGTGCCGTTAGCGGAATGATAGCGCAGCTCGCGGATGCCAAGGCCGTTGAGGTAATCGCAGCGGTTCTTCAGATCCCGATTGTGCGCGTCCCATGCCGCGACGGGGTCGTCGTCGACGCGGCTGGTGGAGAGGATGGCCTCCCACAGCTTTTCAACCGCCTGCGAGGTGCGCAGCGTCGGGAAAAGCTTCTTTGCCCATGCCGCGCCCGGGACGGCGGCAATGCACCACTGATACCGGTTTTCAATCTGGTCGCGGTAGCCCTTGATGATCGGATACTTTGCCTGATGCGCCTTCGCCATCTTCACCTGATTGACGCCGCGCAGGCCGTCGGGGTCCTCGGAGATCAGATAGATGCGGCAGGGAATGGTTTCGGTATAGTGCTTCCAGCGGGCTTCGACATAGTCCTCAAGCGTGTTGAGCGTTTTCTGGCTCTGATAACGGACATGCAGCTTTGTCAGCGGCTGATAGCTCCAGTCGACAACGACCATTTTCGCCTTCAGCTTATAGCACTCCTCCACGACCATCTGCACAAATTCAGGCTGGTCAAGCTCGGCGGTGATGAAAACCTCCTGCCCCTTCTGGACATTGACGCCGACGGCGGCGATCAGATGGGCGTATTTTCTGAGAATGGTCTTTTTCATGCGAACACTCCTGTCGTTTGTTTTGCACCGGCCGGCGGGGAAATGCTCCGTCCGCCGGAAATTTCTTTGTCCATGATAGCACAACGCCGGTTGCAAAGCAACCGGCGTTGTGATATGTTATCCACAGAAAACCATACAAAAAGGGAAGTGCAGGACCATGAAACTGACCGGAGAATTACTGAACCTGATTGAAAACAGCCCCAGCTGCTTCCACGCGACGGAGAATTTCTGCGCCATGCTGCGCGATGCGGGGTATGCGCAGCTGCTGGAGACCGAGCGCTGGACGCTGCGCGAGGGCGGTAAGTATTTTGTCGTTCGCAACGGCTCGTCCGTGATTGCGTTCCGGATTCCGCGCGCGGATTTCAGCGGCTTTATGATCTCCGCCGCGCACAGCGATTCGCCGACGTTCAAAATCAAGGAAAACGCCGAGCTTGCGGGCAGGGCGGGCGTACGGCTGAGCACCGAGAAATACGGCGGCATGCTGATGGGCACATGGCTGGACCGCCCGCTTTCCGTCGCGGGGCGCGTGCTGGTGCGCGAGGGCGGCCGGATTGTGACGAAGCTTGTAAACATTGACCGCGACCTGCTGATCATCCCGAACGTGGCGATTCACATGAACCGTACCGCCAACGACGGCGCAAAGTTCATGGCAAACGTCGACACGCTGCCCCTGCTGGGCGGGGAGGACGCGGCAGGCAGCTTCCGGACGCTTGTCGCGCAGGCGGCGGGCGTGCGTGCGGAGGATATTCTGGGCAGCGATCTGTTCCTCTATGTGCGCACGCGCGGGAGCGTTCTGGGTGCGCATGACGAGCTGATTGCCGCGCCGAAGCTGGATGACCTGGAATGTGCGTTCGGCTGCATGAAGGGCTTCCTGAGCGCGCAGGCGGCCGACAGCGTGCCGGTCTGCTGCGTATTCGATAACGAAGAGGTGGGCAGCGAAACAAAGCAGGGCGCAGCCTCCACGCTGCTCAGCGACGTTTTGCAGCGCATCTGCGCCGCACTCGGCCGCGACGGCGAGGGCTACCGGATGGCCGTCGCGAACAGCTTCATGGTCTCCGCCGACAACGCCCATGCCATGCACCCGAACCATCCCGAGTACGCCGACGCGGCCAACTGCCCGCAGATGAACGGCGGCGTGGTTGTGAAATTCAACGCAAACCAGCGCTATACCACCGACGCGGTGTCCGCTGCGGTGTTCCGCAGCGTGTGCGCGGACGTTGGCGTGCCGGTTCAGGTGTATGCCAACCGCTCGGACCTTGCGGGCGGCTCGACGCTGGGCAGCATTGCGAACACAAAGGTGTCGCTCAATACGGTGGACATCGGCCTTGCGCAGCTGGCCATGCACTCGGCGTATGAGACGGCGGGAGCAAAGGATCTGGATTATCTGACTGCGGCGATGACCGAATTTTACGGCCGCAGCTTCCGCTCCGACGGGCTCGGCGGCTTCACGCTGGAAAAAGGAATCCGCTCCACAGCGGTGTAATGGAACAGAAACAGACGGTGCGTGCCGCATTTGCGGCACGCACCGTTTGTATCACGAGGCTCCGGCACGATACCGGAAGGCATTCGCCGCATAATTCCGGCTCGGGACGGGATTTGAAAAATGCAGAGCTTCCGTCATTCCCAGCTCCAGCTTTCGCCGCCGTCGCGTGTGATAAGCCGGAACACCAGCCTGAGCTCGCCGGTTTCGAGGTCATATGCCTCGATTGGATAGCTCCCGTTTTCGCCGTAAAACTCGGGCGTCTGCGCCTCAAGCCGGTATCCGGCGTATGCTTCCGGCACCGGAATTGTCAGCCGCTGCCACGTCATGCCGCCGTCGATGGTCTTATAGATCACGGGGCCGTAATCCTCATAGCATTCATAGCTGATAAAGCCGACGTCCGGCGAGGCAAAGGCGGCGCCGGTGACGCGGCGGTAGTACAGTGCGTCGGGCGCTGCGATCTGCCAGTCCGCTCCGCTGTCCGCGTGGACGGTGAAGTTCCCGTCCGCGACTGTGATGTGCAGGTTTTCAACTGCGTCCGTATAGCAGAAGCTCTGCCGGTATACGCCGAGCGCCGGCGGCGCGACGGCCAGGACCCACACGCGCGTACCGCAGACGCCGGCGTAGATTTCCGTCCCGTCCAGCCATCCGGAAGAGACGTTAAAGCGGGCGTAGCCGGAGAGGCTTCCAATCAGCGCGTAGGGCACGCTTCCAAGACGGACCTGCCGGTCGGCGGTATAGATGTCGATGCTGTCGCTCCGGCTGTCGGGCAGATATGCCGTAAACGGGAGGCTCAGATCCGGCATGGGTGCGGCGTAGCGGTAGAAAAGATACCCGCCGTCCTCCGCGCCGGTATCCACGGCCACATAGTCGCGCTCGTTCAGATCTGCTGCCGCGGCGTCCTCAAACCGGATCGTATAGACCGGTCTGCCGGTTACGTTCGGCTGCCACGACGAGGCCGCCACGTCGCCCAGATACGAACCTGCCTGCCAGCTGCCGTCTGCGAGGTATGGCGCGCGCTCGTCGCTGCTGTCGACGCGGGAATAGATGGCGCCGCCGAACACAATCCAGCCGGCGTCCGGATTCAGCTGTGCGTCCTGCTTTTCGGGCGGGGATTCCGCGGGAGCCTCCTCGGCCGGCGCCTGCGCGGCGGCCTGCTCCTCCTGCACCTCGGCCTCCATCAGGTCCTCTGTGGACTCGGCTCGTTCAAGCTTTGCATCGGACGCGAGGTTAAGCTCCGCGCTTGCGGCGGGAGCGGTGGTTTTGCCCGTGCGCATGCTCAGCGCCGCCACGCCGACGACCAGCGCGCAGCATGCCGCCAGCGCCGCCCATTTCAGCCAGGCTGCGCCGCTTCTGCGCGCCGGATGCGCGGCGCGCTCGATCAGATCGTCGCCCACGCCGCCGATGGCGCGGAACAGCTTTTCATTTTTCATATGGCAATCCCCTCTCCCTCGAGGTATTTGCGGAGCTTTTCACGCGTGCGGAACAGCACGGACTTGACGCTGTTTTCATTCATGCCGTATTGCTGCGCAATGCGGCGGATCGGGTCGGCGTACCAGTAACGCCGGAGAAACACGCCGCATTCGCGCTCGGGCAGCGTCCGCAGAAACGTGTCGATGGCGTGCGAAAGCTCCTTTTCATCCAGCACGCGCTCAATGCCCGTGCCGGACGGCACGCATTCGGACAGCTCGTCCAGCGCAAGCTCCATGCTCCCGCCGCCGCGCTTTTCTGCGCGTGCCGCTTTCCAGCGGTCGATGGACAGGTTGCGCGTGATGCGGCCCAGAAATGCCTGTAAAATGGCCGGACGCTTCGGCGGCATGGCGTTCCACGCGTGCAGCCATGTGTCGCTGACGCATTCGTCGCTGTCCTCGGGACAGTGCAGAATGTTTTCGGCAATGGCGCGGCAGTAGCGCCCGTATTTCAGCTCGGTCTCTGCCAGCGCGCGCTCCTGCCGCGCCCAGTAGAGATCAATGATTTTCTCATCTTCCATTTCTCTTTCTTCCTCCTGTACAACATGACGGGAAAAAAATTAAAAGGTTGCGGCCTGTGCAGAGCTTTTCCGAAAAAACGGCGGTTTTTTCTGCAATGGCCGTATTTTTTTCAGTATACCATGGCAAAGCCGTCCTGAAAATGGTATACTGATAAAAAAGCAGCCGGCGCGCGGAAAAGCGCGCGGAGAAGGGAGCGCAAAATGGAGCTTCGTGTTCTGGCGGTCGGCGATGTGACCGGTGTGAACGGATTGCAGTATCTGCAAAAAAAGCTGCGCGCCGTCAAAAAAGAGTATCAGATTGATCTATGCATTGTCAACGGGGAAAACGCCTCGGTCGTCGGCATTACACCGCGGCAGGCGGAGATGATCTGGGACGCGGGCGCGGATGTGATCACGCTGGGCAACCACACATGGAACCGGCGGGAGATTACGGTGTGTCTGGACGACCGCCGCGAGATTCTGCGTCCGGCAAACCTGCTGCCAAGCCTCCCCGGGCGCGGCTGGGGTGTGTATGAGACGAAAATCGGGCCGGTGGCCGTGGTGAATCTGCTGGGCCGGTGCGGGATGGATTTCGGGCCGGACAACCCGTTCCATGTGATCGACAAAATTCTGAAGCAGGCCGGAGAAATCCCTGTGCTGGTCGATTTTCACGCCGAGGCGACGTCGGAAAAGCTGGCCATGGCCTATTATCTGGACGGGCGGGTGTCGGCCCTGTGGGGCACGCATACGCATGTGCAGACGGCGGATGAGCAGGTGCTGGAGAAGGGAACGGGTTATCTCACCGACCTCGGCATGACCGGCCCGATGCGCTCGGTACTGGGCGTGCGGCCGGAGCAGTCCATTGCGCTGTTCCGCGGCGAGCTGACCTCGCGCTTTGAATGCGCCGACGGGCCGTGCCGGCTGAGCGCGGCGGTATTCACAATCGACGGCGCAAGCCGCCGGTGTACGGCGGTGGAAAGGATAAACGTATGATCAAACTGCTTCACGCGGCGGATTTCCATCTGGATTCGCCGTTTTCCGGCCTTTCGCCGGACAAGGCCGCACAGCGCCGCAGAGAGCAGCGCGGGCTTCTGAGCGAGCTGGCCGAGCTGTGCAGCGCGCACGGCTGCGAGCTGATGCTGCTGGCGGGCGACCTGTTCGACAGCGATAACGCCTATCCCGACACCATCGAGGCCATGCAGCGCGCGTTTGCCGCCTGCGCCGCGCAGATCGTCATTGCCCCCGGCAATCACGACTACGCCGCGTCCGGCTCGGCCTACCGCACGGCGCAATGGCCGGAAAATGTACATATTTTTACGGAAAATACCGTATCCGCCTTTGAATTTCCGCCGCTCGGCTGCCGCGTTTACGGCGCGGCGTTTACCTCGCCGCAGGAAAACGGCCTGCTGGAGGGTTTCTGCGCGAAGCAGGACGGGCTGGTCAATCTGATGGTCCTGCACGGCGACGCGCTGAACGCCGCGGGCGGGTATAACTCCGTTTCCAAAGAGCAGATCGCGGCGTCCGGTCTGGACTATCTGGCGCTGGGTCATATCCACGCGCAGGGCGGCCCCCTGCGCGAGGGCGGCACGTTTTACGCGTGGCCTGGCTGCCTGATGGGCCGCGGCTTTGACGAGACGGGGCCGCGCGGCGTGCTGCTGGGCGGTGTGGAAAAGGGACGGTGCGAAATGACCTTTACGCCGCTGAGCGGGCGGCGCTATGAGATTCTGCGC
Source organism: uncultured Oscillospiraceae bacterium (assembly GCA_934661735.1). Lineage (GTDB taxonomy): Bacteria > Bacillota > Clostridia > Oscillospirales > Oscillospiraceae > CAG-170. Next base: position 14,027 of record CAKUJN010000053.1, read on the forward strand.
GTTGCTGCCGGCGACGACCCGCTTGCCGCCGTGACGGCGGCGCTCCCCGAGGACACGCAGAACGACATCTACCGCATCTGCCTGACCGGCGAATCGGAGCCTGTGGACTGCGCGGCGCTCTGGCGCGCGCTGGAGGGGCGCTTTTTCAGCCTCAGCCTCCGTGACGAGACGACGCCGAAGGTCGACCTGTGGGCCGCGGCGGGCGAGGACACGCTGCGCGGGCTGTATCTGCGCGCGCTGAAAGCGCAGTATGACGCGGCGCCGGACGAGGCCGCGCGCCGTCTGGCCGCGGACGCGGCAAGGCTGGGCCTTGCGGCGCTGGACGGAAGGGAGGTGCCGGAGCTTTGAAAATTCTGCAAATGACTGCCTCGTTCGGAAAGCTGCAAAACGAAACGCTGACGCTGCACGACGGGCTGAACGTCCTGACCGCGCCGAACGAGTCGGGAAAATCGACATGGGCCGCGTTCCTGCTGGCGATGCTCTACGGCGTCGACTCGTCCGAACGGACGACAAAGACAAACCTTCCAGCCAAGGCGAAATACCGCCCGTGGAGCGGCGCGGCGATGGAGGGGCGGCTGGAGGTGGAATGGAACGGCCGCCGCATTGCCATCGAGCGCACCGGCAGGGCGCGCGCGCCGATGAGCGAGTTCCGCGCCTATGATCTGGAAACCATGCAGCCCGTCGCGGGCA
>CAKUJN010000054.1 GCA_934661735.1 uncultured Oscillospiraceae bacterium
CGATTGGCTTAGCCGAACGTATGCAGAGCGAAGCGTCGCTTGGAGTTTGTGAGGACGAGCCGCCGGAGGCACGGTTGTGGTGTCACCGCGAAAGAGACACTTCCGGTGAATCCGGACAAACGGGCAGATGTGGGTACCGGCCCCTACAAGCTGCTGTGCAGAATCGTCTGCGAAGCAACGGCTGCGGCGTTGCCGCAAAAGCGACACCTCCGGTGCCAGCCGGAAATCCCCAGCTGGAGGTGCTTTTGGCCGCAGGCCGAAAAATCCCCTTTTCCATCCGGAGAGGACAGAAAAGGGGAGTAGAGCTCAGCGCCGCGTCCATGTGGACGGCAGCAGGAGAATGACCATCGGATACAGCTCCAGACGGCCGAAAAGCATGTCCAGACACAGGACAACCTTGGAAAGCGGGCTGAACATGGCAAAATTCCCGACCGGTCCGACCATGCCGAGGCCGGGACCGATGTTGTTGAACGTGGCAAACACGGCGGTGATGGTTGTCGTACCGTCAAAATTATCCAGAGACACCAACAGAATGGAGACCAGCGTCAAAAGCACATACATCAGGAAGTAATTGCTGACGCTGCGGATGGTATCTGTGCTGACGCGCTTGCCGTCGACCGTGACGGCTTTGACGGCGTGCGGGGAAATCAGCAGGCGAAGCTCCTTCTGCACCGATTTGAAGAGAATCACGGCGCGAGAGACCTTCAATCCGCCGCCGGTGGAGCCGGCGCACGCACCGATGAGCATCAGGAACACCAGAATCACGCGCGACAGCTCGGGCCAGAGATTAAAATCGACGGTACAGTAACCGGTTGTGGTAATGACCGAACCGACCGCGAATGCGGCGTGGTGCAGCGCGTCATAGACGCTTGGAAACTGCGGAACGATATTGACCGTGATCGCGGCGATGGATGCGAAAATGATAATCAGATACCAGCGCAGTTCGGTGTTTTTGAACGCCAGATCAAACTTTTTCCGCAGCAGGAAGAAGTAGATCGAAAAATTCACACCGAACAGGATCATAAAGACGGTCGTGTCGATCGCCGGGCGCCCGGACTAGCGTCCGACAGCCGACCAGCCTGTTCAGCCGCCGCCCGTTCCCGCAGTTGCAAAGGCGTTGCAGAGCGAATCAAAAAGCGGCATGCCGCCGGCAAGATAAAAGACCAGCTGCACGAGCGTCAGGGCAAAATAAATGGAGTAAAGAATCTTCGACGAGTCGACCATCCGCGGCACCATCTTGCCGACCGTGGGTCCGGGGCTCTCCGCACGCAGCAGATGGATGCCCTGCCCGCCCTCCATTTTGACAATTGCCAGCATGAACACCAGAATGCCCATGCCGCCCAGCCAGTGGGAAAAGCTGCGCCACATCAGCATGCAGCGGCTCAGCGCCTCCACATCCGGCAGAATGCTTGAGCCGGTGGTGGTAAAGCCGGAGATCATCTCAAAAACGGCGTCCAGATAGAACGGAATCTCGCCGGACAGCGTGAACGGCAGCGCACCGACCAGCGACAGGAGAATCCAGCTCAGCGCCACGGTCACAAGACCGTCCTTTGCATAGATGGTCTTGCTGGACGGACGGGAGAAAAGCATGGCCGCTGCGCCGAAAATTCCGGCGGCGAGCATCGTCCACACAAACCACCAGCCGGCGGGCTCACGATAGCAGAGCGCGGTGACGACAGGGAGCAGCATGAAAACCGATTCAATCACCAGAATCGCGCCCAGCAGATAAAGAATCATGCGTTTATTCATGGCTTATCCCTTCCGCTTTTCCAGAATGTCGCGCAGATCGCTCAGGCCGGTGACGGTGGTAATGACAATCACGCTGTCGCCGGATTCCAGCGTGTCCTGGCCGTTGGGGATGAGGACCTGGCTGCCGCGCAGGATCGAGCCGATCAGCAGGTTTGCGCGCAGCCGGAGCTGCGACAGAGGAACGCCGCAGAAATCGGCGTTTTCCGCCACGCGGAATTCCAGCGCCTCCACGCGCCCGCCCAGAAGCTTATAGAGCGTTTCCACCTTGGATCCGACCGAGTTCTGCATGGCGCGCACATAGCGGCAGATCTGGTTGGAGGCGCTGTGGCGGGGATTGAATGTGCTTCCGATATCCATGGCGCCGATGATGTTCTGGAACGAGTTGCGGTTGATTTTCGTCACGGCCTTTACTCTGGGGAACGTTTTGCGGACGTACATGCCCATGAGCAGGTTTTCTTCGTCAATGCCGGTCAGAGCGGCAAAGGCGTCGGTCTCCGCAATGCCGGACTCGCGCAGAAACGCCTCGTTCGTGCCGTCGCCGTGCAGAATGCTCGCTTTCGGCAGCAGATCGGCCAGCTCCTCGCAGCGGGCGTAGTCCGAGTCCAGAATTTTGACGTTCATGCCGGATTCCATCAGCTGCCGCGCCAGATAGTACGCGATGCGCCCGCCGCCGACGATCATGACCTGCCGCACTGGCGACGCGGCCAGCCGTGTTTTTTTGAAAAATGCCTGCGCGCTGCGCGGCTCGGCAATCAGGGAAATGCGGTCTCCGGCCTCCAGCCGGAACGTGCCGGTGGGGATGCATACGCCGGTTCCGCGTTCCACCGCGCCGATCAGGACTTTGGCGTTGGCGGTGAGAGAGGGCAACTCCATCAGCGTTTTTCCCGTCAGAACGGAATCCTCCGGAATCTGAACCTGCAACAGCTCAACGCGGCCGCCGGCAAAGGCGTCGGCCTTGATGGCGGACGGCACACGCAGGCTGCGCGCCATCTCCTGCGCGCAGGTAAGCTCGGGATTGACCGCAAGACTCAGGCCAAGATCGTCCGTGATCAGTGACAGTTCGCCGTCGTATTCCGGATTGCGCACACGGGCGATGGTGTGGCGTGCACCGGCCTTTTTTGCGACCAGACAGCACAGCAGATTCAGCTCGTCCGAGGCCGTGACCGCGATCAGCAGATCGGCGGAGTCAACGCCGGCTTCCAGCTGTGTGGCATAGGTTGCGCCGTTGCCCTCGATGCACAGAATGTCCAGATCCTCGGTCGTCTGCTGAAGCGGTGCGGGGCTGCGGTCAATGATGGTGATATCATGGCCCTCCCGCGACAGCTGCTCGGCCAGCGTGCTGCCGATTTTGCCGTCGCCAACGATCACAATTTTCATCAGAATTACCCCACATCATTGTTGTATTTTTCTTTCGGCGGCGCCGCGCGCATGGAATGCAGCGGCAGAAACGGTCATAAAGCGCCGCCGCTCTGCTTATCCGCTATCATACCACGGCGGCGCTGCAAATGCAATTGCGCGCACGTAAAGAAAAAGCGGCCGCGTCATGAAAAACACAGAAAATATCCTCTTGACAAGCGGAAAACGTGTGTCTATAATTTGGCGGTAAAAAATCTGGAGCACATGCAAAGGAGTGCCGGTTATCTATGAAGGAGACGTCGTCCGTGCGCGGTCTGCGCGCGCTGTTTCGTCCGATTGATCTCACGCAGGGAGTCTGCTGGAAAACCATTCTGCGCTTTTCGCTTCCCGTGATTTTGTCCTACCTGCTTCAGCAGGTTTATTCTATCAGCGACGCGGCCATTGTCGGCCAGACGCTTTCCGCCGGCGAGGTCGCGGGCGTCAACGACACCACGCCGCTGGTGTTCGTGTTTTTGCAGTTTGCCTTCGGCGTGAGCGCGGGCTTCTGCGTCATTACCTCCTGCAAGGTTGGCTCGCACGACGCGGCGGGTGTCCGCCGGTCGCTTGCGACGCAGATTCTTCTGTCGGCGGCGCTGACGCTGCTGCTGACGGGCGTGGCGATGTCGCTTCTGAATCCGATGCTGGCATGGATCAATGTTACACCGGACAACGGCGAGGTGTATACCGCCGCGTATACCTACTGCGCGATCATTTTTGCCGGCATCGGTGCGCAGCTGTTCTATAACTTCATCTGCTCGTTCCTGCGCAGTATGGGCGATTCGGTCACGCCGCTGGCATTCCTGCTGTTTTCCACGGTGCTGAATGTGGGACTGGATCTGCTGTTCATCATTGTGTTCCGCTGGGGCGTGGCCGGTGCGGCAGTCGCGACGGTTCTGGCGCAGCTGATCAGTACGATTGCCTGCTTTGCCTACGCGTTTTTCAGATATCCGGAGCTCCGCCTGCACCGCGCGGATTTTGCCGTTACGCTGGGCGATATCACGCAGCATGCCGCACAGGGCATTCCGCTCGGGCTTCAGTTTTCCGTGCTGGCCATCGGCATCATTGTCATGCAGGGCGTAGTCGTCCAGTTTGACATGCTGGACGGCGTCATGGTTTCCAGCGCCGCACAGAACGGCTTCGGCGCGGCGAACAAGCTCAACAACTTCATCGCAACGCCGATCAACGGTCTGGGGACTGCCATGACCAGCTTTACGGCGCAGAATCTGGGCGCCGGACGCCACGACCGCATCCGGAGCGGTGCGCTGCAATCGCTTCTGATGATGGCAATCATTGCTGCGGCAAGCGTCGCGGCGGGGCTGCTGCTGACAATCAACGGGGCGTATCTGCATGTGTTTCTGAGTGCGGACAAGATCACGCAGGAGACGATCCGCTACGGCAACACGTTTTTGTATGTGGATTTTGCCATGTATCTGTTTCTGGGCGGCATTTTCATCCTGCGCAACTGTGATCAGGGAATCGGAAAGTCGCAGTTTACGCTGGCTGCGGGCGCAGCGGAGCTGGTCGGACGGATTGCCGTGTGCCTGATTCTTCCGGCCGCCGTGGCGGGCGGCGCGGTGAGCGCGGCGGCACGGCCGCTGGCGTTCTACGCACTGTGTGCGGCAGATCCGATGGCGTGGATTCTGGCTGATCTGGTCCTGGCGGTTCCGTTTGTGCGGAACATTCTGCACGATGATTACAGCTATCTCTATGGCACGCGGCGGCGCGGAACGATTGACAAGCCCTGACTGCGTGTGATAAAATCCATCATGCGGGCGCTGTGCGGTCAGCAGCGCAGCGCTTTCTGCATGCTGTACGGCTGTTCCGGCCTGTGCAGAGAGCAGACACACAATATGCGCCCGTGGTGGAATTGGCAGACACGATGGATTTAGGTTCCATTGCGCAAGCGTGCAGGTTCAAGTCCTGTCGGGCGCACCACTCAGAAATGACCTTTGGATGTCAGGCAGCCGCGCAGGCGCGTCCGCCTCGACAGCAAAGGTCTTTCTTCGTTCAACCCCCGCAATCGCTTCACCGGATTGCGGGGGTGTTTTTGCAGTTGATGCATCGCGTTCAAGTGCTGATTTCATGAACAGACGAAAGTTCATCGTTTTGCAGCTTCTGTATCACCAGATCATTGATTCTCTGCTGCAATTTCCAAAGCGCATCCTGTAAAACCAAACAGCGGGCGTCTAGGATTGCGTTCCTCAATGCCTGCTGCTTTTGCAATGAATGTGTTACCTTTTTCAGCGCTTTTTGCTGTGTGAACAGCCTCCCGTTTGTTGGACAGCATGTCATATGATCCGGCAAACGGGGGACCGGAAGATGCGGCGGACAATCGTTCAGAGGACATTTTTCGAAAAACTGTCCTCTGTTCACGGAATGTTTACAACTCTCCGTTAGAATAGCTGCGGGTTTTGAAAACATTCGGCCCGCGGATTCCGTCTTAAATACCAGAGCGGCGCTGCGCGCCGCAGACAATCTACGGAGGATATTACCATGAAAAAGATCATTGCAATGCTGCTCGCCGTGCTTACGGCGCTTTCCCTGACGGCCTGTGCGTCCCGTGCGGACGGCGGCCAGAACGGCCAGACGCCGGAGATTCCCGACGCGCTGACGCTTCTGAACGGCGTGTGGGACACCTATGCGGAGGATGAAAAGTTTACCGCTGCCGGCGGCGACTATAACGAGGAAAACATGACGGACGGCGCGCCTGGCAAAGTCGGACTGGACGATGCGGACAGCGTATCCTATCTGCTCAGCGTTCCGGTAGATGTGGTCTCCAAATTTGACGACGCCGCCTCGCTGTTCCATATGCTCAACGGCAACACCTTTACCTGCGGTGCATATCGTCTGACGGATGCCGCTGAGCTGGACAGTGCTGCCGCGTCCATCAAGTCATATGTGATGAGCAAGCAGTGGATGTGCGGCTTTCCGGACAAGCTGGTTATTGCGTCCGTCGGCAGCTATATTGTCGAGGTTTTCGGCGCGGAGGATCTTGTCAACACCTTCCGCGACAAGCTGACCGCCTGCTATGAAGGCGTGACGATCATCACGGACGAGCCGATCATGTAAACGGAAAAAGCGGCGGCGTGCAGGACTCTGTGCGCCGCCGCTGTGGAGATTTTTATGCTGTTTTCCAGTATTCCTTTTCTATACCGGTTTCTGCCGTGCGTGCTGCTGGCCTACTTCCTTGTGCCGCGGCGGCTGAAAAACGGTGTTCTGCTGCTCTCCAGTCTGGTGTTTTATGGTTGGGGTGAGCCGCGGTATCTGCTGGTTATGCTGGCGTCAATCCTGCAAGGCTATGTCTTTGGTCTGCTGATTGCGCGCTATCGCGGACGAAGCGCATCAAAGATATGCCTGACGGTCTCTGTGCTGTGCAGCTTTGCGGCGCTTGCGTATTTCAAGTACGCCGATTTCCTGATTGCCGGCGTGAACACGCTGACGGGTCTTGGCATGCCGCTTCTGAAAATTGCGCTCCCGGCGGGCATCAGCTTCTATACCTTTCAGATTGTCAGCTATCTGATTGACGTCTACCGCGGCACAGCTGCGGCACAGCGCAGCCTTGTCGATCTGGCCGCGTATGTGTCGATGTTCCCACAGCTGATTGCAGGACCGATTGTCCGCTATTCCGACGTGGCAGAGCAGTTGAAGGTGCGGACGCACAGCATGGAAAACGCCGCATATGGCGCGCGGCGCTTTCTCATCGGACTGGGAAAGAAAATCCTGCTGGCAAACCAGCTGGGGAGCCTTGTGTCGGACTTCCGCGCGACCGGCGACAGCTCGGTGCTGTATGTCTGGCTTTATGCAGTTGCGTTCATGCTGCAAATCTACTATGATTTTTCCGGCTACAGTGATATGGCCATTGGCCTTGGCCGGATTTTCGGCTTCAGATTTCCGGAGAACTTCAATTATCCGTACATTTCGGCCAGTATCACGGAATTCTGGCGGCGCTGGCACATTTCTCTCGGCACATGGTTCCGCGACTATCTCTATATTCCGCTGGGCGGCAACCGGCGGGGACGGGCGCGGCAGCTGCTGAATATCCTGATCGTCTGGCTGGCAACCGGTCTGTGGCACGGTGCGGCGTGGAATTTCGTCCTGTGGGGACTGCTGTTTGCGCTGCTGCTGACGGTGGAAAAGCTGTGGCTGCTGCCGGTGCTGGAGCGGCGGCGCTGGCTCGGGCACATCTATGTGCTGGTGTTTGTGCTGTTCGGCTTCGTGCTGTTTGACGCTTCCGGCGTCGCGGACGCTGCGTTGACAATCCGCGCGATGCTGGGCGGCGGGGGACTCGCGGCGGTCAGCGCCGAGGCGGTTTATACGCTGCGCAGCTATGCGGTTGTTCTGCTTCTGGCGGCAGCGGGCGCGACGCCGCTTCCGAAACGCGCGTTTGACGCGCTTGGACGTACACGCTTTGGCGCGCGCGTCGTGACGGTGCTCGAACCGCTGGGACTTGCGGTGCTGCTGGCCGTCTGCACAGCGTTTCTGGTGGACGGATCGTTCAACCCGTTTCTCTATTTCCGCTTCTAGGGTGTATCTGAAAGCCGGAGATACAACTGGAAGGCCGGGCAAGATGCTTTTTCACGGGAATACATGCTGTATTGCAGACCATGGGAGGTTGCGACGATGGAAAAACAGAAAAACCGCCTGACCGTCCTTTTGACGGCGGGCTTTCTGCTGGCTTTTGCGCTCTGGGGCGTGTGCAGGCCGGATACCGCCGTGTCAGCTGCCGAGCGCCGTCCGCTGGCGCAGCAGCCGGCCCTGACGGCGCAGACGCTCTGGAACGGGACGTTTATGACGGACTATGAGTCGTATACGCTCGATCAGTTCCCGCTGCGCGATGTGTTCCGCACGCTGAAGGCGCATGTACAGCTGGATGTGCTGCGCCGGAAGGACAACAACGGTATTTACACTGCCGGCGGCTATGCCGCGAAGCTGGATTATCCGCTGAACGAGGCGTCGGCGGAACACGCCTTGTCGCGTTTTCGCAGAATCTGGGAAAAATATCTGGCTGATACCGATGTAAAGGTCTATTTTGCCGCAATTCCGGATAAGAACTATTTTCTGGCGGCAGAAAACGGCTATCCGGTGCTGGACTTTGATGCGCTGTGCGGGATTTTTGCCGATGGACTGGATTTTGCGCAGTGCGTTGATCTGACGCCCGCACTGACGCTGGACAGCTATTACCGGACGGACATCCACTGGCGGCAGGAGGCGCTTGTGCCGGCTGCGCAGCGGCTTGCGGAGGCAATGGACGCGGAGATTTCGGCAGATTTTGAAACCGTGACGCTGGATACGCCGTTTTACGGCGTCTACTGCGGCCAGTCGGCGCTTGACCTGCGGCCGGATACGCTGCGCTATCTGACGAACGACACGCTGCGCGCGTGCACGGTATATGACTATGAGACGGACTACACGATGCCAGTCTATGATCTGGACGCCGCGGCGGGGGAGGACGCCTATGCGCTGTTTCTCTCCGGTTCAAAATCGCTTTTGAAGATCACAAATCCGAATGCGAAAACCGACCGCGAGCTGGTGATTTTCCGCGATTCGTTCGGCAGCAGCCTCGCGCCGCTGCTGGCCGAGGGGTATGCCGGCATCACGCTGGTCGATATCCGCTATGTTTCGCCCGAGCGGCTGGGCAGCTGGCTGACATTTGACCGGCAGGACGTGCTGCTGCTTTACAGTGCGCCGGTACTGAACAACAGCGAAACGATCAAATAAGCTGGCCGCATGTCGAAAAAGTCATATTTCACTCTTGACATTTTGCACTTCCGTGCTATAATAATAGAGCCTTGAGTGAGGTATGCTACTGTAGCTCAGTCGGTAGAGCGCGTCATTGGTAATGACGAGGTCGGCAGTTCGAATCTGCCCAGCAGCTCCAAAAGCCCTGAAACCATATGGTTTCAGGGCTTTTTGTGTAAAGATGGGGCATAGGGGCCTTTGAATGGACAAAGCGCCGCCTGAGCCATCCGGCTCAGGCGGCGTTCATTCCATTCTGCTTTCAATCCGCGTAATCGGCGGACTCGTCGTCGGCGCCTCTGCAAAGCTTTGCCTTCAGCTTCGCGCAAAGCGCGCAGCCCTTTTCCGTGCGCTCTGCCAGAACCTTGCACACAACGGCGATTGCGCCCAGTACAGCCAGCACCGCGCACACAATGGCAATCACGCGGCCGATGCAGCACTTCTTTTCTTCAACCTTTTTGCACATATTGATATCCTCCGTTTTCCGGCCGCCGGACGCGGCGGCCTGTCTGTTTTGTTTTCTGCATTATAGCAGACTTTTGCCCAAAATGAAACATAATTTTACTCCGGCCGCTCGGGCTGCGTGCATCCGTCCTTTTCAATACAGGCCGTGATGAACGTCGAAAACAGCTCGCCCAGCCGGTCGACGAGCTGGTCGATATCGCCGCTCATCCGGTTCCACAAAAACTGCATAAAAAAGCCGATGTAGGCATAGCGGCAGAACGCCGCGATTTCCCGCGCCCGCGCCTCCGGCATATTCTGCCCGTTCAGCGCCTGCTGCACCATGCGGTAGAACACGTCGTCCGTCATGGAAAAGACGTACTGCTCCATCCGGTCGCGTGAGAGCGAGTTGAACACATGATAGATCGTCGCCGGATGCGCGCGGCACTCGCGCAGCAGCTCTCTGGTCGCCTGACGCCAGTCTACGCTTTCGTCTCCTGCGGGGATGAACCGCCCGAGCTCTGTCTGCGCCCACACGTCCAGCAGCGCGTAGATGTCCTGATAGTGGTAGTAAAACGTGTTTGAGCTGATTCCGCAGCGGCGCACCAGCGCGGAAACCGTAATCCGGTCAAACGGCATTTCCTCCAGCATTTCCTGAAACGTCTGCATGATCACACGCTTGGTCAAAAGTGCCATGTCCGGCCTCCGTTCAACTGATTGTTCGCTCTGACGCGTATTGCGCGCGGTCCCTGTTCTTTGATTATACACATACCGCACGTCTCTGGCAAGCGGAAACTGCCCTCCGGAATTGTGAATTTTTTTGCAAAAACATCCCCCAGGGGAGCTTAAAATACGGAAAACGATCTGATAGAATACTTGCGTCAGCTGACAATACCAGAAAAGAAACGGAGTATTTCCCCATGAAACGAGTTCTTGCATTTGTGCTGACGCTCTGCACACTGCTCACTTTGTGCGCGTGCGCGGCAAAGGCGCAGCCGTCCGGAGCGCCGGCGGAAACCACACTGACCTACGGCTCGGCCGATTACACCCGCATCAATCCAGCCATGGATGAGCACTGTGAGCTGAGCGTGCTTCTGTTCGACGGCCTGACAGCCCACGACGGCGAAAATAACGTCGTTTCCGGCCTTGCGGAGAGCTGGGAGATCGACGACGCCTCCAACACCTATACCTTCCATCTGCGCAGCGGCGTGACGTGGCACGACGGTGAGCCGCTGACCGCGGAGGATGTGAAATTCACAATCGAAGCAATTATGAATCCGGAAAACGGCTCGGAAAACGCGCCGAACTTTGAAGAGATTGAGGAGATTACCGTTTCCGACAAACAGACCGTCTCGTTCCGTCTCTCTGCGCCGAACGCCGCGTTTCTGGACTACATGTCTATGGCGGTCCTGCCGAAGCACCTGCTGGAGGGAGAGGACTGGCAGACGTCCGACTTCTTCCGCGCGCCGGTCGGAACCGGCCCGTACATGCTGGACAGCTGGGATGTCGGTCAGGCGATTGTGCTGAAAAAGAACGAAAGCTACTATAAGGGCGCGGCCAACATCGACCGCATCATTTTCAAAATTGTCCCCGACGACAACGCGCAGGCCATGCAGCTGGAATCCGGCGAGCTGGATCTGGCACTTCTGGACCCGAAAAACGCGCAGCTGTTTGAAAACAGAGACGGCTTTGTCTGCTATGACATGAAAACCAGCGATTACCGCGGAATCCTGTTCAATTTCTGGAACGACTACTGGACGGAAAACCGCGATATCATCCCCGCCGTCTGCTATGCCATCGACCGGCAGGCAATCGTGGATGCGGTTCTGCTGGGTCAGGGTATGACGGCCTACGGCCCGCTTCAGCGGAATGTTTATAACAATCCTGACGTCGAGCATTACGACTATAATCCGGAAAAGGCGCGGCAGATTCTTGAGGATGCGGGCTGCACAATGGGCGCGGACGGCTATTATGTCCGCAACGGTGAGGAAATCGGCTTTGTCATCAGCGTCATGGCCGGCGAACAGGACCGCATCGATATTGCGCAGGCCGCTGCGCAGCAGCTGCGCGAGGCCGGCATCCACTGCACCGTTGAAATCCCCGCCAAAATGGACTGGGGCGGACAGCAGGCGTGCCTGATCGGCTGGGGCAGCCCGTTTGACGCGGACGACCACACCTACAAGGTGTTCGGTACGGATAAGGGCGCGAATTATTCCGGCTATTCCAACGCGCTGGTCGACGAATATCTGACGCTCGCGCGCGAGTCGTCCGACCCCGCCGTCCGGAAGGAATACTACGACAAATTCCAGACGGAGCTTGCAAGTGATCCGGCCTATGCCTTTATCTGCTATATCGATGCAAACTATGTCGCAGGCGCACGCCTGCATGGCGTCGATACGGAAAAGATACTCGGCCACCACGGCGTGGGTATTTTCTGGAACGTCTGCGACTGGACAATTACCGATTGATGATGAAAAAGCGCCGCAGGCAGGGAGCTTTGCTCTCTGCCTGCCCGCTGCGTATTTCAGGAGAATCCCGCATGTCTGAACGACTGGAAATTGACAATCTGTCTGTCTGCTTTGACACGCCGCGCGGCCGCGTTGAAGCCGTGCGCGGCGTCAGTCTGACACTGCACGCCGGAGAGGTGCTCGCCATTGTCGGCGAGTCCGGCTGCGGCAAGAGCGTTTTGTGCCGGACAATCATGAAGCTGCTGCCCAGAACGGCGCGCGTCACCGGCGGTACGATCCGCGTCGACGGCGCGGATATCACCGGCTACCGCGAGCGCGACATGCGCCGCCTGCGCGGCAGCGTGTTTTCCATGGTGTTTCAGGACCCGATGACGGCGCTGGACCCGACGATGACCGTCGGCGCACAGATTGCCGAAGCTGTCCGCGTCCACGACCGGCGTATTTCGCGCGTTGCGCTGGACGCGCGGGTACAGGAGCTGATGGAGCTGGTCGGCATCGAGCGGCCGCGCGAGCGCGCGCGACTCTATCCGCACAGCTTCTCCGGCGGCATGCGTCAGCGCGCCGTCATGGCGATTGCGCTTGCCGGAAATCCGTCGATTCTGTTTGCCGACGAGCCGACCACGTCGCTGGACGTGACGGTACAGGCGCAGATTCTGGATCTTCTGCGTGAAATTCAGCGCACGCGCAATACTGCCACGATTCTGGTTTCACACGATCTGGGCGTGGTTGCCCGCGCGGCCGACCGCGTTGCCGTTATGTACGCCGGCCGCATCGTCGAAACCGGCACGGCGGAGGAAATCTACTATGATCCGCGCCACCCGTACACATGGGGGCTTCTGCGTTCGCTCCCCGCGCTGCGGAAAAAGGGAGAGCCGCTGTATACCATTCCCGGCATGCCGCCGACGCTCATCGATCCGCCGCAGGGCGATGCGTTTGCCTGCCGGAACGAATACGCGCTGGACATTGACTATGAACAGGAGCCGCCGATGTTCCAGATCACGCCCACGCACTTTGCCGCGACGTGGCTTCTGGACCCGCGCGCGCCGGAAATCACGCCGCCCGTCGGAGGAACGCGCCATGAAGCCTGAGATTCTGCTTTCCGTTGAGCACCTGACGCACAGCTTCCCACTCGGGCGGCACAGCGCCGTGCGCGCGCTGGACGATCTGTCGTTTCAGATCCGGCGCGGTGAAATTTTCGGCCTGGTCGGAGAATCCGGAAGCGGAAAATCCACTGCCGCGCGCTGCATCATGGGTCTCTGCTGTCCGGATTCCGGAAACATTATCTATCAGGGCATCGATCTCTGCGACCCGAAGCAGTGCCGTGCGAACCGGCGGCTTCTGCAAACCTCGCGCCAGATGATTTTTCAGGATTCGTCGTCCAGCCTCAACCCCCGCATGCGCGTGTGCGACATCATCGCCGAGCCGATGCGTATCGCGCACGTCACGCCGCCGCGCGGCAGCTATCGCGAGGAGGCCGCGTTCCAGATGAAATACGTCGGTCTGGACGCTGCATATCTGGACCAGTATCCCGCCGAGCTGTCCGGCGGCCAGCGGCAGCGCGTCGCCATCGCGCGCGCGCTTTGCATGGAGCCGCAGCTTCTGGTGGCGGACGAGCCGGTTGCGTCGCTGGACGTGTCGATTCAGGCGCAGATCATCAATCTGTTCCGCCATTTGCAGGACGAGCACGGCTTTACGTTCCTGTTCATCGCACACGATCTTTCCATGGTTGAATATCTCTGCGACCGCGTGGGCGTTCTGTACCGCGGACGGCTGGTCGAAATCGCGCCCGCAGGCGAGCTGTTTGCCAATCCGCTTCACCCGTATACGCGGGCGCTGGTATCGGCCATGCCGCTGCCGGACCCCATTCGTGAGCGTGCGCGGAAGCTGTGGACCTTTTCCGGTGACGGCCCGCTGTGCGGCGGGACGCTGCGCGAGCGCACGCCGGAGCATTTCGTTCAGGAGGGAGGTCAGACGTCATGAAGCGCCGCAGTCCCGCGCTGTATTACAGCGCAAAGCTTCTCAGCTTTTTTGTCAGCATTCTTCTGCTTTCGCTGCTGGTGTTCTGCGTGGCGCGGCTTGCCCCCGGCGATCCGCTCGTCTCCTACTATGGCGACCGCGCCGAGAAGCTGACTGCCGCCGAACGCGCGGCGGCCGAGGCACGCCTCGGTCTGAATGCGCCGTTGATGACGCAGTATGTCCGCTGGCTCCAAAACGCCCTGCACGGCGATTTCGGAATATCCTACAAGTATAAGATGGACGTCATGGAGGTCATCCGTGCGCGCCTGCCGTTCACGCTGATTCTGGGCGGGATCGGCTTTGTACTGATTTTTGTGCTGTCGCTGCTGCTCGGCGCGCTGTGCGCGTGGCATGAGGGCCGCGCCTTTGACCGTTTCGTCTGCCGGATCGGCACGATATCCAGCTGTATTCCGGAATTCTGGCTGTCGCTGGTGCTGATTCTGATTTTCGCGGTTCAGCTGCGCCTGCTGCCAAGCTCCGGCGCATATTCCATCGGCCGTCAGGACGATATTGCCGACCGCGCGCTGCATCTGCTCCTGCCAATGGCGGTCGTGGTGCTGGGTCACCTGTGGTACTATGCCTTTCTCATCCGCAACCGGATTCTGGAGGAGGTGCGCGCGGACTACGTTCTCCTCGCGCGCAGCAAGGGACTTTCCCGCCGGAGCGTTCTGCTCCGCCACTGCCTGCGCGGCGTCATGCCGTCGTATTTCA
>CAKUJN010000055.1 GCA_934661735.1 uncultured Oscillospiraceae bacterium
GCTGATAGGAATACGGCACGCCGGTACGTGAGATAACCTCATTCAGCGTTCCGCGCGTTTTCAGGATAACCGTATATGTATCAACCAGACTCTGTGAGGCGGCAAGGTCGCCGGCAGAAATGCTCACCTTTGCGCTGCCGACGCTGATGGCGCTGTTGTTGACATACATCATCGCCGTCGCCTTATAAAGCGGCGTCACCAGAAAATAGGTATAGCTGAACGCCAGCGCGCCGCAGATCAGCGTCACCAGCACGACCAGCCACAGCCTTTTCCATAGCGCCTGCGCCAGACGCAGAAGGTCAATCTCATAATAATCCGTTTTGTTTTTGTTCATGTAGCGCTCCCGTTTCGCCGCACCCTACGCTGCGGAGCATATTCTACGGCCAAATCAGCCTTTTATACTCGATTAAATTATTATGGATATTATAATGCCTGTATTTGCAATAATCAAGTGTGCGGAGCAATTTGACTGAATATTTTACCAGAAAACAGGAGGCATCCGCACCATCACAGCACACGGATTCCTCCGCCCTGCACGTCCAGCCGCGTCTGCGCAAGCTCCAGTGCAGCCGTACGGTGCGTCACGGCGATGCAGGTACGGTTTTCCAGCGCACGCAGCCGCGCGAGCACCTCGCGCTCGGTTTGCGCGTCCAGTGCGCTTGTCGCCTCGTCCAACAGCAGAATTCCCGCACCGCTCAGAACCGCACGCGCAATGGAAACGCGCTGTGCCTGTCCCTCGGAAAGCCCCGTGGCATTCTCGCCGAGCGGCGTATCCAGACCGAGCGGCAGCTCCGGCAGAAACGCATCCATGCAGCTGGCATAAACCGCCAGCCGGATTTCGTCGTCCGACGCCTCAGGCCGCGCAAGCGTCAGATTATCGCGCAGCGTCCCGCTGAACAGAAGATTCCCCTGCGGCACATACGCAAACAGCGGCCTTGCCGCCGGCCCGCACGGGATTTTCCCATCCCGCGTACGGAGCGTCAGCGCTCCCGCCTGCGGATGGTAGACGCCCAGCATCAGCTTCAGAAGCGTACTCTTTCCCGCGCCCGACTCACCGGTAATCACCGTAAAGCGCCCCTTTGGAATCGAAAAGCACACATCTTCCAGCACCGCTTCGCGGTCATAGACAAACGAAAGCCCATGTGCGTCGATGCTTTGCAGCGACGCATAGACCGCCGCCGCGTCGACGCGCGCACACGCCGGCTCATCCGGCAGCGCATCCAGTTCCATCAGCCGCTCGCACGAGCCGAGCATCGCAATCATCTGCGGCATCACGCCGGAAAGATTGACAAACGGCCCCTGCAGCTGGCTGACCAGCGCCGTCATGGCGCTCAGATCGCCAAAGGTCATTCTCCCCTGTAAAATTCCAATCGCGCACCATACAAGCGTCACGAAGCCCGCGCCATAGCCCAGCGCGCTAACGCAGGTATTGGCCAGAAGCGAAACATTTTTCCGCCGCTTTTGCAGCGCGTAGCGCCCGTCAAGCAGCGCGTCCGCGCGCGACTGCGCAGCCTCCGCCGCGTCCAGCGCCTGCACCAGCAGGAGCTTTTCCAGCACCTCCTGCAAAAAGGCGGCGGTCTTGCCCTCCGCCTCGCCCAGCTGCTTGTGCAGCGATTTCAGGCGCTTTCGCGCCGCGGCGGTCACCGCTGCCACCAGTACGCCCGCACCCAGTGCAGCCAGCGTGAATCCTGGGCTCATCGCCAGAAGCGCCGCTGCCGCGCCGCCGAGCCGCACCAGCATCGACGCAAGCCCTGGCAGCGTGGACAAAAGCCCGTCCGTCACGGCGCGCGCGTCGTTGTTCATGCGGTTCAGCAGCTCTGCCGTGTGAAATTCTGCGCACGCCGCATACTCCGCGTGCAGCAGCTTTTTCAGATACCGCCGCTTCCAGTCGCGTTCCAGCTGCGCCGAAAGCGTATCGCGCAGCGCGCGCACGCCCGTCAGCGACAGCAGCAGCGCCGCAATCAGCGCCGCCTGCACAATGCAGGCGCGCAAAAGCGCTGCTGCCTCTCGCGAGGCGGCAGCGTTGACAACGCCCCTTGTCCCCAGCGCGAACAGAACGCCGAGCGCGGCGTTCGCCATGCTGAGGACCGTCAGCGCCGCGAGCGCCGGAATGCGCGCGCGGACGCTTGAAAAGAGCCACAATATCGTATTCGATCGTTTTTTCATATCAGCCGTTCCGTTTCAGCCGCCGCCTGAGCCATCCGGCGGCTCTGTGCGCGAAGCGCCGCACCGGCCGCACGGCCAGCAGCACTCGCCAGTACACGCCGTAGGCGGCGTTTTCCACCGGCGTCCAGCGCTCGCCGCGCCGGAATTCGGTCACGACGGCCAGAATCTGCCCGCGCCGCAGCCCGCATTCCAGCGTCCACTGCGCGTCGCCGCAGAAATCATACGCGCCGCCGCGGCACACAGCCACACGGTGCAGCACATACCGCCCGTTGTCGCGGCGGTACAGCGCGATATCGCCGCGCCGGAGCGCTTCCGGCGCGGTGCGCAGGCGCACGCGGCTCTGCCGGTCGTGGAGCATCGGCTCCATGCTCCGCCCTGTGACCGTCAGCTCCGCCGTGCCGCCGGAGGCGACAATCTCCTCCAGCAGCGGCGAAAGCTCACACATCGGCACGCGCGTCGGCGTGCGCTCAGTTGTTTCCAACCAGATCACCCAGATCGACCGTGCCGTCCTTGCCGACCTCGATCACGTTCTTGCCCTCTTTATACGCGGCCTCGGCCTTTTCCTTCCACTCGAAGAATTTCGCGGGCGTGGCAAATTTCTCGAAAAACGCGTCCTTTTCGGCGTCCGACATGTTCAGGTACTCCTCCCACGTCGTGTCCTCCAGCTTCTTTTCGCCGGTCGTGCCACTGCCGGAGCCGCCGTTCGACGAATCCTCCGCCTTGTCGTCCGTCTTATCATCGCTCTTGCCGTCCGTCTTGCCGTCGGTTTCGCTCTTCGGGCGGCCGTTTTTCGCGTACTCGGTCGCCAGCGCGAATTCTTCCTCGGTGAACACCTTCTGCTCAATCAGCTGCTGGGCAAGCGTCTTTTCCTGCCCCTTCAGCTTCGTGTTCAGCGCGCGCCAGAAAATATCCACAGCCTCGCCGCGGGTAAAGTTCTCGTCGTCCGCCTCGCTGTCAACCAGTCCCAGCTGTTTGCCGAGCTTCCGGCTGGTGCGGTAGAAGAAATCGTCGTTTTCGCCGTTATCGGTATAGCCCAGCGCGCGCAGGACGATGGTCAGATACTGAAAATCCGTCACCGTGTCCGACCCGCCGTAGCGCGTCGCACCATAGCCCTTGACCAGCCCCTTTGCAAACGCGTAGGCCACCACGTTCGAGGCCCACGGGGCCACGTCGTTGAACGGGTGGGTATATTTACCGGTCTCCGCCTCGTCCAGCGCGCCCAGCATCCGCACCAGCAGCATGGCGCTCTGGTCGCGCGTCAGGTTATAGTCCAGTCCGTATCCGGTCGTCATGCCGAGGAACAGCCCCAGCGAGTTGAGCGCGTCGGCCTCGTTCGTCTCGACCTTTGTCGCGGCGCACACCGGCACGGCCAGCATACCGGCCAGCACACAGACTGCCAGAAGCAGCGAGATCCATCTTTTCATCGTAAAAACCTCCTGTAACCGCTCAAAGCGTCCTGCGTCCGGAGAAATCTCCGCCGCGGGGCGCTACGCCTCCAGACAGCCGGCCGATTCCAGCTGCCGCAAAAAATCGCGCACGTCCGCAGCCGCCTGTCCGGCGCTCACGTCGTACTCCGCCGTCAGCGCATCCACCAGCGCCGCCTCGTCTGCCCCGTCCTTCAGACGGTTCCACAGCAGCACGCCCGTCTCGTTCAGGCGCAGCATGCCGTTGAAGTCCACGCTGGTCGGGCCGACGGCCACAACCACCCAGCTGCCGACAATCTGCCGCAGCATAAAATTCTCATTCAGCTTCATCTGTTTTCTCCTGTTTTGCGTGCAGAGCCGCGTCGTGCTCGCCGCACAGTGCGGGCCGGCCCTCCGGCCCGCGGTGCGCTCATCTGGGCCGCATCGTCTCAAAGCTGAGCCGCGCGGCGTCCTCGGTGGGCAGGTTTTCCAGCTCGTACACGGGGACCTCCCGCAGAAGCCGGTCCACCAGCCCCAGCAGAAGCTCCATTTTCTCCGGATACAGCCGGTAGGTCGTCTGCCCCAGCAAAAGCGGCAGCGCCTCTGCCGCCTCCAGCCGCCGGATGCGATTCTGCTCCGCCTTTTTCAGAAAGCAGATGCCCGCCAGCGGCCATTTCTCGTTTTTGTTAATCCCGTCCTTGCCGCACCACGGCGTGCCGTAGGCGTACCAGCCGTCGGACAGACGGCGCAGGGCGGGCTTGTCGTCGTTAAAGACGCTGGCGGCCTCGCCGAAGGTGGACTGCCACAGGCGGGTGTGCGTCGACTTTCCGCGCCCACACGGGCCGGAAAACAGGTACGCATGACCCTCCATTGCGACGGCCGAAGCGTGCAGCATCAGGCCGTCAAATTTCAGAAGCTGTGCATAGAACTGCCCGCCGGATTCCATGTAGGGCAGAAGCTCCGGCTTTAGTCCTTTCCAGCCATCCGGACGATATTTTGTCTCATCGATCACAATCTGCGCCGGCTCGTCCGTCTCCGTGCGGTACGCCGCGCAGCGGGAGGCCATGCCTCCCGCTGCTGGGACGTAAGTGATTAGGTCAGAAATCTTGTACAATTAGAGTTAATTCGAAAAGTGCAATTAAGTAATCGGATCAGGGAACGGCTCGCTGGCATCAAGTGCAACTCTCTCTGAAATCTCAAAACTGATTTGCATTACTACTGGTTTTTCATATTCTTTCATTCTTGGCAATCCTCCTTTGATTTATTGTTTTTAATTGAGTTCGTTTTTAATTGCGTTACTATTTACGAAATTATCGCTCAGCCAGCATGCATTCCGAAGATTTGCCATCGAATCAATATATTCTGTGCCTTCCGGAAGCAGATTCAAGCCCTTAATATTAAGTCCAATTCCGTAATTCTGAGGATTAGTGTCCCTAACCTGTTTGTAAACGCTCGATATTGTAGCTGCTGGCACACGCAGTTCCCAAGTCTGATCGACCTTGCCTTCCTGCGGCCAGGAAACAATAAAGCGAAGATCAATTCCATGCGCACCATCAGCGTGTTCAATCAAAATATCATAGGCGTCCAGATTGCTAAAGTACAGCCACATGTTAAGCTTGATTACATTCTTCGTAGAATCAGTAAACTCTGCTTTCTTGAGCTCAAACTTATACTCGAAGAAGCGGTACTCTGTGCCGTCATACAGTGGGAGATACTCAGCATCAACATTGAACGTAACAGTTTCATCAGAGACAATCAGCTTGCCCTTACCATCACTGCTGTCGATAACACGACCGGTATTCGCCTGCACATACTCAGCCGTCAGCGTCCAGCCATTCAGATCAAGCGTGCGGCCGGTTCTCAGATATACGCCGTCGACAGTAATGTCCTTATACAGCTGAATCGTCTCATTTTCAATGGCGTCCGCGATGGAACCGTAGCGCACATTGCCATCCGCACCAATCAGCTTCACATCGCCCTTGGCCGGCTCGACGCCGTACTTACCGCCAGGCAGTGTCGCCGGAACGAAACCATCCTTGCAGTAACCCGCAGGAACCTCTCTGGTGAACGTACCGCCGGAGACCTCGGGTCTCGCACCGGCATTGGCTGCACCATTTGTAACTCTCCACGACGTTACATCCAGTTCACCGCCCTTGATTTCAAGCGTAGGCTTGATATTGCCGGTAATATCCATGACGATCTCGCCCTCGAACTTAGCTTCACCACCGAATACAGTCTTGCCGGTCGAGAATTCATCGATATAAGAATCCGTCCACAGCTGGCCGATAACCTTGCCGCCGGTGATGGTGGCATCATGCCAGTTCTGAATTGCGGAATGGCCGCTCTTAACGGTGCCGCCGGTCATGACAAGCGTACCGCTGGAACCATTCTTGATCGCAATGAAGTTCGCCTGCTCAAGCGTGCCGCCTTCAATATTCAACGTTGCCGGATGCGCATCGTCATTACTGTTGCAGATCAGCGAGGAACCTTCCATCGAACCGGACGGATTTGCTTTCTTGTAGCCGGAGTTGTTGTAGATGGTACCGTTCTTGATTGTCATCGTGCCAAGGTTGCGGATGACATAGTAAGACTTTTCACCCTCAACACCAGCATCGTCACGCATGATCTTGCCGGTCTTGTCGGCGGAGCTGTCAGTAATCGTGACCTTACCATAGTTTGTAATCGTCGCGACAGCCGTGCCCGTGCCGCCGTTCAGCGTCTTGCCATTCAGGTCGAGCGTGAAGTCCTTGCCCGCAGGAATGGTGATGTTCGCCGTGGCATTTGCAAGAAGCATGACGGTCTGGCCCTTTTCAACCTTTTCCATCAGTGCAGACACGTCCTTATACACATTTACAGGATTATTCTCTGCATCCAGGACCTGATACGTGCCACTCTTCGTAGTATAAACTTTCTTGCCGTCTTTTTCCGAGGCCACAAGTCCAATTAGTTTGGCGCAGAAATTGCCGCCGTCGTGGTCGTCGCCAGCAAGCGGATTAAATTCCTCAAATTCTGCGTCTTGACCTGTAACCGTGATTGAGCCGCTCGAGCCGTTCTTCAGATTCAATACATAGTGTTTTCCGTTGTATGTACCTTCAGATGAGAATCTGCCCGCCAAAATTTTGACTTTACCGCTTCCGGTAACATAAATGGTAGAATTTCCGCCGTTATTTTTATCAACACCGACGGAATAAACGCCGCCGTTGATAGTAACATCAGCGCCATCGTCCGCCCAGATTGCAACATCCCAGTCGCCACCTGTTCCGCCAGCGATTCCGCTTTCTGCTCCCTTTGCAGAACTGCCATTTATCTTGACGTTGGAATTCTTAACATAGAGTGCCGTACCACCAGACGGACCATAAATAAAGTGTCCTGACAGTTGAATGAGCAGCTTATCAGTCTTAGCTTTATCTACGATTCTCAAGGCTTCATCCAGATGCACATCAGCCTTCAGAACCAGAGTTCCGCCGTTGTCAGTTACAGCGTCTACCGCTTCCTGAAGCGACGTATAGTCCTTACCGCCATATCTGGCAACCACAGCTGCATTCTTTACAAGTGTACCATTATTGTCCCACATGTAGCCGGACGGAGCAGTCATCTCGACACTGGAAGCCTTAGTAACAGTGGTATTTCCTCTGTCAACGTCAAGGAGCGCACCAAGATACAGATTGCCACTTACCTTGCCGCCTTCAAGCTTGAGTTTAAGCGTGCGAGCCTTCTCTGCATCATAGGAGGCAAGACGGATATTACCATTGATTTCACTGGTACCCTTGACAGTCACGGAAACGCCATCATAGTTTGCGAAACCACAGATGTCAACAGCATACGGATAAACGTTTTGACCAGTTGCCTTTGCGGGCGCCTTGATGGTCGAATCTTCAATCACAACGTTGCCGTTGTTGCACGACAGCGTAAACAGATTAGTTCCGTTCTGCGCTACGTTGGTACCATCCAACTCCATCTTGCTCAGCGTCAGCTCAGCATAGTTCTGCACCAGAATCCGGACATCGGAGCTCGCAGCCGCATTAAACTTACCATTTTTCAGGGTAATCTTGTTGCCGGACTCGAAGTGCGCAGCCTGCGTCTCGCTGCCGGTGCTGCCGACAGGCGTGCCGTTGAACGTATAGATATGACCGCCAAAGTCAACAGTCAGGCCCGTGGCAAACTTATTGGCCTCGACCTTGATACCGTTGCCGGAGCAGTCGCTCAGCAGGGTGATGGTGTCGCCGTCCTTTGCCTTCTCAAACGCCTCTGCCAGAGTGGCGTAGGTGAAATCAGTACCGTTGCGCGTAATCTTCGCAACGCCAGTGGCCTTTGCAGTCGTGGCAATCTTGGTTTCAGTCGTAGTGCCGTCCTCGTTTTCAGTTACCTGATAAACGTTGGAATCCTTCACACTGTCCGGCTTTTCCGGGCCTTGATGGAGCGAGAATACATACAGCCCCGTAGCATCTGTAATGTCGGTTTCATTGTAATAGACTTTATTCGTGCCCGCAAGCTTCAGCTCGGTGGGAACCTTGTCGGTCTTAATATTTACAACAGACTTGTTGCCGCTTTCCTTCGTCGATTTGACTGTGCAGGATTTAAGGGTAACGTCAGTTGCAGCCAACTGCAGATCTGTTCCGTTGTTCTCATTGTAAACATGAATCGTCTTACCGGCATTGTTGAACGTGCAGTCGTTAAACTCCGCATGGGGTGTGCCGTACACCCAGACGTTGTATGCATCGCCACTCTCGGTCTGTGTAAATACACAGCCATTGAATATTTCAGACGTGCCATACAGGAACACCACACCGTTGATCTTGCAGTTATTATAAACCACATTACCAGCATGCTGAAGGCCGCGGTAATTCGCAGTCGTGTACTGGAACGTGATGTTCTCAAAGGTCGTTGTCCCGCCATTAGACATCGTAACCGCATCAGACATGTCGATTATGGCAACTACGCCTTCCCGCGCTTTGATCGTAACATTCTTGGACTGATTGGACAGCTTATTGAGTGCTTCTCTGCTATATGTGTCGCTCACAGCAATTTCGACAGTCTCGCCGTCCTGAACCGCCTCAATGGCCGCTTCCAGCGCTGTGTAGCCCTGAGTGCCAATATAGGCAACATAACTGGGGGCGCCTGTTACTTCACCGGTTTCCGGATTGTAGGTACAATCTTCAGGGACATAGGCACTTACATTAACAACAACATTATCTGTGCTCTTGAATGTACCACCGGTAATTGTAACTGTTGACGTCTCACTGCTGTTTTTCGACCCAATCTGGCTGGCGTCAGGAGTAACCTCCTTACTGGAACTATCCAACTTTCCCAGCTTGATATTACCGCCGCTAATAGAAATATCATCCGCAGTTTCACCGCCAATGGCCATATTGCGGGCAACTACCGTAATATCACCATCCGTGATTTCGATCTTACCGACATTGCCATTCTGTCCGCCGCCAATTGCCGCGCCAACATGGCTGCCTCTCGCATTGATTACGCCGCCTTCAATTCCAATTTCCTTGGCATCGCCACTCTGACCTCCGCCAATTGCTGCACCAAAGCTGCCGGTCGCGTTGATCTCGCCATCAGAAACCTCAATCGCAGCCGCGTCACCATTCTGGCCACCACCGATTGCTGCGCCATAGTTACTTTTCGCTGTGATATTACCGCCGTTGATGACGATTTTACCGGAATCACCATATTGGCCGCCACCGATTGCCGCCTCATAGCCAGCAGTAATATTGAATGTGCCGCTGTTAATCGTAATATTACAGCCGATGTTTGTTCCCTTTGCTGCACCATATTTGTTGACACCGCCAATATGCTTACCGGTCAGACTTCCGTCCCCTTCAAACGTCATATTGGTCGTCTCGCCTTTGCCATAGATATAGTCAATATTGTTCTCATTCTTAAGTGTGAACGTAACACTACTGCCATCGGCAATCGAGAGCTCACCCAACGCTGTCACATTCTGAAGTGTAACGCGGGTAACTGCCGCACCAAGGCTGATTCTGCTTTTCAGCGGGTTACTCAGACTTGAATTCGAATATGACGCACCGCCGCTGATAACGATTGCATCTGTTGTGGTCACATTATAGATGTTATACTTGAAAGGCTCAGTATAGGCATAATGACTATACGTTCCCCGTGTAACAGTATAATCTGTTCCCGCAACAAGTTTTGTTCCATCCTCTTTGGTCAGGACAATAGTATCCCACTCATCAGGATCTGCGTCCTCTGGCAGCGGATCAGCCGCAAACGCCGTCATAGATAGCAAACAAGCCATCATGCACAGCGCCAGCAGCATCGCCAGAATCCGCCGCGAATTCATGTGTCTCATGATTCCTTCCTCACTTCCGTAATTTTTTGGCCCGCAGGCCGGTTTTTGTGAGCCTTGTGCCGCGTTCTGGAAACGTTGCCACAAACGCCCGCAGCTTGAGCATATTATACCAAGCGCAACTGCGAATTGCAAGGTCGTTCTTTGTAAATTTCATAAAAAAACGCGTGTGCCAGCCGGACAGCCCCGCACGCGCGCGCAAAAAAACAAACAGGGCGGACAGCGTCGTCCGCCCCTACAATTCGCTTGCAGTACGATGCGAGCGCCCCACGGGGGAAAGGTCCAGGAAACGGGGGCGCGCACACCCCCTTTCCTGGTCGCTTTAAGGGGTTTGCAAAGGGGGAAATCGAAATCCCCCTTTGCGCGCCTCTTTTTGCCTACTTTTTCTGGCGCAGCAGAAAAAGTAGGTCTGCGAAGCAACGGTTGCAGTGTCACTGCAAAAGAGGAAGTCCGGTGAAACCGGACAAAAGGGCCGACAGCGTCGCCCCGCCCCTGCAAACGCGCAGCAAAGACACCGCCGGAGGCTCCCCTACTCCGCTTCAAACAGCCGAAGCGCACGGAACATCTCCTCGCGGCTGTGCGCATAGGGCGCAATTTTGCTGAGCCTCGGGCGCAGCCCGAACAGAGACCGCACCGCGTACAGCACCGCACGGTACAGCGCCAGAAACGGATACAGCACCGGATTTTTCCCCGCGCGCGGATAGCGTTGAAGCACACTGAGGCGCAGACGGCTGAACAGCTTTCCCATATGTGTGGACGTGCGCTCCTCTCCGCGGAACGATGGCATGAGCATCGAGCTGTGGCTGCGCTCGGCGTTCTTGCGCCCGAAATTGCCGCCCGAAAGCACGTCCTCCATCACTGCCGCGGCCAGCTCCGGCGGTGCGTCCTCTGCAAACGCGGGCAGCGGCGCGCCCAGGTAGTCGGCACACACCCGCGAAAGCACCGCCGCAAAGCGCAGCAGACCGATCTGCTTCAACAGGTCCAGCAGCTCCGGCCAGAACGGCGCATCCTGCTCGGCCATCAGAAACGCCGCCCAGTCGCACAGATGCCGCACGCCGACACCGCATTCCTGCATGTGATTCTGCGTGTGCAGCAGCAGAATCAGCCCGTGGTCAAACTCGCATGGCGACGGAAACGACTGTCCATCCAGCGTCCGTACAACACTTCGCGCAAGCACACCCTCGGCGCGGGCGCGGACAATATCCCCCGCCCTGCCAAACGGGATGGCAGGGATGGCCACATGCAGCTCCAGCACCACCGGCCCGCGCAGAAGCGTGCGATGGTGGCCGCTTTCCGTCTCGTCCACACGCGTACAGCCGTTTTTCACCAGAAGCGCGCTGAGCGCTTCTGGTTTCGCGGAGTCGACCAGAAAATCAATGTCGCCCAGAATCCGGCCCGACGGCCGGCGGTAGTAGCTGGCCGCGGACATGCCCTTGAGAATCGTCATCGGCTCCGGCGCAAGCGTTTTTTCCAGCCACGCCTCTGTCTGCGTCAGCGCGAAATTGGCCCGCAGCTGCCGCGCGGCCGCCGCCGTCCACGCGGACGCGTTCGTCACAAACCGCCCGAACGGCGAAAGCGCATCCGCCGCCATCAGCGTCACGGCCTGCTGCTGCGCCTCGCGCAAAAGCGCGTCCCAGTCCACCGAGGCAAGCGTTTTTTCGTCCGGCGCGGGCGGCTCGCCCGTCAGCTCCCCCCGCACCAGCGCCAGCAGAAGCTCCTGTTCCTGTGTCATGGCATTTCCGCCTTTCCTCCATTTTTTGTGATTATAGCATCCCGAAGCGCGGAATACAAGCGCGGAGCACGCCCCGACAGACGCACAACCGGCCGCCCGAAGGGCGGCCGGCTGTGTTCCAAAGGCAGAAAGAAAGGATAGAAAGCAATTATTTGCCCAGATACTCGTGCATCTGCTGATTTGCCGCGTCGACAAAGGTGCCGATGCCGGCGGCGTCCAGCTTCTCAAGGAATTCGGGCAGAACCTCGTCAGGATTGACCGCGCCGCTCATCAGATTGAACGCGTACTCGGCCCAGACGTTTGCCAGCGCAGCAGCCTCGGTCTCGCAGACGGAGGAATCGAAGATAAAGCCGCCGTAGGGAAGCGTTTCGGCCGCGTCATAGTACGCGGAGACGCGCTGCCAGAAGTCCGCGCCCTGATCGCTCGTCGGCGGGAGAATACGGACGTTGCCCACGCCGTTCGTCCACGGGGAGTAGGTCGCGCGCGTCTCGTCGACAAACGTGATTGTGCCGTCGTCGTTCGTATTGTAGGTGAAGCCCTCGACGCCATAGTTGACATAGGTCATGACAACCGGATCGGTATTCAGCAGATTCAGGAACTGAAGCGCTTTATCCGGATTTTTGGACGTGGCGGAGATGGCCATCATCGCGCCCTGACCGGACGTGCAGTCCATATAGGCGGCAGTTTCAGGAACCATGCGCACATCGATGCCGCGCGCCTTGGAGAAGTCCAGCTCACAGCCGAACGCATAGGACTGCGTGCAGAACAGATAGTCGCCGGTGGTCTGGCAGGCGGTGCGGTAGTCGTTCGCAGTTGCGACAGACTGGCAGCTCGGGGAGATGAAGCCCTTCTGCGCGTAATAGTAGGTACGGTCGGCAAATTTCTTGAATTCGCCGGTTGCAAACTTGTTGACGATCTCGCTGCCGATGTCCTTTGACGGGTGCTCGGCGTCATAGTAGTAGGACAGAACATTGCCGCCGTTCAGATCGCCGGTAACGATGGATGTATGGGTGACAAGACGTTCCAGAGCTGCCGGCTCGATGAGCAGCGGATAGAAATCACCGCCCTTTGCGTCCTTTGCCTTCTGAAGCATTTCCTCATACTCGTCGGAATAGTAATCCAGACCTGCCGCGCAGACCGCGTCCACGTCATAGCCAAGCTCAGCCAGAAGCGTGCCGTTCACGTCCCTGCAGTTCTGCGTCGCGGTGTCCTTCAGACCTGGGACGGCGTAAATGCCCATGCCGTCATAGCCGTTGGTTCTGGCGCATTCCCAGATGCCCTCGGGGATGGTTGCAAGCAGTTCGGGCGCATCCGCGGCCAGCATGTCGTCCAGCTTGACCCAGTAGCCGTCGCGGGCGTATTTGTTGTACTCGTCGGCAGACCAGTTGCAGGTGAAGTAGATGTCCACGTCGTCGCCGCCGGCCAGCGCCGTCACAGTGCTGGTGTCGAAGTCGCCCCATGTGCCCCAGATGGGATCGAGCGTGACGCCGATTTTTTCATTGAGATAGGGATTCAGCTCAGCCATAACCTTTTCCGAAGAGTCCGGCGTCACGTTGCTGCCGTGGAACCAGATCTTGATGGTAACCGGCTCAGCCGCGGCAGGCTCCGCCGGAGTCTCCGCCGCAGGCGTCTCGGCTGCGGGCTTGCTATCGGCGGCAGGCTCGCTCGCGGGCGTTTCGGTTTTGGCGGCGCAGGCTGCCATGCCCAGCACCATGACCATAGCCAAAAGAAGCGCAAGAACTTTTTTCATTTCTGATTTTCCTCCAAGTTGATTTTTATACCAAAACAGCAGAATGCTGCATCAGCCCTTTACCGATCCGATCGTCAATCCGGAGACGATGTACCGCTGGAAAAACGGGTACGCACAGGCAATCGGCACGACAATCATCACAACCAGCGCCATGCGCAGCGTCTGATTCGGGGCGCGCTGCGCCTCCATGATGGCAGCGGTGCCCATCTGTCCCATCATGCGGTTGAGATACTCAACGTTATTCTGCAGTTCCATCAAAAGCGCCTGCAAAGGCTGCAGGACCTTGTTCTGGCGGATGTAGAGCAGCGACTGGAACCAGTCGTTCCAATAGCTCAGCGCATTGAGCAGTGCGATCGTTGCGATGCCCGGCTTCGAAATCGGCAGGACAATGCGGAACAGCGTGGAATACTCGCCGCTTCCGTCAATGGTCGCCGCCTCAATCAGCTCCAGCGGAACCGAGCTTTTGAAGAACGTCCGCATGACGATAATGGCCATTACGAAGATTCTGTATCGGAACGGCGGCTTGCGGCAGGCGATTGATTACATCACAAATCCTGTTAAAACAGCTGAAAACCTGCTGACCGATTA
>CAKUJN010000056.1 GCA_934661735.1 uncultured Oscillospiraceae bacterium
TCGTCTTACCGGACGATTCCGGTCCGTAGATCTCAATGATGCGGCCCTTCGGCACGCCGCCGATGCCCAGCGCGGCGTCCAGCGCCAGCGAACCGGTCGGAATGGCGTCCACGTTCATCTCCGGCTTGTCGCCCAGACGCATGACCGTCCCCTTGCCGAAGTTCTTCTCAATCTGCTGCAGCGCTGTTTCCAGCGCCTTCTTCTTGTCGTTGTTCAGCGAATCCGGTGTACCCTTTTTCTTTTCCATGCTGTGCGCTCCTTCTGATTGTTATACAGATATGGTATCACAGTTCTGCCTAAAAATCAAACGTTTGTTTGTAATTCGAAAAATTATTCCACGCCTTCCGGCCGCCTGGCGATAACCGCGCGAACGATCCCGCCGCCGTCACGCGCAAAGCGCAGCTCACGATATCCCGCCTGCCGCAGAAGTCCGCCGACAGCCTCTGCCTGCTTCCATCCGAATTCCAGACACAAAAACCCGTCCGGCCGGATAGCCAGCGTAAAATTGCGGATGATCGCGCGGTAAAAATCGAGCCCGTCCTCACCGCCGTACAGCGCGAGCTTCGGCTCATAGTCCCGCACGGACGAGTCCAGCTCCCGCATCTCCTGCGCCGTGACATACGGCGGATTGGATACGATCAGATCGAACTTCCCCCAGAACGCCGGCGCTGGCTGCGTCACGTCCCCGCGGTATGCCGACACACGGATACCGTTTTTCTGAAGCGCCATATTCTGCCGTGCCACGGCAAGGGCCTTTTCCGACACATCCGTCAGCGTCACGCGGGCCGTTGGCACCTGCTTCGCAATCGCAAGGCCGATGCAGCCGGAGCCGGTGCACAGGTCCAGAACCCGCTGCGGCGGCGCCATACGGCGCAGCGCCTCGATTGCAAGGTCGGTCACGGCCATGGTGTCGTCGCGCGGAATCAATACGTCCGGCGTGACGGTAAGCTCCATTCCGTAAAAGCTCCATCTGCCCAGTATGTACGCCAGCGGCTCGCCGCGCACAAGCCGCGCCGTGTAGACGTGCATGGCCTCGGCCGTGTGCTCGTCCGCAATCAGATTCGGGTCCGCCAGAAGCGCCGCCGCCGCCCTTCCGGAGGCAAACGCCAGCAGCTCGCGCGCAAGAAACGACGCGTTATCTCCCTCACTTTTCAGCAGCGTGCTCCGCGCCTCGCGGTACAGTTCTCCGTAGGAGCTTACCATTTATCCGCGCCTTCCTGCTCGGGAATAACCAGCTTCAGCGCCTCGATGGCGACCTCAATCATGCTGTCGTCCGGCTCGTTTGTCGTAAATGTCTGGAACCACATCCCGGGTGCGGAAAGCGCGCGTGTCAGCGCGTTGTCGTGCGCGCCGACCATGCGGTTGAATTCATAGCTGACCGCGACAATCAGCGGCAGCATGGCGATGCGCGTCAGCATCCGCAGCAGCACGTTGTCAATCGGCCAGATGGCGCTGAACACTGCCGAAATCAGAATGGAGATAATCACAACCACAAACAGAAAGCTTGTGCCGCAGCGCGGATGAAAGCGCGTCTGTCTGCGCACATTCTCAACCGTCAGCGGGAGCCGAGCCTCATAGCAGCGGATGGACTTATGCTCCGCGCCGTGATAGGAAAACACACGCTTCATGTCCTTTGTTTTCGACACCAGAATCATGTAGCCCATGAAAATGGCCACGCGGAAGATCCCCTCCACAACGCAGCGCCCGACAGGGCTGTAGACGATTTTGTCAAACAGGCTTCCGATAAACGTGGGCAGCAGGAAGAACAGCGCCACGGAAAACAGCACGCCCAGAAATACCGAGAATGAGACGACGGCCTTTTCCATCTTCTCCGAGCCGAGCTTCTCCTCCAGCCATTTGTCCAGCTTTGACGGCTCCTCCTCCATCTCGGGGAAAAAGTCCGCCGAATACATCAGCGCCTTGACGCCGTTGACCATCGACGAGCCGAAGCCGACCACGCCGCGGATCAGCGGCCATTTCGCAATGCCGGTTTTCTTCCTGATCGGCTCTGTCTTTGTGACGATGCCCTCCGGCCCGCGCACAACAATCGCGCGCTTGTCCGGTCCCTGCATCAGAATGCCCTCAATCAGCGCCTGCCCGCCGATCATGGTCTTGAATTTTTCCTGACTGACCGGCTGATTTACTTGCTTTGCCATAGTAAAATGCCTCTATTCTTCCCCCGCGGGGATGGAAATGGTAACAAGAGTGCCGCCGCCCTCCGCGTTTTCCAGCGTCAGCGTGCCGCCGTGCATCGAGACAATTTCCTCGCATACGGCAAG
This sequence comes from uncultured Oscillospiraceae bacterium, assembly GCA_934661735.1. GTDB lineage: Bacteria > Bacillota > Clostridia > Oscillospirales > Oscillospiraceae > CAG-170. Next base: position 2,280 of record CAKUJN010000056.1, read on the forward strand.
GCCGATTCCGCTTCCGCGGGCCTTGGAGCTGCCCTTGTAAAATTTCATCTTCACATGCGGAAGCTCGTCCTCCGGAATGCCCGGGCCATAGTCCCGAATGCGGACGACGACGCTTCCGTTTTCATAATCCAGCGAAGCGTCGATGCGCTTGCCGTCGCCGCCGTGCTTGGCGGCGTTGTCCAGAATGTTCAGAAATACCTGCCGCATGCGCGCCACGTCGCACGGAATCTCCGGCACCGGCTCGTCCGACGGCGTGTAGTTCAGCGTAATGCCCTCCTGCTTCAGCCGGCTTCCGTACATGAAAACCGTATCCTCAAACTCGGCCAGCAGGTCGGATTTTTCCACATTCAGCGTAAAGCGGCCGTTCTGCATCCGCGTGAATTCCAGCAGCTCCTCAACCATACCGGTCAGCCGCCGCGCCTCGCGCAGGATGATGTGCATGCCGCGCCGCGTTTCATTATCCAGATTGTCCGCGTGCAGAAGCGTTTCGCTCCATCCGGAGATGGCCGTCAGCGGTGTGCGAAGCTCATGCGAGACGGAGGAAATGAACTCGGACTGCGTTTTCTCCGACTGACTGATCTGCATGGACATTTCGTTGATCGTATCCGCCAGCTCGCCGATTTCGTCGTCATACTGCTTCGGAATCTGCACGCCGTAGGAGCCTGCGGCGATGCGCTTGGCCGTGGCGGTGATCTGCGAAACCGGCTCCAGAATCGAGCGGATGAAAAAGCTGCTCATAAACAGCATGAACGCGATGAAAATCAGACCCGCCGCCACTGCGACGGCCGCAATCATCAGAACCTGCCGGTCAACGGCGCGCAGGCTGGTCACATAGCGCAGGACGCCGATGACCTCGCCGTTGGAATAGATCATGGGGCTGGAAACCGCCATGATGCGCTCCCCTGTCCGCGGGTTTTTCCCGTGAAACGAGGCGGGCTTCTGCGTCGTAAGCGCCTCGCGCACGTCGTCGGTCTTTGGCGGCTTGCCGGCCCATTGACCGTAGGACGACGCAACCATATCGCCGCCCGCGCTGATGAATTGCAGCTCAAGCCGGTCCTTGTCCTCAAACGTCTGCGCGAATTTGATGCAGGACTGATAGTATTCGTTGTAGCTCTGGTTGATGTACGTCCCGAAAAAGTCGGTCGTGGTCCGCGCCTTGGCCTCCAGACCCGAGCGCATGTTGGAATAGTAATATGCCGCCATGGACGCGGTGACGGTCGCCACGCACAGCAGCACCAGCACGATCATGATGCTGACGTTGTTGATCAGCCAGCGCTTTTCAATGCCGGTGATCTTTTTGATTTTCAGCAAACGCTGTCACCTCTCCCGCGCTGGCGGCCTATGCGCCCCATTTATAGCCGAAGCCCCAGACCGTTGTGATATAGGTGGGGTTTGCCGTGTCGTCCTCGATTTTGATGCGCAGCCGCCGGATGTTGACGTCCACGATTTTCAGCTCGCCGTCATAATCGCGGCCCCAGACTGTTGTCAGAATATCCTCGCGAGAAAGCGCGCGGCCAGGATTCTGCATGAACAGCTTCATGATCGCATACTCGACTTGCGTCAGCTTGATGCGTTTATCCTCCTTGTCCAGCGTCCGGTTGCGCGTATTGAGCGTAAACGGCCCCAGACGAATCTCCACCGCGTCCGCGGCGGGGTCGCTGCCGATGCGGCGGTACAGCGCATCAATACGGGCGGTCAGCTCTGCGGGGCTGAACGGCTTGGTCATATAGTCGTCCGCACCGGTCATCAGGCCCGTGATCTTGTCCATTTCCTGACTTCTCGCCGTCAGCATGATAATGCCGATTTTCTTGTCCGTCGCGCGGATGTTCCGGCAGACCTCAAAGCCGTCGATATCCGGAAGCATGATATCCAGAATCGCAACGCCGATATCCGGATTTTCCTTCAGGCGCTCGAGCGCCTCGCCGCCGGTTCCGGCCTCGATGACCTCATATCCGGCGCGCTTGAGATTGATGACGACGAAGCTGCGTATGCTGACCTCGTCCTCCAGAATCAATACCTTTTTCATTGGCTCCCCTCACCTTTCGCCTGAATTCCAGTCGATATGAATAAAGTTGAACAGCTGCCGCAGCCGATCCTGATTCAGCTGCCGCGCAAGCGTGCTGCTCCCCAGCAGCGCCGCATAGGTCACGTCGCCCTTTTCCGCCAGCACCATCCGTCCGTCCGATGCGGCGGTCTGATTCCGGTCCTCACCGGAAAAGGCGTAAATAGTCACAATCGGCTCGGCCGTCCGCGTTCCGTCGTCCCACTGGGAAAAGACATAGCCGCGCACACCGGAGACCTCGTCGCTCCGGCTGATGGTCAGCCGTCCGTCCCATTCCTCCGGCAGCTGCAAAAACCATCCGCCCGAGAAGCAGTGCCATGTCGTCATTTTCAGTGTCCGCGCACCGCTCAGCGACAGATTGTACCACCGGATGGCAGAATAGCTTTCGCCGCCCTCGCCCGCATCCGGAAGCGTCTCCAGCTGCGGAAGCTCAATCAGTCCGTCGCCGTCGATGTCGCCGGCGTAGACAAAATAATTCCGGACCGTCTGCACGCTCAGCCCTGTACCGGAGGCCGTCACATTCTGAAACGTCCCGTCACGGAATGCGAAAACGTCGGTTACAATGCTGTCCGCGTCATAGATGCTTGCCACAAACGCCGCCGGTACGCCGGAGCTGAGATAGCCGGTGATGATGCGCTTGATGCATTCAACGCCTGCGGACATGGATGCCTCGGGGTCGCGCTCCAGCTGGCCGTCGCGGCTGCGGTACAGCTCCGCCACGCCCGCGCGCTCATCCGCGTCAAAGCGAAGCAGGAAAATATCGCGGTTTCCGTCGCCGTCCAGATCGACCAGCGTATACTCGGAATAATTCGCGCTCATAATCTCAACCACGCGCCCGTCACGCACGGCATAGGCGCTCATGGCCTGCAGGACCTGATTGCTGAGCTTGCGCCCGATGATCAGCTCCATGCCGTCCTGCCCGTCCAGCTGCGCGTATTCCACGCTTGCAAATGCGGTGCCGCTGCCCTCAATCACGGCGATATTGACATACCGTCCGTCGATTTTATCGAAGATATAGGCGCAGAGCGGCCGCTCGCCCGTGGTCCGGAGATAGGCGATCGCCTCGTCGTCTCCGTCGCCGTCCAGATCGGCCAGCTGCACCGACTGCTGATTTGCGCCGGAAACCGGCGCGCTGTATGAAACCGCGCCGGACTCGAACACCTCGTCGATGGCGCTTTGCAGGTCGTAATAATCATCCGAATGCGTTGGAAGCGTGTACAGCTCGTCCACCGTCTTGACAAAGCAGCCGGTCAGCAGAAAAACGCACGCGCCGAGCCATAGCAGGCACAGCAGCAGCTTCTGATGCGATTTCAAGCGTCCACGCCCCTTTTTACATTTATCTGAAGTATTATAGCATAGTCTGTTACGGATGTGTAGTACTTTTGTTAAACTCGTGCGAAATAAATGTCATTTCAGCACCACGTTATTCTCTCCCAGAAGCTCGCGCAGCTCTGCCAGCATGATCTCCTGCGGGTCGCACGACCCGCCCAGCCGCACGCCGGTATCGGCGAAATAAATCACCGTGCGGGTCCTGCCTGGGAACATGTGCAGAATCGGCACCAGCTTGTGCACGCCCGCCGCCTGCTGCGACGCGGCCTTGAGATAGAGCGTCCGCCTGGCGGGCGGAACGTCCGCGTTCAACGCGGGCGCAACATCGCTGTCTGCGTACTGCTCCAGCGGCACAACACGGTTGAGGACCATCTGCGGGTCCTTGTCGTCGCGCACGGAGATGCGTCCGTTTGCGATAACCGCCGCATTTTCATGCAGCGCGCCGCCGTACTGGCCAAGCGTACTGGAAAACACCAGAAGCTCCATCGAGCCGGTGTCGTCCTCCAGCGTGACATAGGCCATCATCGAGTTGTTCTTCGTCGTTTTCATCCGGACCGTCTGCACGATTCCCGCGATGGAAACGACCTGCTCGTCAAAATACTCGTCCGTGTGGTTTGCAAAGCTCTCCATGATCTCGCCGATGGGCGCGATATTCCGTCCGCGCAGAAGCGCGCGGTAGTCGTCCATCGGATGTCCGGACAGATAAAGCCCCGTCGTTTCCTTTTCCATCGCCATGCGCTCGGCGCGGCTCAGCTCCGGAAGCTCCGGCACCTGCACCGACGGCGTGGCCGCTGCGGCCTCGCCGCCGTCAAAGAAGCCGCCGAACAGATCAATCTGCCCCTCCACGTTTCTGCGGCTGTTCGCCGCCACGGTATCCAGCACCGCGTCGTAGATCTGAAGCAGCTGCGAGCGCTTGAGCCCGAAGCAGTCGCATGCGCCGCACTTGATCAGGTTTTCCACCGCCCGCTTGTTCAGGTCCGTACCGTACATCCGGCGGCAGAAATCCTCCAGATCGGTGAATTTTCCGCCCGTTTCGCGCTGCTGCATGACCTTCTGGATAAAGCCGCGCCCGATGTTCTTCACTGCCGCCAGTCCAAAGCGGATGCCGCCCTCGACGACAGTAAAATTATCGTTCGATTCGTTCAGATCCGGCGGCAGAACGGCGATGCCGATGCTCTTGCACTCGGCAATGTACTCCGAAATCTTCACCGCACTGTCCAGAACCGACGTCATCAGCGCCGCCATATACTCGCGCGGATAATAGCACTTGAACCATGCTGTCTGATACGCGATAACCGCGTAGCATACCGAGTGCGCCTTGTTGAACGCATAGTTCGCGAAGTCGTACATCTCGTTATAGATGCTTTCCGCCACGTCCACGGCAATGCCGTTCGCCTCGCAGCCGGAGATTCCGCGCGCGGGGTCGCCGTGGATAAACGCGCCGCGCTCCTTTTCGATGTCCTTGACCTTTTTCTTGGACATGGCGCGGCGCACCATGTCCGCCTGCCCCAGCGAATAGCCGCCGAGCTTGCGGAAAATCTCAATAACCTGCTCCTGATAGAGAATGCAGCCGTAGGTGACAGACAGAATCGGCTCCAGCATCGGGTGCTTGTATTTGACCTGCTGCGGGTTGTGCTTGCATGCAATCAGCCGCGGGATGGACTCCATCGGGCCTGGGCGGTATGCCGCGACAATGATGGAAAGATCTTCGATTGACTGCGGCTTCAGACCGACGCATACGCTGGTCATACCTGCGGATTCCATCTGGAACACGCCGGACGTTCTGCCCTGCGTCAGCATTTCCATCACCTTCGGGTCGTTGTCGGTGACGCGTGCCATGGAAAAGTCCGGCTCGCGCAGGCGAATCTGCCGAATGGCGTCGTCAATGACCGTGATGTTGCGCAGACCGAGGAAGTCCATTTTCAGCAGGCCAAGTTCTTCCAGCGTGGTCATGGTAAACTGTGTGACAATCGTGTCGTCGTTCGTCGCCAGCGGCACATAGTCGTACACCGGCAGACGCGTGATAACCACGCCTGCGGCATGGGTGGAGGTGTTGCGCGGCATGCCCTCGATGGCGCGCGCCGTGTCGATGAGATTTTTCACGCGCTCGTCGCCGCTGTACATTTCCTTCAGCTGCGGCGAAATGCGAAGCGCTTCGTCCAGCGTCATATGCGGCGTGGACGGCACCAGCTTTGCCACCACATCCGTTTCGGCATAGGTAAAGCTCAGCGCCCGCCCGACGTCGCGGATGGCGCCGCGCGCGGCCATGGTGCCGAACGTGACGATCTGCGCCACATGATCCTCGCCGTATTTCTGCCGGACATAGTCGACGACCTCGCCGCGGCGCGTGTCGCCGAAGTCCATATCGATATCGGGCATCGTCACGCGCTCCGGATTCAAAAAGCGTTCAAAGAAAAGCCCGTATTTCATCGGATCGATTTCCGTGATGTGCAGCGTATAGGTGACCATCGAGCCTGCGGCGCTTCCACGCCCTGGGCCGACCGGAATCCCCGCGGACTTTGCAAAGCGCACAAAGTCCCACACAATCAGGAAATAGTCGGTGAAGCCCATCTTGTCGATCATGTCGATCTCATATTCCAGCTGCTTTCTGTATTCCGGATGCGCCGCGCCGTAAAGCTCGTCAAAGCCCTGATTGCAGAGCTCCGTCAGATAGGAAAGCGACGTAACCCCCTCTGGGAGCTTGAATTCCGGCAGATGGTACTTTCCAAACGTGAATTCCACATTGCACCGCTCGGCAATGCGGACGGTATTGTCGTACGCCTCCTGAAGGTCCGGAAACAGCGCCCGCATCTCCTCCTCGGATTTGACATAGTATTCCTCGCTGCCAAAGCGCATCCGGTCGGGGTCGTCCACGGTCTTGCCCATCTGTACGCACATGAGAACATCCTGCATCTTCGCGTCCTCGCGGTGCAGATAGTGCGCGTCGTTCGTCACAACCATCGGAAGCCCCGTCTCCCGCGCGATGCGCCGCAGGCCGTCGTTGACCTTTCGCTCCTCGGGGAGGCTCTGATCCTGCAATTCCAGATAGAAATTTCCCTCACCGAAAATTTCGGCGTATTCCAGCGCCGCCTGCTTCGCCGCCGCATAGTCGTCGTGGTGCAGATTCTGCGCCACTCTGCCCGCAAGGCACGCAGAGAGGCAGATCAGTCCCTCGTGGTGCTCGCGCAGCAGATCCATATCCACGCGCGGGCGGTTGTAAAAGCCCTCGACAAAGCCGCGGGAGACCATATAGCTGAGATTGCGGTAGCCGGTTTCGTCCTTGCACAGCAAAATCAGATGATACGCCTCGCGGTCAAGCGCGTGTACCTTGTCAAAGCGCGTGCGCGGCGCAACATAGACTTCGCACCCGATGACGGGCTTGATGCCCGCGGCCTTCGCCGCGCGGTAGAAGTCGATCACGCCGTACATGACGCCGTGGTCGGTGATGGCAACCGCCTCCTGCCCGACCTCCTTTACGCGCTCCATCAGATCGCGGATGCGGCACGCGCCGTCCAGCAGGCTGTATTCCGTATGCAGATGCAGATGGACAAAACCCATAACCTTACTCCCCTTTTGACAGCTCAATCAGCTTTCGCATCCGGTGATTGACGGCGGATTTGCTGACGGGCGGATCGCTCATGGCGGCAAGCTCCGTCAGCGTCGCCTCGGGATTGTCGCGGCGGAGCCGCGCCGTTTCGCGCAGCTTTTCCGGCAGCTGCGGCAGCACGCCGCGTTCCTCCAGCCGCCGGATGGCCTCAAGCTGATCCATGGACGCGTCGACGACCTTGGTCAGATTCGCGGTTTCACAGTTGACGCGGCGGTTGACGCCGTTGCGCAGGTCCTTTTCGACCTTTGCCTCCATCACGCCCATTGCACACACCGGCGCGCCGATGGCCGTGAGAAAATCCTCGATATAATCGCTCTGCTTGAAGTACAGAATGCCGCTTCCCCCGCGGGAAAGCTCCTTCGGCGAAAAGCCCACGTCCAGCAGGAGCGCATATGTCTCGCGGCGGACCTTATGGTGCGAGGTGATCAGCTCCAGATGATAGCGCTTGGCGGGGTCCGTGACCGAGCCGCCCGCCAAAAACGCGCCGCGCAGAAACGCAAGGCGCTCGGCCTCATCCTCCAGAATGCCGAAATTGACGTGCAGCGTCACGCTCGACGCGGCGCAGTCGTCAAAGGCGGCAAAAATATGCCGGATTTTTTCAGCGCTGTCAATGCCGAACACACGCTTGCCGGACGCGCCCGCATCCGGCTCCAGATCAAAGCCGAAGCCGAACGCCTTTTTGAACAGCTTCGGCAGCCGCGCGGCGAAATCAGGGCTTTCCGTCACGACGCGCACAGCCGCAGGCGTAAAGGTATTGCAGTACAGCAGCACGCCGTAGGCCTCTGCCACGGCGCAGCTTTTCGGTGTAATCGGCAGACGGCAGAGCTCTGCTTTCACATTGGCGGAAAATGACATGGCAATTTCTCCTTTCGGCGCTCAGCCCAGCGATTCCTGCCACACAGACAGAATCGCGCGCGAAAGCGCGTCGTGGTCGTGCCGGATATAGCGTCCCGGCGCGCACAGCGCAAACTGCCGCACCGCAACGCCCATTTTTTCAATGCGCGCCGTCTCCTGCGCATCCAGCAGAATCTGCTGCACGCCCTCCTGCCGGTAGGGACTGAGATACTTTTCCGGAACAGGCCGGTTGTTTGCAATGCACACGTCGACGACGCTCCCCGCGTGCTCCAGAAGCGCGCGGACATGGTCCTCGCCCGTATAGCCGTCGGTCTCGCCGTCCTGTGTCATGATGTTCAGAATATACTCGCGCACTGCGCCCGACTGCGCCACGGCCTCGCAGATGCCGTCCACCAGAAAGTTCGGAATGATGCTGGTGTACAGGCTCCCTGGGCCGATGACGATGATGTCGGCCTCGCGGATGGCGCGGATGCTGTCGGCCAGCGCCTGCGGGTGCTCCGGCACCAGCCGGACCTGCCGGATGCGGCAGTCGCTGATCTTTTTCGCGTAGAAAATCTTGCTCTCGCCAAGCACCCGCGTTCCGTCGTCCAGCTCCGCCTCCAGATGCACGTTCTGATTCGTCACCGGAAGCACGCGTCCCGTGATGGCCAGAACATCGCCCATGCGCTGTACCGCCTCGTCAAACGAGCCGGAAATGCCGTTCATTGCCGCCAGAAACAGATTGCCGAAGCTCTGTCCCGACAGGCTCCCCTCGGTAAAGCGGTAGTTGATCAGCTGCTCCATGGTCGGCTCGGTGTTTGCCAGCGCCATGATGCAGTTGCGGATATCGCCGGGCGGGAGCATGCCCAGATCCTCGCGCAGCATTCCGCTGCCGCCGCCGTCGTCGGCCACTGTCACAATGGCCGTAATATGCTTTGTATAGCGCTTCAGACCGCGCAGCATGGCCGAAAGCCCGTGTCCGCCGCCGATGGCCGCAATGCGCGGCTGCCGCCGCCCAGGCTGATACAGCCGGACGTTTTCGTTTTTCATATCCGCCATGCCGTCACCTTCTTGCCATATCGCGGTGACTGAGCACCGTGCTGTAGCCGCGCTTTGCGATGAACTCGGAGAGCGCGTGCGCTACGGCGACCGAGCGGTGCCGCCCGCCCGTACAGCCGATGGCGACGACCAGATCGGTCTTGCCCTCCTCCATGTACTGCGGCAGGGTGAAGTTCATCAGATCCTCCAGCTTGTCCAGAAAGTCCTTTGCCTGCTGATACTGGAAGATAAAGCTCCGGACCTCCTCGTCCAGACCGGTCTTGTTTTTCAGTTCAGGTATGTAATAGGGATTCGGCAGAAACCGCACGTCAAAAACCAGATCGGCGTCCAGCGGAATGCCGTGCTTGAAGCCGAACGACACCACGCTGACGGTCATGGCTCGCTCGTGCATGCCGCCGGCGACCATGTCGATCAGCAGGCTGCGCAGCCGCCCCGTCGAAAGGCTTGACGTGTCGATGATGACATTCGCGCGGTTGCGCACCGGCTCCAGAAGCGTCCGCTCGCGTTCCAGCGCCTCCAGCATCGGCGTGCCGTCGCGCATGAGCGGATGCAGCCGCCGCGTCTCCTTGAAGCGCTTGACCAGTACCTCGGTCGTCGCCTCGACAAACAGGATGGAATAGCGCAGATTCTGCTTATCCAGCGCGTCCAGTGACTGAAACAGCACGTCAAAGCTGAGGCTTGCGCGCACGTCCGTGACCAGCGCCACCTTTTCAAAGCGTCCCTTTGTCGCAAGGCACAGCTGCGCGAACTGCGGAATCATTTCAACGGGCATGTTGTCCACGCAATAAAAGCCCAGATCCTCCAGATTCGTTGCGACCTTGCTCTTTCCCGCGCCGGAAAGCCCCGACACCACAATAAACTGCATGTTTTCCTCCTACCAGATGCGTACCTCCGGTTCCAGCGTATAGCCGGAATCCGTCTTTACCGTCTGCTGTACCATATGAATCGTATCCAGTACGTCTCTTGCCGTCGCGCCGCCGGTGTTGACGACAAAGCCCGCGTGCTTCTGCGACACCTGCGCTCCGCCGAAGCCCTTTCCCTTCAGGCCGCTCGCCTCAATCAGCGGACCGGCGTATGCGCCCTCCGGACGCTTGAATGTGCTTCCCGCCGAGGGAAGCTCCAGCGGCTGTGAGGCCATGCGCCGCTGCATCAGCTCGCGCATTTTTTCGCGGATCGCCGCCTCGTCCCCCTTGGAAAGTGCAAATACGGCGCTGAGAATGATGGCTCCGTTTGTCTGAAAAACACTTGTGCGGTAGCCGAACAGCCCGTCTCCCGCAAATTCGCGGACGCTTCCGTCCGGCATCAGCGCCCGCACGCTGCGGCAGACGTCTTTCAGTTCGCCGCCATATGCGCCCGCGTTCATAAAGATGCCGCCGCCCACGGTTCCCGGGATTCCGTGCGCAAATTCAAAGCCGGTCAGCGCGCGCTCCCGCGCGAAAACCGCCGTATGCGCAAGCGATTCACCCGCCATGGCCTCGATCTGTCCGCCGGCTGTCTCGCACAGGCCCAGCAGGCAGTCCTTTGTGCAGACAATCAGCTCTGCAAGCCCCTCGTCGGGCGCAAGCACGTTTGTCCCTGCGCCAAGCACGCGCGTCGGGATTCCCAGCGCCCGCGCGCCGGAAACAATCTGCACCAGCTCCTCCGGCGTTTTCGGGAACGCCATCCGTGCGGCTGGGCCGCCGATGCGGAACGAGGTGTGCGCGCTGAGCGGCTCATTTTCGCGGAATTCAATGCCGCGGCATTGTGATTGCAGCTGCTGAAAAAGCATGCGGATGTCCATAAACGCCTCCGTGTGTTCAGTTCATTCTACTATAACACTTATATTATGATTTCACAAGTGAAAACATCCCCAGACGGCTGCGAAAACGCAAACCGTCAAAATGCAGGTATGCCGTAATCGCCCGTCCGGCGGCGCGGTGCGCGGATACCGGAATATGGATTGAATTTGTATTTTGACTTCCTGCGCAAAACGGCCCTTACCGTACCTGTGTACGCCGACAGGGCCGTTTTGCTTGTCTTTGCGCTCCCGCAGCCGTCTGGACGGCTGCGAAAACGCAAACCGTCAAAATACAGGTTATGCCGTAATCGCCCGTCCGGCGGCGCGGTGCGCGGATACCGGAATAAGGATTGAATTTGTATTTTGACTTCCTGCGCAAAACGGCCCTTACCGTCCCCGTGTACGCCGACAGGGCCGTTTTGCTTGTCTTTGCGCTCCCGCAGCCGTCTGGACGGCTGTGAAAACGCAAACCGTCAAAATGCAGGTATGCCGTAATCGCCCGTCCGGCGGCGCGGTGCGCGGATACCGGAATATGG
>CAKUJN010000057.1 GCA_934661735.1 uncultured Oscillospiraceae bacterium
AGCCTATAGGCTCAGCCCGGGTCATGCCCCAAGGGGGCTAGTGCAAACCACCGGCACGGCCGGTGGTTATGATTATGAGTCGGGCGGGGCAGTCAGCCGTATCCCAGCGGCCCTCCGGGGACTGCGGGTTTGGAGGGCTCCGGAACCAGATACAGTACCAGACGCTCCAGAAGCGGCGCAGCGGGGAGAAAGAGCGCCGTGCAGAACAGGTTGAACAGCGTATGCGCCGCGGCGATTGATGGGGCGCCGGCCGCCGCATCCAGAAACGGAAGCGGATGGAAAAGCTTCAGAATGGCAAGAAGCGCCAGCGCCAGCACGGAGCCGAAAAGATTGACGCACAGGTGAATCAGCGCCGCGCGGCGCGCGCTGCGGCCGGCGGCGGCCGAACTGATCAGCGCGGTGAGGCAGGTGCCGATGTTCTGACCCAGTACGATCGGAATTGCCGCGCCAAGCGGCAGCTGTCCCGTGGCGGCCAGCGCCTGCAAGATCCCGACGGAGGCGGAGGAGGATTGCAGCACGGCGGTCAGCAGCGCGCCGGCCAGAAGTCCCGTCAGCGGCGAGCTGCACGCGAGCAGAAGATTGCGGAAAAACGGGAGATCGCCAAGGACGCCCGCCGCGTCCAGCATCAGCTGCATACCGGTCATCATAATGGCAAAGCCGAGCAGAAGCTGTCCCGCATCTCTGCGGCGCGGCGCGCGGCGCAGATAGAGAACGATTCCCGCCAGCGCCGACAGCGGTGTCAGTACGGCAGGGGAGAGCAGGCGCAGCAGCGGGCTCTGCGCGTCCAGAATGCTCAGACTGATCAGCCACGGCGTGACGGTTGTCCCGACGTTTGCGCCCAGAATGATATGAATCGCCTGCCGCAGCGTCAGGACACCCGCGCCAGTGAAGCTTACGGTCATGACGGTGACGGCAGTGGACGACTGCATCAGCGCAGTGACGCTCAGGCCCGTCAGAAAGCCGCCAAGAGGGGCGGCGGCAACGCGGCTGAGCCGCCGCTGCAGCGCGGGACCGGCACGCCGCTCCAGCGCCGCGCCGCTCAGACTGATGCCGAACAGAAACAGGCTCAGCCCGCCGAGCAGACGCAGACAGTCCAATATGATCATGCGGCAATCCTCCCAGACAAGCGGTATGGTGCAGTATATGCCGCGTCAGGGAAAATCAGAAGGAAGAACAAATGCCGGCCGTGCGGGATGCACAGCCGGCATACGTTTATTTTTCAAGCTCATGCGCGGGAAAGATAATGGAAATGGTGGTGCCGCGGCCCTCCTCGCTTTTCAGGTCGATGCGCGCGCCGTGATACTGCGCCGCGTGCTTGACGATCGACAGGCCGAGGCCCGTGCCGCCCAGCGCCTTGGAGTGGCTCTTGTCCACGCGGTAGAAGCGCTCGAATACACGGCTCTGGTGCGCATAGGGGATGCCGATGCCGGTGTCGCTGACGCGGAGAATCAGCTCTGCGCCGTTTTCCGTAAAGCTGACGGTGACGCTCCCGCCGTCGCGGTTGTATTTGATGGCGTTGTCGCAGAGATTGTACAGCATTTCGTTCAGCAACTGTCCGACGCCCTGCACGCTTGCGTGCACGCCGGTCAGTTCCATGGTCACGCCGCGCTTCTGCGCGGTGGGCTGGAGGCTGGCCAGAACGCTCTGCGCCAGCGGCCAGAGCTCGACACGCTGAAGCTCCGGTGTGACGGCTCCCTCGTCCAGACGGGAGAGCTTGATGATATCGTTGACCAGATCCAGCAGACGACGCGATTCGCGGTAGATATCGCCGGAGAATTCCGGCACCTTTTCCGGCTGGACCAGTCCGGCCTGCAAGAGCTCGGCAAAACCGCAGATCGAGGTCAGCGGCGTTTTCAGCTCATGCGAAACATTGGCCGAAAATTCGCGCCGCAGCGCCTCGCGCTGCTCACGCTCAGTCACGTCCATCAGAAGCAGGACTGCGCCCGCCGTATGCGGCCCCGAGAGCACGGCGTTTGCGATGATCTGCCACGCAGAGCTGTGCTGCCGCAGCAGAAGCTCGGCGTGACCGCCGGAAAGCGCGGTCTGGACGGCTTGCAGGACCTCGGGATCGCTGTTCAGCTGAAGCAGGCTGCCGTGCTCCTGATCGGGCGGGATGGAAAGCAGCTGCATGGCGCTGTGGTTGCTGGACAGAATTTCGCCCTTGCTGTCCAGCAGCACAAAGCCCTCGCGCATGTTTTCGGTGACAGCGGTGAATTCCTGCTGCCGCAGGCTCAGCTCCTCCATCTGGCGGCGGATGGTGCGCATCTGCTCCTGAAGCCGTGCAATCAGCGGCTCAAGCTCCTGATAGGCATCGTTCGTGTTCGGGTCGTCAACGTCAATGGCGTTGATAGGGCGTGTAATCTGCTTGGCCAGACGGAACGCCATCACGCCGCACAGCAGAAGCACCAGAACAATGACCCACGCGATGGGCCCCAGCAGTACGCGCAGCATGGAAAGCAGCGAGGTTTGCTGCGAACAGACGCGAAGAATGTTTCCATCCGACATTTGCAGCGCATAATAATAGATGCGGCCGCCCCGTGAGGTGCGGACGGCCTTTCCGCTTCCGTCGATCAGCGCCTGCGCGGCCTCGTCCGGCACAGCGCCGCCGGAGTCGGCAGAGTCCGCGTCGGGCGCGCTGTCATAATAAACCGTGCCGTCCGGCGTAAACAGCGTGACGCGGCTGGAATCGTCCGACAGGACGTCCAGACACGACGGACCAGCCTCGCCCACAGCGGCGGAGAGAACGGAGGCCTCGCTGGCCAGACGCTCGAACACCTGATCTTCAAAGTTGCCGACCAGAACGGCGGAGAACAGAAGCGAGCAGATCAGAAGAACAAAAATGCCGACCAGAAAGGCGTTGCGAAAAATTTTACCGGTCATTTGCCGCCTCCGATCTTATAGCCCACGCCGCGGATGGTTTCAATCACGCTTCCGGCCTCGCCCAGCTTGACGCGCAGCGTCCGGATGTGAACGTCCAGCGTCCGGTTTTCCCGGTCGCAGTCCAGTCCCCAGACCTTGTCCATCAGCGTGCCGCGCGTGAGGACAAGTCCCTGATTTTCCGCGAGCAGGCACAGAAGTTCAAATTCCTTGTAGGTCAGCTGCACGTCGCGGCCGGAGACCTGTACGATGTGCCGCTCGGGACAGAGGCGCAGCGCGCCGATGCGATATTCGGCCGGCGCGGGCGGCGCGGGCTCGGCGCGGCGCAGGACGGCGCGGACGCGCGCAACCAGCTCCATCATGCCGAACGGCTTGGAGACAAAGTCGTCCGCGCCGTTGTCCAGCGTGATGACGCGGTCATATTCGGCATTTTTTGCCGTCAGCATGATGACCGGCAGACGGCGCGTGGAGACGCCCTTGCGCAGCCGGCGCAGGACGCTCAGTCCGTCCTCCTCCGGCAGCATGATATCCAGCAGCACCAGCTCCGGCAGTGCCTCGCCCATGGCGCGCCAGAACTCGGACGGCAGGGCGAAGCCCTTTGCCGCGTAGCCCTGGCTTTCCAGACCATAGATCACAAGCTTGCGGATGCTGTCGTCGTCCTCCAGCAGATAAATCATGCGTGCCGCCTCCGGTTTCCAGAATTACCGGCCATACAGGCCGGAGCATGTTCAGTTTACGCGAAAAAACGCAAAATTGCAAGATTTAACATAGATTTAATATAATGCTATACAAGAATTTAAGGTTCGGGCGGTATTCTGAAGATGATCACAATGGGGAGGAATGGGCAGATGGGAATCAGCAATATCATTTCGCTGCTCAGCGGCGTGGCGCTTTTCCTGTTCGGCATGGCGCTGATGGGCGACGGGCTGAAAAAGGTCGCGGGCAATAAGCTGGAGGTCGTGCTGTACCGGCTGACCAGCACGCCGCTCAAGGGCTTCCTGCTTGGCACGGGCGTGACGGCGGTGATCCAGTCCTCCTCGGCGACGTCCGTCATGGTCGTCGGTTTTGTCAACTCGGGCATGATGAAGGTGCGGCAGGCAATCGGCATTGTGTTGGGCGCGATTCTCGGCACCAGCATCACCGGCTGGGTGCTCTGCCTGTCCGAGCTTGGCGGCGGAAGCAGCGGCGGCTGGGTCGAGCTGTTTTCCACCGCGACGCTGACGGGTGTGATTTCGGTTGCGGGCATTGTGCTGCGCATGTTCTCGCACAGCCAGTCGCGCCGCCACATCGGCGATATTCTGATGGGCTTTGCCGTTCTGATGTTCGGCATGAGCGCCATGAGCGAGGCGGTTTCGCCCCTGCGCGAAAGCCCTGTGTTTATTCAGTTTCTGGTGCATCTGTCCAATCCGCTGCTGGGCATTCTGTTTGGCATTGTCTTTACCAGCGTGATTCAAAGCGCCTCGGCAGCGGTCGGTATTCTGCAGGCGCTGGCCTCGACGGGCGTAATTGACTTTGCCATGGCGTTTCCGGTTATCATGGGCATCGCCATCGGTGCGGCGGTGCCGGTCCTGATTTCGGCCATCGGCGCAAATGTGGACGGCAGGCGCACGGCGCTGGTCTATCTGGTGGTTGAGACGGTCGGCGTCATTTTCTGGGCCGCGGTATTCTATATCGCAAACGCCGCGTTCCATTTCTCTTTCCTGAGTATGCCCATGACGGCCGTCAGCATCGCGGCGCTCAATACGCTGTTCCGTCTGGTCAAGGTGCTGATTCTGATGCCGTTTATCGACGTGATCGAGGCGCTGGTCAACTTCCTGATTCCCGACAGAGGCGGCGCGCGCAAGCAGCCGGAGCTGATGCAGCTGGAGGAGCGCTTTCTTCAGCATCCGGCGCTGGCCATTGAGCAAAGCCGCATCTGCATCAATGCCATGGCGGCGGAGGCGCGGGAAAACCTGTTTGAGGCGTTCAAGCTCCGCAAGGACTATTCCGACACAGGCTTTGACGAGGTCGAGCGGATGGAATCGACCGTCGACCGCTATGAGGATACGCTCGGCTCATATCTGGTCAAGCTGACTGGCCGCGAAATGAGCGACGTGCAGAACGAGGAGGTATCCAAGTTCCTGCACACGCTGTCCGATTTTGAACGGATTTCGGACCATGCGCTGAACATTGCGGAAAATGCAAAGGAAATTCATGAAAAGGCGCTGGACTTCTCGCCGCAGGCACAGAAGGATCTGAATGTCATCGAGTCGGCGGTCATGGAGATTGTGCGGCTGACGATTGAGTCGTTTATCCGCAACGATGTGGAAATGGCCAAGCACGTCGAGCCGCTGGAGGAGCTGATCGACAACCTCTGCGATGAGATCAAGCTGCGCCATGTCGACCGGCTTCAGCACGGCATCTGCACGATTCAGCTGGGGTTCGTGTTCAACGACCTGCTGACGAACTATGAGCGTGTGGCCGATCACTGCTCCAACATCGCCGTCGCGATGATCGAGCTGGAATCCGACCTGTTTGACACGCACGAATATCTCAACAGCGTCAAGGAGTTGAAATCCGGCAGCTTTACACGTCTGTATGAGGATTACAGCCGGAAATTCCGTCTGGACGAGGGCAGGCAGTAAAAGTGTGCGCATCCAGAAAGCCGTATTGCAGAGCGTCCTTCACGCCGGCAGGCGTGGAGGGCGCTTTTGTATAGGGCGGAGCCTTCCACGCACGTTTGCCGTGCGGCCGGAAAATGCAAAAACCTGTCCGAGGCATACCTCGGACAGGATTTTTTGCAGAATTCCGGTTATATTGCGTACTGACTCTGATAGATTTCGCTGTAGAAGCCCTGCTTTTCCAGAAGCTCGCGGTGCGTACCCTGCTCGACGATCTGGCCGTCGCGCACGACCAGAATCAGATCGGCGTCCACAATGGTGGAAAGGCGGTGCGCGATGATGAAGCAGGTCTTGCCGCGCATGAGCTTGTCCATGGCCTTCTGGATGAGCAGCTCGGTCCGGGTGTCGACATTGGATGTCGCCTCGTCCAGAATCAGAAGTTCGCGGTCGGCCAGCAGCGCGCGGGCAATGGTCAGAAGCTGCTTCTGACCGCCTGAAAGGGTGATGCGGTCGCTGCCGATGACGGTGTCATAGCCCTTCGGGAGCGTGCGGATGAAGTGGTCGCAGTATGCCTCGTCGCACGCGCGGACGATTTCGTCGCGCGTTGCCTCCGGACGGCCGAAGGCGATATTCTCGGCGATTGTACCGCCGAAAAGCCATGTGTCCTGCAGGACCATGCCGAAGCGGGCGCGTGTGGAGGCACGGGAGTACTGAGAAACCTCACGGCCGCCCAGCAGAATCTGACCGCTGTCGATGTCGTAAAAGCGCATCAGCAGATTGACCAGCGTGGTTTTGCCTGCGCCGGTCGGGCCGACGATGGCGATATGCTGACCCTTTTCCACATGGACCGAGAAGTTGCGGATCAGCGGCACATCCGGCGTATAGGAGAAGCTAACGTCGTGGAATTCGACCGAGCCGTCGCCCGTATCCGGAAGCTCCTGCGGCACGGGCTCTTCCTCCGGAAGCTCAAGCAGCGTCACCAGACGGCTTGCCGCCGCGCTTGCCTGTTGAAGCGTGCTCAGACCGTTTGAAATCTGCTCCAGCGGTTCGGAGAACTGCCGTGCGAAGAGCACGGCGGTGACGACGGTGCCCACCGGCACGTTGTGCCGGACAATCAGCCAGCCGCCAAGCAGGTTGATTGCGATATAGGCCAGCGAATTGGACGCGGCAATCACGGGCTGTACGACGGCGGAGAGGAAAACGGCGTCGGATTCGGCCTTGATCAGCGAACGGTTGATTTCCGCATGCTTTTCACAGCACGCCTCCTCCAGATGATACGCCTTTGTAGCGGCGAAGTTTGTGTACGATTCTTCAATGACCGAGTACAGACGGCCGGATTCGTGGAACATCTTATGGAAATGCCGTTTGGACCTGCCGGCGATGCGGGCGGAGAGCCAGATGGAAAGCGGCATGAACGCGACAACGACGATGGCCAGCTGCCAGTTCTGGATGAACAGCATCACCGCGATGGCGAGTACCTGCAAAAAACCGCCCATGATCGTATCAATAACCGAGTGCAGAGAGTTACCGATGCGGGACACGTCGCCCGTCATGCGGGAGAGAATTTCGCCGACCGGCGTGTGATCGACATAGCTGACCGGCAGGCGCTGAATTTTGTCGGAGAGCTTGATGCGCAGATTGCAGGTGAAATAGCGGCTGACCGCCTTGTTGAGCAGCAGCATTTTACAGTAGGAGACAACGGCGCGCAGCAGATATGCCGCGCCCAGCAGCGCGATGACCGGCAGGACGGCCGACGTCAGGCTTCCCGCCGCACCGCCGGCAAAGTCGATCAGCCGCTGGACGATGTCGCCGGTCAGCGTGGGAATGGCCAGCGCGCAGCCGACCAGAATCAGACTGAGCACGCAGGCCAGCACCAGCTGCCAGCGAATCTCCTTTGCACCGCGCAGCAGCTGAAGCAGCGCGCCCTTGCGCGGCGGCTCGGCGTCCTGATTGTAATTGCGGTAACGTCTCATTTGCTTCCGCCTCCTGTCTGGGAGGCATAGATCTCCCGATAAATGGCGCAGCGCTCAAGCAGCTGCGTGTGCGTGCCGTGATCGATCAGACGGCCCTTATCCATGACAAAAATCTGATCGGAGTTCATGGCGGAGGTGATGCGCTGGGTAATGACGATCTGTGTGCGTCCGGCGATTTTTTCGTTGAGCGCCTGACGAAGCCGTGCCTCGGTCAGAAAGTCCAGCGCGGAGAACGAGTCGTCGAAAATGTAGATGGGGGCGTCCTTGACGATTGCGCGCGCGATGCAAAGCCGCTGCTTCTGGCCGCCGGAGAGATTCTTACCGGACTCGGCCAGCTCGTGCTCCAGTCCGTCGGGGAGCGTGGCGATGTAATCCGAAAGCTGTGCGATGGATGCGGCCTGCTGGATTTCGGCCTCGGACGCATCGGGAGATCCAAGCTGGATATTGCGGCGGATGGTGCCGGTGTAGACGGCCGCCCGCTGCAGCACGCAGCTGATGCTGCGGCGGATGGAGCCATGCTCCAGACCGGCGGCGTCAACGCCGTCAAACAGAATCCGGCCCTCGGTGGGGGAGCGGAAAGCCAGCAGAAGCTGTACAAGCGTGCTCTTGCCGGAGCCAGTGCCGCCGATGACCGAAACCTTCTGACCAGGGAGAATGGTGAGCGAAATGTCGCTGACGGCGGGCTCGACCGCGCCGTCATAGCGGAATGTGACGTGGTCAAATGTGATCGCGCCGCCGAAGCAGTGCGTGCTGTCGCCGCCGTTTTCGTCGGCAGGCGGAAGATCCAGCACCTCGGAGATTCGCCGCGCCGCAACCTGCGCGTGCGGGAACATGACTACGGCCATGCCGGCCATCATCACGCCGTTGGCAATCAGCGCGGCATATTGTACGATGGCAAATACATCGCCGCCGGTCAGGCCGGTGCGGCCCGCGCCGATCTGTACGGAGCCTGCCCACAGGATGATCAGCACGGAGACGTTCAGGAAAAACACGCCGATTGGGCTGATTGCCTGCATGCGGACGTTGGCGTTGATGATGTTTTCCGCCATGACGCGCGTGGCGTCGGCGATCTTGTCGTGCTGCATCTGCTCCTTGTTAAAGGCGCGGATGACACGGATGCCGTGCAGGCGCTCGCGCATCAGATCGTTCTGCACATCAATGTAGTGGTCGGATTTTTCATGCAGGGGCGTGATGCCGCGGCTGGCCAGAAGCACAACGCCAAAGACCAGCGGGATTGACGCCAGCAGAAT
This sequence comes from uncultured Oscillospiraceae bacterium, assembly GCA_934661735.1. Lineage (GTDB taxonomy): Bacteria > Bacillota > Clostridia > Oscillospirales > Oscillospiraceae > CAG-170. The sequence continues at coordinate 8,701 of CAKUJN010000057.1, forward strand.
CAGCGACAGCGTCACGCTCTTGCGCATGGCAAGTGCCACGCCGCCGATGAACAGAATCGGAATCGTGATCAGGCTTCCGGAGACGAGCGAGGCGATCCAGGAGATGGTGTTGACGTCGTTGGTCGAGCGGGTGAGGAGCGCGGCGGTGCCGAAAGATTCAAAATCCTCAAAACGGATTTCGTTGACGCGGCGGAACACCGCCGAGCGGATATCGCCGTTGAAGCCCGCGACAACCTGCGCGCTGAGCTTGCGCCCCAGCAGAAGCGTCGCCAGGCCGAGCGCCGCGACCAGGAGCATCAGCCCGCAGCAGCGCGCGATGTAGGCAAAGTCCGCCTGCCGGACACCGTTATTGAGAATGCTGCTCATGATGGTGGGCAGCAGCAGGTCGCAGACCGTGGCAAGGGAGACCAGCAGCATGGCCAGCACCGTTTTGCCTCGATAGGGTGTGAGAAATGGGATAATCTTTTTCATGGTTCCGTTCCGTTTCTTTCGTGCATATACATAAAAATCTGAATATTTGTGCGTCATGCATACAAACATAGATATTAGCACAGGTGTTTGAATAAGGCAAGTAAAAAATCGGTTGTATGCGACGGAACAGCCTCCGGCGGCGATTCTGCCGCGCAGACCGTATGGGCGGACGGACCTGTCCGTCCTGTTCGTTTTTTGTAAACGAACGTCTGTAGGGGCCGATGTGGGCATCGGCCCGTTTGTCCGTATTCACCGTAACTGCCGTTTTTGCAGTTACACTGCAACTGTGCCTTCGGCGACCCACTTTTTCTGCCTTGCCAGAAAAAGTGGGCAAAAAGAGGCGCCGGAAACGAATCGGACTGTACCGCAAGCCACAGAAAGAGCCCGTAGAAGAACGCTGCGGCCAGCACACGATAAACTGTCTACAAATCTGGACTACAGCGCCGCCTGTGTGGAACAACGCTCCCATCGGAAACAGTTGCCGCGCAAGGAGATGGCAAAACACCCTGCTGTGGAAATAACAGCGCACCTACATATGCGCCGATGGTGCACAGTATTCGCGTTCTGTTGTACATGTTTGTAGGGGCCGATGTAGGCATCGGCCCCTACAAGGTGCAGTGCATGAACAAGATTGGCCGAGTATTCCGGAAATGAGTAGAAGCGAGGTTGATGCAGTCTGCCCGCAAATGCGTGTAGTACATTGGCCGGAACCATAAGCTATCGGGAAAATAACAATTCTGCGCCCGTCAGGGCGTTCAGGCCGCGGAGCGGCCAAAGAATCGCGCGCGTCAGCGCGCAATATGACGCGTCCCCAAGCGCCTCTTTTTGCCTACTTTTTCTGGCGCAGCAGAAAAAGTAGGTCGCCGAAGGCACGGCTGTGGTGTTGCCGCATCAACGGCAGTTCCGGTGAATACCGGAAAAGAGGGCCGATGGCCCCTACAGGGTTCGGTAGGAATCGCCCACGGAGCGACAGCTGCGGCTCTGCCGCAAAGAATAAGCGCCGCCTTTGCAGGCGGCGCAGATTGAAAGCAGATAATTACTCGTCGTCGCGGAACACGATGCAGCCAGGCTCCGCCTTTTCGATGATGGCCAGCGATTTGAGATTGACGCCCGCCTCGCGCAGCTTGTCGCCGCCGTGCTGGAAGCCCTTTTCCACCGCGCAGCCGATGCCGACCAGTTCACAGCCGGCGCTGGTGACGATTTCGCACAGGCCGCGCATGGCCTCGCCGCGGGCAAGGAAGTCGTCGATGATCAAAACGCGGTCGCCCGCATGCAGCCACTCCTTCGACACAATCAGCGTGACCTTTTTGCGATAGGTATACGACGCAATCTCACTGCAATACAGGCCGCCCTCGATGTTGTCGCTCTTTGCCTTTTTGGCGAAAATCATGGGCTTGCCATAGCGGTACGCACAGACAGTCGCCAGCGCGATGCCGCTGGCCTCGGCGGTCAGAATCACGTCGACCTTGGAGAGGTCGAAGTGTCTGGCGAATTCGTCCGCCAGCTCCGCAAGGAACTGGCAGTCCACGCGGTGATTCAGAAAGCCGTCGACCTTGACGATGTTGCCTGGGAGAATTTTACCCTCTCTGCGAATCCGTTCTTTGAGTGCCTCCATGAAGCCTGTCCTCCTTAAAATATAAAAAATGACAGCTCCTTTGCCGCGGGAATGCGGAAAGAGCTGCCAACCGAGCCGCAGGAGATACCCCTCCCGCGGCAGACTTCCAATAGTCGCGGCTTTGGCGCCGCGGTAGAAACATCCGAGCCATACATTCGGAACTATATTGGCAGCTATTTGATTGGGACTAGTCTACACTACGCGGACACGCGCGTCAATAGCTTTTTGAAAAAATACGGCGATTGCGAAGCTTCGACACAGGCAAATGCGCAGGGCGCGTTATTTTGCGTAGCACTCGGGACGGAGCACGCCGATATAGGGGAGGTTCCGGTAGTAGTTGGCGTAATCCAGACCGTAACCGACGACAAATTCGTTGCCGATTTCAAAGCCGCACATGTCGGTTTTGTACTCGCTGGGGTGCGCGCCGGCCTTGTCCAGAAATGAAATGGTCGTGATGGACGCAGGCTGACGGGCGGCGAACAGCTGACGCAGGTAGTGCATGGTGAGGCCCGAGTCGATGATATCCTCGACAATGACAACGTGCCGGCCGGTGATGTTGTTGTCCAGATCCTTGATCAGACGCACAACGCCGGTGGACTGCGCGTGCTGGCCATAGCTGGACACGGCGATGAAGTCCATGTCGATGGCGCAGTTCATGCTCCGGCAGAGGTCAATATAGAAGAACGAGGCGCCCTTGAGCACGCAGACCAGCACCGGACGCTCGCTTCCGAGCTTTGCGGTCAGGTCGGCGCCGAGCTGCTCGACGCGCGCGGCGATGGTTTTTTCGGTAAAGAGGACGCGTTCAATGTCCTGTTCGGGGGTACGGATGAGCATGACAGATCTCCTTGCTTTGAAATTGCGTCAGTCGACGCGGCAATATGTCCGCGCCGTCCGGCGCAAACAGTGCTGGACTTTTCACAGCCCATCCATTATAATCAAAGCACTGGGATAAGTAAAATAGATATATTTAATTGAAAATATAAAATGCTCTTATGAAAGGGGAAGCGGCTATGGCAGTCAAGCTGGAGCTTTACCGTGTGTTTCATGAGGTTGCACGCATGGGCAATATTTCCGCCGCGGCGCAGAACCTCTATATTTCCCAATCCGCCGTCAGCCAGTCGATCAAGCAGCTGGAGGAGCAGCTTCAGGTGCGGCTGTTTTCGCGCAGCACCAGAGGCGTCAGCCTGACGTCTGAGGGACAGACGCTGCTGGAATATGTGACGCACGCGCTGGGCATGATCCAGAGCGGCGAAGAAAAAATCGCGCAGTCGCGCCAGCTTCTGACCGGCGAACTGATTATCGGCGCGAGCGATACGGTGACGAAAACCTATCTGCTCTCACGGCTGGAGTCGTTTCACCGCGACTATCCCGATATCCGCATCCGGATTCTCAACGGGACCAGCCGGATGGTGCTGGAATATCTGCACAGCGGGCAGGTGGATATCGCCTTTGCAAGTGAAAATCAGGACGCGGAGACCTACTGCGTGCGCCACTGCGTGGATACGCATACGGTTTTTGTCGCCGCGCCGGACTATCCGTGCGATTTCCGCCATGCCTATTCCGTGCAGGAAATTGCAAAATTCCCGCTGATCCTGCTGGAACGCAAGGCCAGCTCCCGCCTGTATGTCGAGCGCTTTTTCCAGTCGCACGGCATCACCATCGAGCCGGAAATCGAGCTTGGCTCGCACAATCTGCTCATTTCGCTCGCGCGCATCGGCCTTGGAGTAGCGTGTGTGACGGAGGAGTTTTCACAGTCGGGCCTCAGCCGCGGCGTCATTCTGCCGCTGCGTACCGACTTTGAGATTCCGCCGCGCTCGGTCGTCATGTGTACGCTGCGCGGCGTGACGCCCACCTCGGCGGCAAACCGGTTCATGGATTTCATCTCGGAGAGCAATAAAATGGCCTATGACCTCGGGCATTCGTACCACTTTACAAATGGATAGTGAGAAGCGGAAAGTGAAACCTCCTGCGCATACCGTTCAGGAAAAATAGCGGACCAATGCGGGATCGTTCGGCTCCAGACAGCGGACAAGAAGCATTTCGCCGATTGACGCGGGATCGACGGCGGTCAGGCCGATCTGCCACGGCGTGTTTTCCACGGTGCGCAGGACGAAAACAGCGGAAAGTCCTGTGCGGCAGCCGGCAAATGCCGGAACCGGCGTCCCGCCGGAGCCGGTCTCCGCGCCGTCGCCGGTGTAAACGGCTGCGCCCGCGACGGTGATCTGCTCTGGCACGTTTTCTCCGGCAAGAATCTTCTCCGTGCGGATGACCGCGGCGGCCAGATACCAGACGCTGCCGGACAGGGGAATGCGCACATACTCAAGAGAGAGAATGGTTCCCTGCACGATGGTTTTGCCGGCGAGCATGGCGGCAAGGTCGTTCTCGCTGAGCTGCGGCGCTTCGACAGAGGCGCTGTCCGCCGCCGTATATGC